>NZ_CP049256.1:300775-601550 GCF_011046485.1 Microbacterium sp. 4R-513
CCGTGCGGCCCGGCGTCTCGCTCTTCTCCGTCGTGCTCGGCGGCGTCGTCGCCGTGCTGTCGGACTCCCCCACCGTCGTCGTCCTGGCGGCCTCCGTCGGCGTCGCGGCGGGGGCGCTCGCGATCGTGCGCCATGCGACGCCTCAGAACCGCACGACCCTGCAGTGGATCTTCGGCAGCATCCTCGCGGTCGGTCTCGTCGCGGCGTACATCGCGAGGCATCCGATCATCGCGTGGATCGGCGCGGGCAGCGACTTCTCGACCCGCGCGAACCTCTGGGCGAGCATCCTGGTCTACCAGCGCATGAAGCCCGTGCAGGGCTGGGGGTGGTTCGGCCCCTGGGCCGAGGGCGAGCTGCCGTTCTGGGCGGTCAACTTCTCGGCGGGCCAGACGCACGCCTCTGCCCTCAACGCCTACTTCGACGTGCTCCTGCAACTGGGCTGGGTCGGCCTCGTGCTCTTCCTCGTGTTCGGCGGGTTCGCGTTCATCCGCGCCTGGCTCGTGGCGAGCGAGCGCCGTTCGATCATCTACGCGTGGACCCCTCTGATCCTCGTCGCTCTGCTCGTCGACTCGATGTTCGAGAGCTTCACGCTGTCGGGGTTCGGCTGGCTGCTGCTCGTCCTCTGCGCCGTCCGGGCCGGTCAGTCCCGGTCGTGGCGGGATCGATTCGACGGCGTCGAGGACGGCGAGCCGGAGCTTCCGCACGTGGATGGCACCTCGCACCGGTGAGGGCGCAGGCTTCTCGGAGCCGTGCACGGTAGGCTTTGCGCGCCATGCCTCTTGCCTCTGACACCCCCGCAGCCTCCATGACGACGACTCCGTTCGACCCCACCACAGCGACGATCGCGATCGTGACGTACAACCGTTCGGGGCTCCTCACCCGCCTGCTCGAGTCGATCATCCGGATGGACCCGAAGCCCGGTCACATCGTCATCATCGACAACGCGTCGACCGACGGCACCACGGAGGTGGTCGAGTCCTTCCGTGAGCGCCTCGCCCCCAGCGAGCTCGTCTACCGCCGCCTCGAGACCAACACGGGCGGGTCCGGGGGCTTCAGCGAGGGCATGCGTACCGCGTACGAGCTGGGCTCGACGTGGATCTGGCTCATGGACGACGACGTCGAGGTCATCCCCGACGGGCTGGCCAAGATGGGCAAGTGGGCGCCGCGCTTCAAGAGCATCCAGGGCCGCCGGTACGACTACGACGGCAGCGAGTTCTACTGGCAGTACCGCGTGGCCGAGCCTCTCGGCATCCCGATCCCGTTCGCTCCCTCCGGCTTCGACGAGTCGGGGTTCAAGGAGATGAACTCGGGATGCTTCGAGGGCATGTTCATCCACCGCGACATCGTGACCCAGATCGGCCTGCCCGACCCGCGCTTCTTCATCTACTGGGACGACCAGCTCTACGGCTGGCTCGCCTCGCGCAAGACCACCTCGGTCATCGTGGATGAGTTCGTGCTCCGCCGCACGCGCGAGATCAAGCAGTGGGACATGGGCATCCGCCACATGAACGCCTCGAGCGACGCGTACCGGTACTACATCATGCGCAACCGCGCGATCATCAAGCACTACTACCGCTCGCTGGGCGTCTACCGGCGCGTGCCTTTCGCTCTCGGCACGGCGCTCACGTTCGCCAAGGAGCTCATCCGCCTCGTCTTCGTCGAGCGCAAGCTCCGCGGCACGAGCAATCTCTTCCGCGGTCTTCGCGACGGCGGCAAGATCTCGCGCGACCGGTCGTGGCGGCCCATGCCGCCCCTCGTCGCGGGAACGGCCGATCAGCCGACGGGATAGTCGGCGTTGTAGCGGTCCAGCACCTCGCCGAGCGAGGCATCCAGAGCAAGACGCCCCTTGTCGAGGTAGAGGCCGCGCGTGCAGAAGCGGCGCAGGTCGCGCTCGTTGTGGCTGACGAAGAACAGCGTGCGGCCGTCGGCGAGCAGCTCGTCGATGCGCGCGTAGCACTTCTCGCGGAAGGCCTTGTCGCCGACCGCGAGAACCTCGTCGACGAGCAGCACCGGCTCGTCGAGCTGGGACACGACCGAGAACGCCAGGCGGACCTTCATGCCGTTCGAGAGGTGCTTATAGGGCGTGTCGACGAAGTCGGCGATCTCGGCGAAGTCGATGATCCCGTCGAACCGGCGGTTGACCTCGGCCCGCGACATCCCGTGCAGCCCAGCCGTCAGCCGGACGTTCTCGCGAACCGTGAGGTCGCCGACGAACCCGCCGGTGATCTCGATGAGCGGCGCCACTCCCCCGTTGACCCGGACCGTGCCCTCGTCGGAGAGCAGCACTCCGGCGACGAGCTTGAGCAGCGTCGACTTGCCCTGCCCGTTGCGCCCGACGACCCCGATCGACTCGCCGGGGGCTACCGTGAACGAGACGTCGCGGAGCGCCCAGAACTCGCCCGGGCGCGCGCGCCGCTCGGCGCCGGCGAACAGGTCCTTGAAGTTCCTGCGGCCGCGCCGATTCCGGCGGAAGCGGACACCGAGGTTCGTCACCTCGATCGCGTGCTCGGACGCGCGGGCAGTCGTGGAAGCGGTGGATGCCTCTGCCATCAGAGCTCCTTGAGGACGGGTCGCTCGAGGCTGCGGAACACCCAGATGCCGAGGGCGAGGAAGAGGAAGCTGAGGATGACGGCCGAGACGACGGCGAGGGTGTCCCACGTCTCCGGGAAGAACGCCACCCGGTAGAGCGTGAAGATCCCCGACAGCGGATTGAGTGCAGCGAGCTGCTCGAAGGCGCCCGGCAGGTCGGAGACGCCGTAGATGACCGGCGACGCGTAGAAGAGCGCCCGGAGGATGAGGCGAGTCGTTCGCTCCAGGTCGGTGTAGAGCACGCAGAGGGGGGCGACGAGGAGGCCCAGTCCCACGAGCAGGACGGTCTGGAGCAGGACGGCGAGGGGGGAACCAGAGGATGCCCCACCCGACGTGTGCGCCCGTCGCGATGGCGAAGAACGCGAGCACGGGGAGGGAGCAGAGGAACTCGATGCCCTTGCTGAGGACGATGCGGTTGATCCAGATCGTCCGCGGGATCGCGGTCGAGCGGACCAGCCGGGCGTCTTTGCTGAAGGCCTTCGTGAAGTCCGACACGGCCGAGTTGAACCACACCCAGGGAAGGAGCGCCGAGATGAGGAACACGATGTACGGCTCGTGGCCGACGGTGCGCTGGAAGATCTGCGTGAAGACGAACCAATAGATGCCGCTCATGACGAGCGGGTCGAGGACCGACCACAGATAGCCGAGCGCACTCGTGGCGTAGCGGACGCGAAGGTCGCGCGCCGACAGCAACCACAGCGAGTGGAGGTAGCGCCGGGGCGATCCAGGGGCGCCGACGGCGGCTGTGGTCACGGAGATGATCTTAGGCGGCTTACCTCTCCATCACCCGCACGCCGTGGTCAGCCAAACGTCTCCTCACTTACGCCGTGGCAGTCGGGCGCCGAGCGCCCGCAGCGGTGCGGTGAGACGCCAACTCGTGCTGCGCGTGAGCGCATCGATGTGCGTGCGCTGGGCTTCGATCTCGCCTGCCTGCACCTCTTCGTGCGCCGCGCGGTCGTGCACCTCGGCACGGACCTGCTCGAGTTCACGCGGAAGCGTCAGCAGCCAGGCCTGCCGCGCCGCCGACTCGCCGAGATGTTCGAAGTCGGAGCGGATCAGGGCGGCGGTGGCGGCATCCGCCTCGAACAGGCATCGCAGCGCGGGCGTAACGGGCTCACCTACGCTCAGGACGCCGAGTCCGTGGCCGTGCTCGAACGCGAACGATCTTCCAGGGACGGCGAGCTCCTCCCACAGCCGCCACACCCCGAACCCTCGCGAGCGCTCGGCGATGTCGTGGAAGAGGATGACGCCTCCGTCTCGGACGGTGCCGCGCCAGTCCGAGTAGTCGGCGAGGACGTCTTCGTATCCGTGGCGGCCGTCGATGTGGAGAAGGTCCACCGAGGAGTCGTCGAATCGTGACCGGGATTCGTCGAACCGTCCGCGGACGAGCCTCACCGAGTCGGGATAGTCGGTCCGCGCCACCTCCTGGACGTAGGCGAACACGTCATCGTCGTAGAACCCTGCGTGGTCGTCGCCTTCCCAGGTGTCGAGCGCGCTGATGCGGGTCGAGATCCCGAGGCGCTTCGACGCCTCCGCGAACGCGAAGCACGAGAATCCGTAGTGCGTCCCCAGCTCCACGATCGCCTGCGGACGGAGCGCGTCGACGATCCATGCGGCGAACGCCGCGTGAGTCAGCCAGGCCGAGGTGGGGTAGTGCGCCGGCAGCCAGTAGGCCGGAGCGCTCAGCCAGAACGGAGCGTCGGCATCCATCCGATGCACGCTTTCGGGTTCGACGGACAGCTCCATGAATCGTGCTCCATTGCTCGGGTTCGGGCCAGCCTATGCGTTACCTCGGAGGTCGGCGATATAGGCGCCACGCGGCCATCCCCCGCGTTACGGGTGAGGAGCGGGAGCCCGATATCATAGTCCTCGGTGTCAGCGCCGTGGCACTTTTCGCCCGAGAGAGGTCCGCACATCCGGAATCGCGAACTCGACGCCCTCCGTGGGTTTGCAGCATTGTCGGTGCTGCTGTACCACGTCCTCGCTCTCAACTGGGCCTCGCTGCAGAACGGCGTCTACCTGGAGCCGGCTGCGAACGTCTGGGCGAACGTGCTGATCTTCTCGCCGGCACACATCGTATGGCTCGGTGCTGAAGCCGTGTGGTTCTTCTTCGTGCTCTCGGGCTTCGTACTCACGAAGGCGGCCGCCCGCCCGGACTTCTACCTTCCGTCCTACTATCCGAGTCGGCTGGTTCGGCTGTACGGACCGGTGCTTCTCGCCATCGTCCTGGCGTGGCTGACCTATACGCTCGTGCCCCACGTTGTGGAGCCTGGCGACCCACCGGCGATAGCGGGACTGCCCGCCGGCTACCCGCTGGGGGACATACTGCGCGATGCGACGCTCCTCGGAGGGACGAGCACCTCGATCGGGGTGCTCTGGTCGCTGCAGTGGGAGGTGCTCTTCTCTCTGGCGCTGCCGGTGTATCTCCTGCTGGTCCGGAAGTACCCCAAGAGCGCGACGGCCGTAGCGGTCGTCTCGTGTCTCGTCGGGTGGGCGAACGCAGATCAGGTGCTTTCGTTCATGCCGATGTTCTTCTTCGGCGCGCTCCTCGCGCAGTATTGGGAGCGGGTCTGCCGGGCATTCTCGTTCCTGCGCAACGGGCGGCTGTCATCACATGCGTGGGGAGCCGTCCTGGTCGCTCTCGCCGCCTGCGGCCTCACCTCGTACTTCCTCCTGGGCAGATGGCTCGGTTCGGTAGGCGCACCCGCGCGAGTGGTCACTCTCCCACTTGTGATGGCAGCGATCATGCTCCTCATCATCGTCTCGGTGAACTGGCCGCCTCTCAGCAGACTGCTGTCGACGCGCGGTCTCGTGTTCCTCGGCACGATCTCCTTCAGTCTCTATCTCGTCCACCGACCCATCATGATCATGGTCGCCTTCCTCGCCGGGATCGGACCGATGCCCGCGATCCTCGCGATCGTCGCATCTGTCGGCGTTGCGATCGGGTTCTACTACGTGGCGGAGCGCCCCGTGCATCGGCTTTCCCGAAGGATCGAACGCTCC
The DNA here is from genome assembly GCF_011046485.1 of Microbacterium sp. 4R-513. NCBI lineage: Bacteria > Bacillati > Actinomycetota > Actinomycetes > Micrococcales > Microbacteriaceae > Microbacterium > Microbacterium sp. 4R-513. Next base: position 306,368 of record NZ_CP049256.1, read on the forward strand.
GTCCGGGCTTCCGCTGCAACTCCGCAGCCCCGGGGTGATTCGACCGCCGCCGAAGCTGCGCGCGCCGACACCCTGCCCGGCTGACCGCGCGGCTTCTGGAGCGTGCGGAACAGACGTCTGCGATGCTCCAAGGCTGTGTGACCGGTTCCCAACTCAGGGCACCCCCATTCCCAGCCGCCGCCAGCCTGCGCCAGGAGGCGCCGCCAGCATCGCCGGACGCCATGCACGGGTCACCACGTACCGCGCTGCGTCGCTGATGTGCAGGCGCAGCGAGCGGCCGGTCTGCAGGGATGGGACCTTGTAAAGCGACGCCAGGGTTCAGGCGATGCGGGCCTTCTCCGGCCCGTCAAGCCTTCCAGTCGACCTTGTCGACGGCGTGCTCCCGGCCACCCGCCAGCGCCGCGACGTCGTGGTCGACCATGATCTCGGCGAGCCGGGGGGCGGTGACCGCCGGCCTCCATCCGAGCTCGCGCTCGGCAAGGCCATAATCGCCCACGAGGGCGTCGACCTCGGTGGGCCGCAGGTAGCGCTCGTCGAACTTGACGTACTTCTCCCACTCGAGTCCGACCCGCGCGAACGAGAACTCGAGGAAGTCGCGCACGGTGTAGGCCGTGTTCGTTGCGACGACGTAGTCCTGAGGCGTGTCGTGCTGCAGCATCCGCCACATGGCCTCGACGTATTCGGGGGCGTAACCCCAGTCGCGCACAGCGTCCAGGTTGCCCATGTAGAGCTCCTGCTGCTCGCCGGCCGCGATCCGTGCCACCGCTCGCGTGATCTTGCGGGTCACGAACGTCTCGCCTCGGCGAGGGGACTCGTGGTTGAAGAGGATGCCGTTGACGGCGAAGAGGTCGAAGGCTTCGCGGTAGTTCTTCGTGATCCAATACGAATAGACCTTCGCCGCACCATAGGGCGAACGGGGATAGAAGGGCGTGGATTCGTTCTGCGGTGGCGGCGTCGCGCCGAACATCTCGGAGCTGCTGGCCTGGTAGTAGCGGCAATCGAGGCCGGCGAGCTTGACCGCCTCGAGGAGGCGAACGCTGCCCAGTCCGGTCGTGTCACCGGTGAACTCGGGCTCGTCGAAGCTGACCCGTACGTGCGACTGCGCTGCCAGGTTGTACACCTCGTCGGGGCGGATCGTGCTCAGCAGCGTCACCAGTCGCGAGCCGTCCGTGAGGTCGCCGTAGTGGAGCGTGAGGCGCGAGTGAGGCTCGTGCGGATCGGTGAAGAGGTGATCGATCCGATGGGTGTTGAAGGTGGACGCACGACGGATCAGGCCGTGGACCTCGTAACCCTTTGCGAGGAGCAGCTCGGCGAGATAGCTGCCGTCCTGTCCCGTGATGCCGGTGACGAACGCGCGCTTCGAGGTGGTCTGGGTCATGTGGTTGTGCTTCCTGTTGTCTCGCGGGCGTGCTCGGCACGCCGGGTATCAAAGTTCGTCGATCACCGAGGCGAGCAGGTCCAGCTCGGCGGGGATCGGATAGTGGTGGTTACCCACGAAGAGCCCGTCGACGTGCACCTTATCGGCGGCAGGGAGAGAGTCCGGGACCGCTGCATTCAGGTGCTTCATGACGGGGTTGCGCACGAAGTTGCCCGCGACGATCGGCCGTGAGTCGATGCCGGCAGCGGTGAGGGCTCTTGCCAGCTCGGCCCGCCTGCCTTCCAGCCGGCCTTCGAGGATGAAGGAGAATCCGAACCAGCTGCTTTCGCCGTTCTCACGCTGGATCCGCAGGTCATCACGCCCGCCGAAGAGTTCGACGAAGCGGCGCCCGTTGTCGCGGCGGCCCGCGACGAGCGCAGGAAGCTTCTTCAGCTGCTCGATGCCCAGTGCACCTGACATCTCGAGCGGGCGTACGTTGTACCCCGGCAGCACGAACCGGAACAGGTCATCGAACGGCTCACCCGACTTCGGGTGGATGAGGTTGTCGGCGGGGAGCTCTCGCGTCCAGCCATGTGCTCGAAGCGAGACGGCGGCTTGGTAGACGAACTCGTCGTCGGTTGTGACGAGTCCGCCCTCCATGGTCGAGATGTGGTGGGAGAAGAAGGCGCTGTACGTGCCGGCGATGCCGAAGGTGCCTGCACTTCGTCCCTCGAGGGTTGCACCCAGCGACTCGCAGTTGTCCTCGATGAGCACCAGCCCGTGCTCCTTGGCGAGGGCCGACAGCGTGGTCAGGTCCGCTGGGTTGCCGAGCAGGTTCACGGCCAGGATCGCCCGGGTCCGGGGCGTGATCGCCGCGGCCACCAGTGCAGGGTCCATGTTCAACGTGTCGAGGTCGATGTCGACGAAGCGCAGGCGGAGACCGAGCTGATGAACGGGGTAGAAGGTCGTCGCCCATGAGACCGCCGGCACGATGACCTCGTCGCCGGGATTGAGATCGATGTCGGGGTCCACGACGGCCGCGGCCAGGGCGATCAGATTGGCGCTGCTGCCCGAGTTGACCATGACGGCATGGCGCGTGCCGAGCGCCTCGGCGAACTGCTCCTCGAAGGTGCGCACGAGTGGCCCCATCGTGAAACGGCCACTCTCGATGACGCGTTGCAGCGCCGCATACTCGGCCTCGTCCCACGTCGTGGTCGCGAGTGGATAGCGGGTCTCCATATCAGCGAGCCTCCGTGGTCTGGGCGGCGGAAGCAAGGTACGCCTCATAGGAGCGCCGCATACCTTCCACGAGCGAGGTCGAGGGCTTCCACCCGAAGTCGGCGGCAAGCGACGAGTCCATCAGCTTCTGATGCATGCCTGCGGGCTTGGATGGATCCGTCACAAGCTCGCACTCGTAACCCACGGTCTCGAGCGCCGCGCGGTAGTAGTCGAGAACGCTGTGGTCATCACCCTGACCGACGTTCATCAGCGTCGGCCAGTCCCCTATCGAGTCCAGGTGTTCGACCACCCAGTCGGCGAGATCGCCGACGTAGGTGAACTCGCGGCGCGCCGTTCCGTCGCCCCAGACGTCGATCGATGTGGCGCCCGATTCCTTCGCGCGGTGCGCCTTCGCGATCGTCGCCGCCACGAGGTGGGCGCGCTCGAGAGAGAAGTCGTCGTGGGGTCCATAGAGGTTCGAGGGGATCACGACGCGGTAGTCGTACCCGAGTTGAGCGGACACGTACTCGCAGTAGCGAGCGGACGTGATCTTGGCCAGAGCGTAGCCCTCGTTCGTCGGCTCGAGGGGGGCTGCCAGGACGTCCCCCCTCGACGAGCGGCTGGCGGTAGTCCTTCGGGTACATGCACGAACTGCCGAAGTACAGGAAGCGACGCACGCCGGCTTCGGTCGCGGCCGAGAGCAGGTTCGCATCCATCACGATGTTGTCCATCAGGAACCCCGACGGGTCGGCCACATTGGCGGCGATCCCGCCGACCCGGGCCGCCGTGTGGACCACGAGGTCGGGCTGCGTGCGACCGACGAGCGCGCGAACCGCCGCCTGATCGCGCAGGTCAGCGTCGGCCCGCGTCGCGACAATGAGCTCGTCGGTGCGGCCGGACCGGGTCCATGCGGCCCGGATCGCCCGTGCGAGCATGCCGTTGCCGCCGGTCAGTAGTACACGCATGTGGATTTCCCCGCTCGATTCATGGCGCGACAGAACTCTCGCCTCGAGGGTCGGAGTCGTTCCGAGTTTAGTCGACGCCCGCGCGCGCCCTCACCTGCCCGAGGGCGCGCCCCGACCGCTTGGTAGGCTGAGAGTCGTCGGTCTGGAGGCTGGTCGGGCCGGAGGGCAGCCGCGCCGACGCGTGCGACCCTCGATTGTGGCCGCCATGAGACGAGGGACCGGCGGAGCGCCAGGATGGCAGAACCAGACGAAAATCGGGATGCCCACTCGCAGACCGGGAACGGCCTCGGAGGGCACGTGCGCTCCCATGCGCGCGGTCTGTCCGCCGTTGCACTCGCCAGCGTGCTGGGCGTCGTCGCGTCATTCGTCTTCCAGGTGGCGAGCGCACGCTACCTCGCTCCCGTCGATTTCGGCCTGCTCTCGGCCTTCCTCGTGGTGGTCAGCACCGCGGCGGTGGGCAGCTCGTCCCTCCAGAACATCGTGACTGTTCAGACCGCCGCTGCCCTTGTCGCCCCTGCGCGGGTGCGCCCATCCCGACGCATGCCATGGGAGGCGATCGCTGTCGGCGTCGGCGGAGGCGCCGTCGTGGCGGTCGTCTCGCCATGGCTCGCAACCGCCCTCGACACCTCGCCCTCGGTGATCTTGGCGGCAGCGGTCTGCATCCCGCTAAGCTTCGTCTTCGCCGACGCGCTGGGCCTCCTGCAGGGGTCGGGCGACGTGTCCCGCGCCGTCTGGTGGTCGACGATCTCTCTCGTCGCCCGCATCGTGCTGCTGTTCGTCGCCGTCCTCATCGGCGCCGGCCTGGCGGGCGTCATTGGTTCTGTCGTGGCCGCGACGGCGGTTTCCGTCGTCGGGGCGTTGTGGTCGGCCCGCCGCATCGCGCGGCCCGTAGAAGGCGCCTTCACCGCGAACGGCATCACTATCCTGGTCCTGACCGTCGCATTCGCATGGCTCACGACTTCGGACGTCATTTTTCTTCGTGCGGGCGGCGCTGACGCTCTGGTGGGTACATACGCGTCTGTCACGGTCCTCGTGAAGGCGGGCTTCCTTGTCCCCTCCACCCTGTCGCTGTACCTTCTCCCTCGATTCGTCCGCAATCGCGGCAATCGCCGTCTGTCGCGGATCGGTGTCCTCGCGACCCTGGCTCTCTCGCTTGCGACAAGCCTCGCCATGACGGCGTTCTTCGCCCTTTTCGGCCCGTGGCTCATCCACGTGCTGTATGGCGAGTCGTTCGCTTCCGCAGCGGACCTGCTCGTGCCGGTTTCGCTCGCGTACCTCCCGTGGATGGCCGCTCAGGGGATGCTGATCAAGATGACGTCGACGGCGTCGCGAGGCGGCGCAGCGATCCTGATCGTCGCGGTCCTCGCGCAGTGGATCACCTTCACCGCCGTGGTGCCCGATGTGTACGCGATGCTTGCGTGGTTCGCGGGCATCGGCGTGGTCGTTCTGACGATCTTCCTGATCCTCGACAGCCTCCAAGCGCGGCATGCAGCGGCCGCAGTAGGGAATGACACATGACAGTGAATCGCGACGGCATCACCGGCTATGTGATGGGCGGCCTGGGGAATCAGGTGTTCATCCTGGCCGCCGCGTGGGAGCAGTCCCGTCGGCTCGGAGTGCCGCTCTACCTCGACCGGTCGCACTACGCCGTCGGCGGCACGTTCGCTTACGGCCTCGACGCTTTTGAGCACCCCGGTCGCGTCCTCGCACGGGCCGAGTCCCCGTGGCGCTCCGTTCGGATCAACCGCGAGCGGGTGCTTCCGTTTCCGCGCCGACCCTGGGGCCACATCTACCTCGAGGGTGATGGCGACACCTACAATCCCGCTGTTCACGACGTGAAGGTCGGCACAACACTCATCGGCTACTTCCAGTCGCCCCGCTACTTCCCGTCCGTCCGCGACGAACTGGGCGCCGCAATGCTTGCCGCGCCCGACACGCCTGCCGAGTCGGCACGCATCGCCGAGATGTTGGACTCGCCCGCGATCTCTCTTCATCTGCGCCGCGGCGACTACCTCGCGGTATCAGTCGACCGGCAGTTCATCGCGTCCGTCGCATACGCGATCCGCGGCGTCCGGCTTCTTCGGGCGATGGGCGTCGACCTGCCGGTGCGGGTCTTCTCCGACTCGGTCGACCTCGTCAAGGAAGAGCTTCGCGGCGTGGAAGGCGACTTCGAGTTCGTCGAGGACGACGGCGTACTGGGCACGTGGGCGAGCCTCAAGGCCATGTCGGCTGGACGAGCCATGATCATGAGCAACTCCAGCTTCAGCTGGTGGGGTGCCGAACTCATGCGCCGGCGCTTCGGCGATGCGGCTCCGATCATCGCGCCGCGACCGTGGACTCAGACAGGCACCGCCAAGGCGGACCTCCTCGACCCGGACTGGATCTCGCTCGACGCCCGATGAGATCCAATCGCGCCCTCAGGACTCAGCGGGAGCCGTCCCGGGCGCGGGTTCGGCCGGCACCGCGAAGCCACGCTCGATCAGGTCGTCGACGATGATGTCCGACGGCGAAAGCCCCTTGTCGACGTCATCGTTGCGATACCGGGCGTGATCGGCGAGGAACTCCCGCAACACGCCTTGGTCCCAGCCCGACAGCACGGCGGTCGTGCCGAATCCCTCTCGGCCCTCCGTCACTCTGCGATGAATGAGTGTAGGGATCCCGAGCGCGGCTGCCTCCTGCTGGATCCCGCCGGAATCGGTCACGATGAACTCAGCGCCCTTCATGGCCGCTACGAACTGACCGTGCTCGAGCTTGGTCGTCAGAGAGAATCGCTGGAGGCCCAGCTCTTCGATCGTCTCCTCGATCGCACCGCGGGAGTACGAGTCGACGATGAGCCGGAGCGAAACCGGACTGTTGGCATCGAGGGTGCGCAACGTTTCTCGGACGAGCGCGGGGTTCGAGATGAACTCGTACCGGTGCAGCAGCACGAGCGCGTAGGCGTGCGCGTCGCTATCGCCGCTCGACATCCCGAGGGCGGCGTCGTTGACGGCATCCTTGGCCGTGTTGCCGTGCGTCAGCACGACGTTCTGCCGGCCGGCGAGGTTTTCGGCGGCTTCCTCGGACGGCACATAGTGGATGTGAGCGAAGCGCCCCACCACGCGTCTGTCGAGTTCTTCCGGGAAGGGGTGCCGCCAGTTGCCCGAGCGAAGTCCAGCCTCAATGTGAGCGACGGGTACGCGCAGTCGACGTCCGATGAACGTGCCGAGCACAGTGGTCATCGTGTCGCCGTGCACGATGACGAGCGACCCAGCGGGCAGGGTGCGTCTGATCTTGCCCAGGTGGCGGACCGACCAGCCCACGACGTCGAAGGCCCAGCCGACCATCTGCAGCGGCGTCTTGAGGGGCTTTCCCCGCCAGCCGTTTGCGATCACCCGGTCGGGCGGGTTCAGTGCGAGCTCCGGGATCGCGCGGCGCAGTGCCTCGGTGTGCTGCTGCGTCACCCATTGCTGATAGGGAACGCCTCTTGCCGCGAGCCGGCGGGCCACGGGGGCGATCTTGATAGCTTCAGCGGTCGTGCCGTAGATGAAGATGATCACTCGAGCTCCCTGGTGGAACGGCGGAGGAACGACTTTCTGTGGATGACGACGCCCCGCAGGAGACCTAGCCAGAAGGGCAACACAAAGACCGGCAGGCACACCACGTAGGCGAGCAGACCGCGGGGTGGGCATCTGTTGATAGCTGCGAGGAGCAGCGGGACGAGCGCCACCACGCAAAGGAGCGCGACAACCGCCACCGCCACGAGAGCGAGACCGCTCGCCACCAGCCAAACCAGCGCCCCAAGAATGACGACGGGGAGGACCGCGAGCCCGAGGATGATTACGGACCGCAGGATGCTCGTGCCGGCGTAGCTGTCGACGAACAGCGTGCCGCGGTCGAAGGTGTGCTTGATGAATGCACGCAAGGATGTGCGAGGCCGGTAGGTCGCGGCGAATGCAGGGTCGAGCCGGATGCCATGCGTCTCTGCCAACCAGCGCAGGACCTTGGTGTCATCCGAGACGAATCTCGCGTCACCCTTGGGCCATGCGTGGCGGAACGCCTCCTGGAGCACCTGCTTGTCGGCGAGGAACATCGTCGTTCCCTTCGGTGCCCGGTCGAAGGTTTCGGTCGTCAGGTCGAACGGTTTCGGTGCGCGGAGGAACCGCCCCCAGAAGACGTGCGTGGGCACCTCCCAGAAGAGGCCGACGAGTGGCGCCGCAGGATCTGTCGGGACGTACGCATTCCACGCCACCGGGTGCCCCCGCTCGGCGAGCCTGCTCAATGCATATCGGATGGCGCTCCGATCGATGAGGACGCGGGAGTCGAGAAGCAGGACGTACCGCGATCGCGCCCGCTCGATTCCTGCCCACCGTGCGAGAAAGCGCCCGCGGTTCGCCTGCTCTATGACGTGGACGGAATCAAGCAGTTCTGCACCGAGACTGCGCGCGACGTCTGCTGTGCCGTCTGTAGAGCCGTCGTCCACCAGGATGACTTCGACGTCTGCGCTCGCGGTTCGGATTGCGTCGGCAAGCGCCGTCAAAGTGCTGGGAAGCCATGGAGCGGAGTCGAGCGCGGGGATCACGACGGTCAGTGCAGGCGCGCTCCGCGCCCCGCCGTCAGTCCGCATGGATCGTGGGCACCCCGCCCGCTGCGCCAGCACCGCCCGCCATCCGCGTCACGAGGCCGCCGTCGGCTGGATACGATGGTTGCGGGTGGACGATCACTCACCCAGCCTACTGGGCCGGTCCAGATCGATGAATTCGAACGGGCACGGATCCATCGACCAGGAACGACTCCCTCGCAATGCGCCATCACCCACTTCTCCGCGTCCTGACGGCGATCGCGATCCCTCTCGCGATGCTCGGTGCGCTTCTCGTGTGGGGGGTGTCCTCACCGCCAGGATCCGGGCCGGACGATGACTACCACATGGCCAGCATCTGGTGCGCGGGCGGCGATGTAGAAGGCCGGTGCGAAGCGACTTCCTCTCCTGACTACAGGATGCTTCCCGCGGAGATCGTCAAGGGCTCGAAGTGCTTCGCCTTCTACCCGGACCAGTCGGCATCCTGCCCCATCCCTGACCGCCTCCTCCGCACCGACCGGGGGAACTGGCTCGACCATTCGTATCCGCCGTACTTCTACGCCGTGATGAGCGTGTTCGTCACCGACCACCTCGGCACATCGATCCTGCTCATGCGCGCGGTCAATTCGATGCTGTATGTCGGCGTGCTCACAGCCCTGTTCTTCCTTCTTCCGAGGGGGATGCGCCACCTCGTCGTGTGGACTGCCGCGATCTCGATCGTGCCCCTCGGAATGTTCCTCATCGCGAGCGTCAACCCGAGCGGCTGGTCGGTGCTTTCGGCGACGGGTCTTTGGCTGGCCATGTGGGGCTTCTTCGTACAGACGGGCGCGCGGAAGTGGATCCTCGCGGCCATATCAGTGCTGCTGCTGCTGCTCGGCGCGGGCGCCCGAGCCGACTCGGCCGTTTACGGCGTTCTGGCCCTGATCGTCGCGGCCGTCCTCGCGTTCCGACGTGACCGCCGGTACGCGCTCGACCTTATCCTGCCGGCCGCACTCGTCGTCGTGGCAGTCCTCCTGTTCTTCAGCGGCGGGCAATCCGCCATCGTGACAGGTGACACCGCCGTCGAAGATCGACCGCTGCCGCTCTCCTCGCTCGTCTTCGTCAACGCCAAGCTTCTCCCTCAGCTTTGGGCGGGAGTGTTCGGCATGTGGGGGCTGGGCTGGCTCGACACCACGATGCCCGGCATCGTGTGGATCACCACTCTGACGGTCTTCGGGGCCTTGTGTTTCATGGGTCTGCGCGTAGGCGACTGGCGTAAGCGGCTCGCGCTCGCCGGTGCAGCGCTGGCTCTCGTCGCCGTGCCGATGTACATCCTCATCCACGACGCGGTGATAGTGGGCTCGTACGTGCAGCCCCGCTACATCTATCCGCTGATCATCATCTTCGGCGGCGTCGCGCTCGTCGGCTTCGCACGCGCGGGGCTCGGCCTCAACCGGCTGCAGCTGGTCGTCGTGGCCGTGGGCCTCGTCCTCGCGAACAGCGTCGCGCTGCACGTGAACATGCGGAGGTACATCTCGGGGCTGGACGTGCAGAACTTCAATCTGAACTGGCCCATCGAGTGGTGGTGGAACGTCCCGCTCTCCCCCATGGTCGTCTGGGCGGCAGGGTCAGCCGCCTTCGCGGTGGCGGCCGGAGCGCTTGTTCTGCTCGTGTGGGAGCGGCGGACTGCGCCGCTCGAGGAGGAGCGCGTTCAGCCCTCGGAGTCCTTGGTGGCCTGAGCGCTCTCGAGGCCGCTGAGTCGAAGCTCGAGGAGCGCCGTGCGCTCGGCCAGCACGCGTGTCTCCGACTCGAGGTCCGTCAGCTCCGCACTGTGCTGGATGCACACGAGGAAGAGCACCGCGATACTGACGAAGAACACCAGATTCGTCGGCAGTACGACTCCGACCACCGACGTCGCCCAGATGAGCAGGTCAGGGAACAAGCCCGCGATCAGTGCAAGCAGCGCCGCGAGAAGCCACCACACTGCGTGCCGCTCACGCAGGCGGCGGCGACGCAGGAGCTCGACGACGACGACGAACGTGATGACGGCTGCTGCAACGCCGAGGAGGTAACTCGTGGGACTCATGCGGGGACCCTGCTCTCAGTCATCGCGGGCGCCGGTCGCAGGTAGGCGAACCCGAGCGCAAGGAAGGCGCGCATAAGGTAGACCGCTGCCTTGAGGGGATTGTGGGACGGACGCCCCGCTGCCCGGGCACGCATGGCCACGGGCACTTGAGTGATGCGGCATCCGGCGCGGGCCGCGATGACGAGCGCCTCGATGGTGTCGCCGAGGTACTCCGCCGGGAAGTTCTCGGCGAACAGCGCGACTGCGCGCGGCCCGCACGCCTTGAAGCCGGAAGTCGTGTCTGTGAGGGTGGTCTTCGCCGTCCGGCTGAGGACGCCCGCGATCACCCGCATGGCGAGCCGACGGAGGCCGCGCGCCTTGTAATCGCCGACCCCGGCGAAGCGGGCTCCGATCACGATGTCGGCCTCGTCCAGCTTCGCCAGCAGCCGAGGGACGGCCGCCGGGTCGTGTTGACCGTCCGCGTCGATCTGGACGACGGTGTCGAATCCGTTCTCGACGGCGTACTTGAAGCCGAGCCGCAACGCCCCGCCGACCCCGAGGTTGTACGGCAGCCGTGCGACCAAGGCGCCGGCGGCCTCCGCGGTGTCGGCCGTGGCATCCCTCGAGCCGTCGTCGACGACGAGGCACGTGAAGCTCGGCAGGGTGTCACGGACCTCGCGCACGACGTCCCCGACGGCTTCCTCTTCGTTGTACGCGGGAAGCACGATGAGCACGCGCGAGGGAGGGGAGGGCATGCACCCAATTCTAGCTTTCGCGCGCGGGAAGCCCCGGGAGCCCTGTGGCTCCAGCCTTACGCGAGCTTGTTGCTCCACATGGACAGGGCGGAGCCGATCGCCATGTGCATGTCGAGGTACTGATACGTACCGAGCCGCCCTCCGAAGTGGACGTTGGGCTCGCCCTTCGCATGCTCGCGGTACGCGAGGAGGCCCGCACGGTCCTTCGCCCTGTTGACCGGGTAGTACGGCTCGTCGCCGCGCTCCGCGAAACGGGAGAACTCACGCATGATGACCGTGGCGTCGTCGGGATAGCGATCGGCGCGCTCGGGGTGGAAGTGACGGAACTCATGAATGCGCGTGTACGGAACTTCGGCGTCGGCATAGTTCATCACGGACGTCCCTTGGAAGTCGCCGACCGGCAGGACCTCCCGCTCGAAGTCGAGCGTGCGCCATGACAGCTCGCCCTCTGCGTAGTCGAAGTAGCGGTCCACAGGGCCCGTGTAGACGACGGGGACCCGGCCGACGGTCGCGTTCTTGTTGAGCGGTTGCGTCTCGTCGAAGAAGTCGGTGTCGAGCTGCACCTCGATGCCCGGGTGATCGGCCATGCGCTCGAGCCATGCCGTGTAGCCGTCTGTCGGCAGGCCTTCCCACGTGTCGTTGAAGTACCTGTTGTCGTAGGTGTACCGAACGGGCAGTCGGCTGATGACTTCCGCAGGCAGTTCGTTCGGATCCGTCTGCCACTGCTTGGCGGTGTAGTCGCGGATGAAGGCTTCGTACAGCGGACGGCCGATGAGAGCGATGCCGCGCTCTTCGAGATTGCGGGCCGATGCCGCTTCGAATTCACCCGCCTGCTCGTGGACGAGCCGACGCGCCTCGGCCGGGCCGTGGGCTGATCGGAAGAACTGGTTGATCGTGCCGAGGTTGATCGGCAGGGGGAATACCTCGCCTTTATGGGTGGTGTACACGCGGTGCACGTAGCTGGTGAAGCTGGTGAACCGGTTCACGTACTGCCACACGACCGGGTTGGACGTGTGGAACAAGTGGGCGCCGTAGCGGTGCACTTCGATCCCGGTCTGAGGGTCGTCCTCGCTGTAGGCATTGCCGCCGATGTGGGGACGGCGGTCGATGACCGTGACCCTGCGCCCCGCTGCAGCGGCCCGCTCCGCGATCGTGAGGCCGAAGAACCCCGAGCCGACGATGAGGAGATCCATGCACGTCCTTTCCGGCGAACCGTCTGCCAGCCTAGCGCCGCGCCGCGCGGGAGCCCGCCGGAACGTGGAGCGCGCTTCGGCCATGGGAGAATGGAGTCTATGCATGCGGACCGGAGCCCCGAGCCGAGCCCGCTGATCGCGAGGCTGTGGTCGTCGAATGTCTCCCGCTACCTCGTGGTGGGGGGATTCAGTTTCCTGTTCGACATCGGCGTGCTCTGGCTCCTGCACGATGCATTCCACGTCGCTCTCCCGATCGCCACACCCATCGCGTTTCTGCTCAGTTTCGTCGTCACGTATACGCTCCAGCGCACCGTCGCCTTCCGGTCGAGCGAAGGCGTCGCGCCGAGCGTCGTGCGCTATACGATCCTCGTGATCATCAACACGGTGGCCACGACAGCGATCGTGTGGGCCGTGGCGACGCTCGGTGCCCCCTGGGCCGTGGGTAAAGTCGTCGCGGTGATCGCGACGACGGTCTGGAACTACTTCGCGTATCGCCAGTGGGTGTTCGCAGCGCACAAGACGGAGGACTGATGTACAAGGGCGCTCGCGTCGCGGCCGTTGTTCCGGCCTACAGAGAAGAGCTCATGATCGGGCAGGTGATCGAGACGATGCCCGACTATGTCGACCACATCGTCATCGTGGATGACTGCAGCCCCGACGACACCAGCGGCGCCGTCCAGCGCCTGGCGAACCCGCGCGTCGAGCTCATTCGCCACGAGGTCAACTTGGGCGTCGGAGGCGCGATCGCGACCGGGCACAAGGCCGCACTCGAGCTGGGCAGCGATATCAACGTCATCATGGCAGGTGACGCCCAGATGGACCCCGCGTACCTTCCCGCACTGCTGGACAGGGTCACGGACGACGGGTACGGCTTCGCGAAGGCGAACCGGTTCTACTCCCCCGAGTCCTTCTCAGGGATGCCGAGACATCGCGTCTTCGGAAACATCCTGCTGTCGTTCATGACGAAGCTCGCGTCGGGGTACTGGAATCTCTTCGATCCGCAGAACGGCTACACGGCTATCCGCACGGATGTCGTTCGCCGGCTCCCGCTCGACCGGGTCGCGAAGCGGTACAGCTTCGAGAACGATCTGCTGATGCACCTGAACATCCTCCAGGTACCGGCCGTGGACGTCCCCATTCCCGCGGTCTACGGCGATGAGGTGTCGAGCATCAAGCTGCGAAACGTCATTCCGGAGCTGCTCAACCGGCTGACGGTCGGCTTCTGGACGCGCATCTGGTACCGCTACGTCCTCTGGTCGTTTTCGCCGATCGCCCTGCTGCTCTTCTTGGGACTCGGGCTCTTCGCATTCGGTATCGCTGTGAGCATCTGGCTGGTCTTCCAGATTCTCGCGTCGGTGATCGCTACCGCTGCAACCGTCATGCTGGCAGCTCTCCCGCTCATGATCGGCTCGCAGATGCTCATCAGCGCGTTGCAGCTGGACATCCAGGCGACTCCGTCGACGCCGACCTTCCCTCCTTTCGAGGATTGACCGGCTGCGAAGGCAGCCGTCAGGTGACCGCGTCGGTCACAACAAGCGCCCCGCCATCGCCCGCCGAGCGGAGCGCTGCTTCCACGACTTCCAGCGTGTGGGCCGCCTCGGACATCGAGGAGAGCTGAGTCGGTTGACCGTTGACTGCGTCACGGAAGGCTTCCAACTCGGCGCGCAGTGGCTCCTTCTTCGCAAAGGCGAAGCGCGTGACGTCTCCCTCCGATACCCCGCGGAAGGATGACACGGACTCCCACTCGAGCGCGACAGTCCCGTTCGCGAAGAAGGTCAGGTCGCCGGTCGCCGTGTCTGCGATGAACGTGCCGCGTTCGCCTGTGACGACGGTCACGCGCTCTTTCATAGGGCTGAGCCAGTTGATGAGGTGATTCGTGATCACTCCATTACGCAAGCGGCCGGTGATCGAGATCATGTCCTCGTGCTCGCGGCCGCTCTTGTGCGCTGTCTGCGCCGACACCGACGCATAGAGCGCCTGGGCGACCCACGCCGTCAAGTCGACGTCATGAGTGGCGAGATCCTTGGCGACACCCACATCGCCGATGCGGGTCGGAAAGCTGCTCTGACGGCGGGTCGCGATCTGATAGACGTCGCCGGCGTCGCCAGCCTCGAGACGCTGGCGAAGCTGCTGCAGGGCCGGGTTGAATCGCTCGACATGACCCACGACCCCGACCAGCCCGCGCTCCTCGAACGTCTGCGCAACCTTGCGGCCCGTCTCGGTGTCTTCGGCGATGGGCTTCTCGACGAGCGTGTGGATGCCCGCATCAGCCAGCGCGAGCGCGGCCTCCGCATGGAATCGTGTGGGAATCGCGACGACGGCGATATCGATTCCCGCGTCGATCAGCCCGTGAACGTCGGGAAGGACTTCCAGACCGCCCGCCACACGGTGCGGGTCGCCCCCGGGGTCGGCGACTGCGACGAGGTCGACGCCATCCACGTCGCGCAGAATACGGGCGTGATGCCTGCCCATCATGCCGATGCCGAGCAGGCCGGCGCGGAGCGATGTCATCAGGCGCCCGCCCCCGCGAGCGCGTTGACCGCCTCCACGATCCGTTCGAGATCGCCCTGCGAAAGCAAGGGGTGCACGGGCAGGGACACCACCTCACTGGCCGCGCGCTCTGTCTCGGGAAGGTCCAGTCCCGGCGCGAAATGCATGAGAGACGGGAGTCGGTGGTTCGGGATGGGGTAGTACACCCCGCTGCCGATCGCGTACTCCTCTTTCAAGGCAGCGACGAAGCCGTCGCGATCATCGCGCACACGGATCGTGTACTGGTGGTAGACGTGACGCGCGCCGTCCGCGACGGGCGGAACCACGACGCCCACGAGGTTCGCATCGAGGAATGCGGCGTTCGCGCGGCGACTCTCGGTCCAGGCATCCACCTTGGTGAGCTGAACCCGACCGATGGCAGCGTGGATGTCGGTCATGCGGGCGTTGAAGCCGATGACCTCGTTCTCGTACTGGCGCTCCATTCCCTGGTTGCGCAGAAGCCGCGCTCGACGTGCGATGTCGTCGTGCGCAGCGGAGATCATGCCGCCCTCCCCACTGGTCATGTTCTTGGTCGGGTAGAGCGAGAACATCCCGAAGACGCCGAACGTGCCCACGGGCCGACCGGCGAGCGCGGCGCCGTGCGCCTGGGCGGCATCCTCATAGATCGCTATACCGCGAGCCTCAGCGAGGGCGCCCAACTCATCCATCCGCGCTGGGTGACCGTACAGGTGAACGGGCATGATGCCCTTGGTGCGGTCGGTGACTGCCGCCTCGACCGCGACAGGGTCGAGGGTGAAAGAGTCGGGCTCGATGTCCGCGAAGACCGGCGTCGCGCCGGTGAGCGCGACCGAATTGGCCGTCGCAGCGAACGTGAAGGAAGGGACGATCACCTCGTCACCGGGGCCGACACCAGCCGCGAGCAGTCCCAGATGCAGGCCGGCGGTCCCCGAATTGACCGCAACAACGGGGCGGCCCTCTACGAAGTGGTCCGCGAACTCTCGCTCGAACGCCGCGACCTCAGGACCCTGTGCGACCATGCCGCTCTGCAGCACGCGGTCGACCGCCGCGCGCTCGTCGTCGCCGATGAGCGGCTTGGCCGCCGGGATGAAGGCCGTCATGAGTCCTCCTGACTGAGAAGCCCGTCGGCTTCGATGTAGATGTCTTGCGTGATGGGGCAACGCCAGCGGCCCGCCCCCTCATCGACGAGGGGAACGCCGGCTCGGCCGACCCAGCCGACGCGACGAGCGGGAACGCCGACGACGAGGGCGTAGTCCGGGACGTCCTTGACGACCACGGCGCCTGCTGCGACGGTTGCCCACGCACCGACCGTGACCGGCGCCACGCAGGTCGCGCGCGCGCCGATCGACGCGCCGGTCTTGATGGTGACACCGACGGGCCGCCAGTCGTGGGCATTCTTGAGGCTGCCGTCGGGATTGATCGCACGTGGATAGGTGTCGTTCGTCAAGACCACCGCCGGCCCGATGAAGACCCCGTCTCCGAGGGAGGCCGGCTCGTAGACCAGCGCATAGTTCTGCACTTTGCAGTTGTCGCCCATGGTGACGCCCGTGCCGATGTACGCACCGCGCCCGACGACGCAATTCCGTCCGAGCCGCGCGCCCTCTCGAACCTGCGCCAGGTGCCAGATCGACGTGCCACCCCCGAGCACCACGTCCGCGGCTACGTCCGCCGAAGGGACGACGCGGACGGAGGTGTTCTCGGGGCTCGTTCCTGACACGTCTGCCAAGCCTAGTCGAGCGACCCTCGTCGTCCATCTCGGAGCCCCCGGAAACGCCCCCGTACGATGGAAGGCATGACTGGGGGAAGACGAACGCGCGCGCTCGCGGCCGCGATTGCCGTGCCGGTGCTCATCTTCGTGACACTGGCAGCGTGGGCGTTCGCATCGCCTGTCGGCTCGACGCCCGATGACAACTTCCACCTCGCATCCATCTGGTGCGGTCTGGGCGATCGACCGGGCATCTGCGAAGAGTCCGGCAATCCCGAGACGCGACTCGTGCCGTCGCCCATCATCAACGCGCCGTGCTACGCCTACCATCCCGAGGCGAGCGCGGACTGCTGGCATCCTGAGCAGCCAGGGCTGTCCGAGGCCAGCTGGATGAACGCCAACGGGCTCTATCCGCCGCTGTTCTACGCGACGATGAGCGTGTTCGTCGGTCCGGACGTGGTCGCCTCCGTCGTCACGATGAGGCTCTTCAACGCCGCGCTCGCCGTCGGCATGCTGACCGGATTGTTCTTCGCCCTCCCACGGCGCGCGAGACCGGCCCTCGTCATCTCCGCACTCGCATCGGCTGTGCCCCTCGGCTTGTTCATCATCCCCTCGACCAACCCGTCATCCTGGGCGATCCTCGCCTCCATGACGATCTGGGTTGCGCTCTATGGCGCTTTCACGACGACCGGAAGGCGGCAGATCGTCCTCGGTGCCATCGCCGTGCTCGGCGCCGTCATCGGTGCAGGTGCGCGAGCGGATGCCGCGGCCTTCGCCGTCTTCGCCGTCGCCATCGCGGCCATCCTCGGTGCGCGCAGACGTCGGCCACTCCTCGTTCCCCTCGCCTCTGCGGCGCTTGTCGTCATCGTGAGTATCGCCTTCTTCCTGACGTCCGGTCAGAGCGATGTGGTCTCATCGGGTCTTCCGAATGAGAACCCACCCCTGAGCCTCACCCAGCAGCTCGCGAACATCGTGGGCATCCCGATCCTCTGGCTCGACGCATTCGGCGGCTCAGGGCTCGGCTGGCTCGACACCGCGGTCCCCGCAGTCGTGACGGTCCTCGGGTTCGGCGCGTTCTGCGGTGCGATCTTCGTCGGGATCCACCGTGTTGGTCTCCGGCGGGCGATCGCCCTGACGCTCGCGTTCGCTGCTCTCTGGCTCGTGCCCTTCGTGCTGTTCAACCAGTCCCACGCGTCGGTCGGAAGCATCGTTCAGTCCCGCTATCTCCTGCCGTTGATGATCATCTTGGTCGGAGTCGCGAGCCTGGCACCGCGGATCCTCCATTCCTGGCGCGGAACGCGGATGCTCGTGGCCGGCGCCGCTCTGAGCCTCGCCATGGCCGTCGCGCTGCACTACAACATTCGCCGCTACACCGTGGGAGCGGACAGCAACGCAGTCGATCCGGGCCGGGATGCCGAGTGGTGGTGGGCCACCGCGCCCTCGCCACTGGCGATCTGGGTGATCGGTTCGCTCGCTTTCGCCGCGGTGTTCGTCGTCCTCTGGTTCGTCTTGCGCGAGGTGTCGGACCAGCCGGACATCGATGAAACCGTTGCCGTCCCGACGACAGACACCGAAGCATCGCCGAAGCGGGTCGCCGCGATCCGAACGGATGCGGAGGGAACGTCCGGAATCGACGGTCCTCGGACCGACGCTCCTGACGCTCAGACCTCTCGGTAGGCGACTCCGTCGCGCAGTCCGCGGAAGAAGGCTCCGACCTTCTTCGGCCGTCCCCGTTCGCAGACGAGCACCTTGATCCACGCCTTCGCCGCGTACCGGACGTCATCGCGGAACCACTTGCCCGGGCCGAATCGCCGAACGACGATCACGCGGTTACGCGACGTGTAGTAGTGACGCATCGGCGAGTAGTTCGCGAGATACACCTTGCGCCACAGGAAGCGGGCCGGCTCGGAGTCGCCGAATCTGTGGTCCAGCAGCGTGTCGAACACCTTGAGGTTCGTGTAGCCCGCGCGGGCCGCCCGCAGCGAGATGTCGTGGTCCACATAGTCGATGAACAGCGCCTCGTCGTGCAGGCCGATCTCGTCGAGCAGAGCTCGTGAGAAGAGGGCGCCGGATGAGATCAGCGCCTCGATCGGCGCGCTGCCCTGCCCCCGGTCGGCGTCGTAGACGTTCCCCGTCTCCGCCGCGCGCAGCGCCGGTCCGACGATCCCCACCTTCACGTCCGTCCGCGCCCGAGCCCTGTGCAGAGCATCGAGCATGCCGTCCGCGACGGTGCTGTCCTGGTCGAAGATCCAGACGAAGTCGAACCCGGCATCCAGGGCCGCCCGCATCCCCGCATTGAATCCGGCGGCGACTCCGACGTTGCCGTCCTGCTCCAGGACCGTGACACGATCCGCGTCGAGATCGTCGAGGGTTGCTCGGGATGCCTCGTCCGGCGAGTTGTTCACCACGAAGACGTGCGGCACCTGCGTGAGCAGCCGAGCGACGTTGTGGCGGATCTCATCGGTCGGGTGGTAGGCCAGGACGACCCCGGCCGTCCGCTCGGCGTCGTCAGGCACGGTCACCGCTGCCCGCGGCGGCCACCGAGACGGCGGCAGCGACGGTCCCGAACGTCGGGTGCTCGCTCGTGACGGTGAACAGCGCGCCCTGCATGAGGCCGTGGCTGCTCTCTTCGCTCACGCCGGCCGCGTTGGCGTTGACGTAGTACTGCCCGGGGCCGAGGTACACCTCTTCGATCCGCAGGTCGACCTGCACGGGACCCGAGATGGGTGCCAGGCGCACACCCAGCACCTCGGTGTTGCTGGCCAGGGCCATGTGGCCGAGGGGCGTGTCGATGCTGAACCCGAGCTCCCACCGCTCGATCGGCCGGAGCGAGTCCACGTGCACGCGGATGGTGAGGGGTGCTCCCGCAGCAACGCTGCGCGTCGGCTCGCCGTCCGCATCCAGGAGCTCGATCCGCTTGACCTGGATCGGGTGCATCGTGCCCTCGGCCGGGATCTCCCCGACCCGCCGGCCGTCGAGCACGTCGCGCAGTGCGCCGATCGCGGCGTTGGTGTCGCCGTCGAACACCACCTTGCCGTCGCTGAGCACGATCCCCCGGTCGCAGAGCTCGGCCACCTGCTGCGCGGAGTGGCTCACGAGGATGATCGTGCGGCCCTCTTCGCGGAACTGGGCGATCCGCTCCATGCACTTGCGCTGGAACGCCTCGTCACCGACCGCAAGCACCTCGTCGACGAGGAGGATGTCGGGGTCCGTGTGCACCGCGACCGCGAACGCGAGTCGGACGTACATGCCGGACGAGTAGAACTTCACGGCGGTCTCGATGAAGTCGCCGATGCCGCTGAAGGCGACGATCGCATCGAACTGCCGATCGATCTCGTCCCGAGTGAGACCGAGGATCGAGGCATTCAGATAGACGTTCTCGCGACCGCTGAGGTCGGGATGGAACCCGGCGCCGAGTTCGAGGAGTGCCGCCATGCGACCGCGGGTCTCGATCTTCCCCGACGAGGGCGCGACGATGCCGCCGATGAGCTTCAGAAGCGTGCTCTTGCCGGACCCGTTGGCGCCCATGAGACCGACAGTCGTGCCTGCCTGGATCGACAACGTGACCTGGTCGACGGCGATGAAGTCCTGCCGATGGGCGTTCCCCAAACGGCCGAAGTAGACGATGCGGTCTTTGAGGTTGTTGTCCTTGCGGACGATGAAGTGCTTGCTGACGTCGGTGACGCGCACGAGGTCGGGGCGAGGGGTTGCCGTGTCCATCAGAGTTCCTGTGCGAAGTTGCCCTGCATGCGCACGAACGCACGATGGGAGATGAAGAGAAACACGAGACCGATGATGCCGGCGATGACCATGCGGAGCCCGAGGTTGTCGGGATAGTCGGCGGGTGTGCCGGCGTTCCAGAACGCCTTGTGGAAGCCCAGGACGCCGATGGTGATCGGATTGGCCGCATAGACCTCGAGCACCCACGGGGGCAGTGAGAAGTTGGCGATGGAGTCGGTGACCATCTGCCAGGAGTAGACGA
The DNA here is from genome assembly GCF_011046485.1 of Microbacterium sp. 4R-513. Lineage (NCBI taxonomy): Bacteria > Bacillati > Actinomycetota > Actinomycetes > Micrococcales > Microbacteriaceae > Microbacterium > Microbacterium sp. 4R-513. The sequence continues at coordinate 326,650 of NZ_CP049256.1, forward strand.
TCGGTGAGCCCCACATAGCGAGCATCATGACGACCTCGGTGAGGTACTGGATGTCGCGCAGGTAGACGTTCAAGGCCGCCAGCAGAAGCCCGATCGCGACCCCCCAGACGACGATGAGCCCCACCGAGGGGAAGAACCACAGCATCTGCGGAGGTGGCGGCAGGGCACCGAGAACAAGCGCCGCGAGCACCAGGATGAGCAGCTGCACGAGGAACATGAAGGATGCCGCCCCGACGCTGGCGAGCGGGAAGATCTCACGCGGCAGATAGATCTTCTTCACCAGCCCGGCGTTTCCGATGATGGACCCGGTCGCACCGAAGACCATGTCGCTGAAGAACGCGAACAGCGTCAGGCCGGAGAACAGGTAGATCGCGAACTGGTCGATGCCTCGCGCAGCGCCCAGGAACTGGCCGAGGACGATGAAATACATCAGGAACTGGATGAGCGGACGGATGACCGTCCAGAGGAAGCCGAGCGCGCTGTCGCGGTAGCGCGCCTGCAGATCGCGACGGACGAGGAGGTTGAGAAGCTCGCGGCGGGCGAGGATCTCACCGATCTTGCCGCCGCGGCCCCTCGGCCGGGGACCGCGGTCGTCGATGACGGTGAACGGCTCAGCCGCGAGCCGTGCGAAACGTGCAGAAGTGTCCAAAAGAGGTACTCGCTATCGGGTCAACCAGAGAACTATAGCCGCACGCTCATGCGCGGCCGGTGTCGGGCTCATCGGCGCCATCGCCGCAGGGCACCTGCGACAGTAGAGCCGGGGTGACGGAGGCGTCGCGCCCAGCGTCCGAGAAATCTGTCCGGCTCCAGAGCGCCGAGGATCCTGCCTTCCGCGCCCGGGTGGTTGAGGCGAAGGTACATGCGGAGGAAGTCCCTCGCGCGCCCTTGCCCGACGTACCCGGCACGCCGGATGAAGCGGATCTGCTCGTAGGAATACCCCGGCGTGGTGGCCGAGAGTTCATCGAAGTTGAACTCGAAGGCGGTGTGCGAGATCGACGTGTACTCGGCGGTGGCCACCGTGCGGGTGTGGTACCCCAGCTCCGCTGCCGCGTATGAGGGCATCCGCTCGAGGATGTGGGCGAGCCCCCCGTCGCGGTAGGCCTCGGCTCCGCCGAACTCGTCGTAGCGCCACTCACGCTCGACGAGCGGACGCAGCGCCTCCGGCCGTGCGATGTACATGGAGCCGTAGGGCGCCAACGGCGAGATGTCGTCGAGAGGAACACGGATGCCGAGCTCCGCCGCGAGCTTCTCGAACCCCGGCTTGTTGGACCACCATCCGCGGCCCATCGTCGGATACCCGATGTGGATCATCGGGGGGTAGACGAGCCCCAGGCCCGGCTCGCGCTGGAAGAGCGCGAGGACGTTCGCCGTGTAGCCGGGGCTCGCGAGCAGATTCTCGAACTGCTGCGACTTGAAATGCCGGCCGACGTTGAACCCGTCCTGCGGCGTCTTCTTGGAATGCAGCTTGACCACGAGGTCGTATCGGCCGCCGAGCAGCACGTCGCGGCATCCGATGAGAAAAGCGCTCTGGTCGCGACCGTCGTTGACGACCACCCGGACATCGACTTCGCCCCGGGTGGGGCGGTCGGCGATGATGCTGCCGATAGCCTCCGCCTTCTCGGCGGTCGGCGTGGTCACGACCAGATCGTAGGGACCGGGAAGGGTGTCGGCGAGATCGAGCATCTCGTCGGTCATGTCCTCGTAGAAGATGTGAGCCGTCACGACGGTGCGCAGCGGGCGATCGGGATCGTATGAGCCGTCGACATGCGGAAGGACATCGAAGAGGCCGGCGTCGGCATTGAGATCGCGTGGCGGGACGTTGCGGGCGAGGTGGCGCAGTGCCACCTCGACGGGGTACCCGGCACGTGCCGCCTTCGCGAGGGTCCACCGACCGATCAGGGAATGCCGGTCGAGGAACGGCGGCCACTCCGCGAAGGGACGGCAGCGCAGGAGCGGGCAGCCCGCGTCGATCAGCTCCTCCGGCGCGAGGAGCGACGCGTTGGTGAAGCCGCGCTCTGCCGTGGGAAAGGCGACGTCGACGGTGTAGCCGCGGTCGGTGAAGTGCTCGGTGAAGGTCGCCTCGTGCTTGAGGACGGCGTCGAAGTATGACGGCATCGCCGGAAGATCCCGCCAGTACGACGCCCACTCCTCGGACAGGAACATCTCCCGCCGCACCGCGATCCAGAACGACTGCAAGTGGTACGGCAGCACACCCTTGCCCGTGAACGGATTCGGCTCCTCCCGCGCATGATCGGTCATCCCCCAGAAATGAACCGCACGCTCCCCCATCCGCTCGAACACCGGACCATACGGACGCACCGGACCGAACCACGTGTCATTGGTCAGCAGAACCTCATCGAACTCCGCCAGACCCGCACCCACATGATCCAGCGCCGCCTTGTGCGCCCAGATGTCGAAGCCCTCGTTGTCCCGCACCAGGATCTCGTCCGACACCGGCTCCAACGCCGCCCGACCCTGATCGGTCAACTTCCCGTTGACCACCACCAGCACCCGCGCCGCATGCTCACGCAACCCCGACAACGCCAACGGAATGTAGTCATCCACATCCCCGCGCCGATCGAACACCACGTACACCACAAGACGACGACCACCCACCGGGAAAACACCCGGCGCAGCCACCCGGACACCCAGACCGGCACCTGCTCCCGACGTCACTGCTCGTTCCTCGTCTCGGGGATTCCCCGCACCTTGCGGGCCACCGCCTTGCCCCGACGGACGACGCCTCGCGCGATCCGACCCGCCGGAGAGAGCACGGGGCGCAGCACCTGCATCGTGCGCGGATGGTTCGTGTTCATGTACATCCGCGTCATGGCGACGGCGCCCCCGGCCCCCATCCATCCGGCGCGATGGAAATACTGGATCTGCTCCACCGGGTATCCCGGCGTGGTCGAGGACAGCTGATCGACCTTGTACTCGAGGGCCACGTGGCTGATCGCCGCGTGCTCCGGGGTGAGGACCGTTCTGGTGTGGAATCCCGACTCACCCGCCGCCAGCGGCACGATGCGCTCGAGGACCTTGCTCAGCACCGCCTCTTCCCGCGGCGGCTTCATGAACTCGTCGTACGTCCAGTCCGCGTCGATGAGGATCCGCAGCGCCTCGGTGCGGGCGATCCACATGCCGCCGAGGGGAGCGAGTGGCGAGACGCCGTCGAGCGGAACCCTGATCCCCAGCCGCTTGGTCACCTCGATACCGCGGTCGCGGTACGTGTGCCAGCCGCGGCCGGGGGTCGCATAACCGATGTGCATCGGCGGAGGGAACACGAGGCCGAGTCCCTGCTCCCGCTGGAACAGGCCGATCACGTTGGCGACATAGCCGGCACTGCACAGCAGATTGTCCAGCTGGTAGCGCCGGAAGTACCGCTCCGAGTTCACGTCGCGTTTGGTGGGCGTCCGACCGTGGACCTTGATGACCAGATCGTGCTCGCCACGGCGGAGGACGTCGCGCCAGCCGATGAAGAACGCACTCATGTCGCGACCGCGCTCGGCAGGGGTGACCCGCACCTCTCGGCGCCCCGCCTGGGGCAGATCTGCCTCCTGCACCACACGTTCGATCTCGGAGAGGGGAGCGCCTTCGATAGTGGACACGAAGAGGTCGAAGGCGACCGGGATCACGGTTATTCTGCGCAGCACCCGCCTCAAAGAGGCCGGTGACGCGGCGTGCACGAAGACACCGACACGGAAAGGCTGTCCGGGATCGTATGAGACGTCGAGCTCGGGAAGGACTTCGAGCATCCCGGCGTCAGCGTTCAGAGTCTTGGGCGCGACGTTGCGTGCCAGGTTCTGCAGGATCACGGCGACGGGGTATCCGTGAGCAGCGACCCGCTCGAGGTTCTGCCTTCCGATCACGGCATGCCGGTCGAGGAACGGCGGGTAGTGGAAGAAGGGCCGGCGCTTGAGTACGGGGCACCCGTCATCCATCAGCAGATCGGGATTGAAGAGAGCGGGGTGCTCCGTCGGGTAGGCCGTGCCCGGGTAGGCGACGTCGACGGTGTAGCCGCGGTCGGTGAAGTGCTCGGTGAAGGTCGCCTCGTGCTTGAGGACGGCGTCGAAGTATGACGGCATCGCCGGAAGATCCCGCCAGTACGACGCCCACTCCTCGGACAGGAACATCTCCCGCCGCACCGCGATCCAGAACGACTGCAAGTGGTACGGCAGCACACCCTTGCCCGTGAACGGATTCGGCTCCTCCCGCGCATGATCGGTCATCCCCCAGAAATGAACCGCACGCTCCCCCATCCGCTCGAGCACCGGACCATACGGACGCACCGGACCGAACCACGTGTCATTGGTCAGCAGAACCTCATCGAACTCCGCCAGACCCGCACCCACATGATCCAGCGCCGCCTTGTGCGCCCAGATGTCGAAGCCCTCGTTGTCCCGCACCAGGATCTCGTCCGACACCGGCTCCAACGCCGCCCGACCCTGATCGGTCAACTTCCCGTTGACCACCACCAGCACCCGCGCCGCATGCTCACGCAACCCCGACAACGCCAACGGAATGTAGTCATCCACATCCCCGCGCCGATCGAACACCACGTACACCACAAGACGACGACCACCCACCGGGAAAACACCCGGCGCAGCCACCCGGCCACCGACGATCTGGCGTGCGTCTGTCATGAATGCGTTGTCTCCAGGTCTGTCGCCGTTCCCGGGATCGAGCGCGGCCCGAGCGATCCTAGACCGCGGGCTGGTTCGATCCCTGGGCGAGTGCCTTGAGGAGGTAGGCGCCGTAGCCGCTCTTGACGAGCGGTTCCGCCCGTTCCCGCAACTCGTCGTCGGTCAAGAAGCCCATGCGCCACGCCACTTCCTCCGGGCAGCCGATCGACAGACCCTGCCGCTTCTCGACGGTCCGGATGAAGTCGGTGGCCTCGCTCAGCGAGTCGAAAGTGCCGGTGTCGAGCCAGGCCGTTCCCCGGGGAAGCAGTTCCACCTGGAGGTCGCCGCGCTCCAGATAGGCCTTGTTCACGTCGGTGATCTCAAGCTCGCCGCGGGGAGACGGCTCGAGATTCTTCGCGATCTCGATGACGTCGTTGTCGTAGAAGTAGAGCCCTGGCACGGCGTAGTTGCTCTTGGGGCGGGCCGGCTTCTCCTCGAGTGAGACCACGCGGCCCTCCGGGTCGAACTCGACCACGCCGTACGCCGTGGGATCGTCGACCCAATACCCGAAGACGACGCCCCCCCGAAGCTGCGTGTACTGCCGCAGACGGGTGCCCATGCCCTGCCCGTAGAAGATGTTGTCACCGAGAACCAGCGCGGCCGACTCGGAGCCGATGTGGTCCTCTCCGAGGATGAAGGCCTGTGCGAGCCCGTCAGGAGAAGGCTGGGTCTTGTAGGTCAGCGAGATCCCGAAACGGCTGCCGTCACCCAGCAGTCTTTGGAACTGCTCGGAGTCCTGAGGGGTCGTGATGATCAGGATGTCCCGGATGCCGGCGAGGATCAGCGTGGACAGCGGGTAGTAGATCATCGGCTTGTCGTAAACCGGGACCAGCTGCTTGGAGATTCCGAGAGTGATCGGGTGCAGCCGGGAGCCGGTGCCCCCGGCGAGGATGATGCCGCGCATTGCTCTAGTCTCCGGCATCCTGTGCGACCCCTCCAAACGGGGCCGAACGGTCCCAGTACGCTTGACGGATGCGCAGACTCCTCGTAACCGGAGGCGCCGGCTTCATCGGCTCCAACTTCGTGCACCACGTCATCGAGCACACCGACGATCACGTGACGGTCCTCGACAAGCTCACTTACGCAGGCAACCGCGCATCGCTGGACGGGCTGCCTTCCGACCGGCTCACGTTCGTAGAGGGCGACATCGCCGACGCGGCTCTCGTCGATGACCTGTTCTCCCGAGCGGATGCCGTCGTGCACTACGCAGCCGAATCGCACAACGACAACTCGCTGCACGACCCCCGTCCGTTCCTCGACACCAACATCGTCGGCACGTACACCCTTCTCGAAGCCGCCCGCAAGCACGGCACCCGCCTGCACCACATCTCCACGGACGAGGTCTACGGCGACCTCGAACTCGACGACCCCGCCCGCTTCACCGAGTCGACGCCGTACAACCCGTCGAGCCCGTACTCCTCGACGAAGGCCGGCAGCGATCTGCTCGTGCGCGCCTGGGTGCGATCCTTCGGCGTGCGGGCGACGATCTCGAACTGCTCGAACAACTACGGGCCCTATCAGCACGTCGAGAAATTCATCCCGCGTCAGATCACGAACGTCATCCGCGGCATCCGTCCGAAGCTCTACGGAGCCGGAGAGAACGTCCGCGACTGGATCCACGCCGACGACCACTCCTCGGCGGTCCTCACGATCCTCGACAAGGGCGAGCTGGGCGAGACCTACCTCATCGGCGCCGATGGCGAGAAGAACAACAAGGAGGTCGTGGAGCTCATCCTCGAGCTGATGGATCAGCCGAGGGACGCCTACGACCACGTCGCCGATCGGGCCGGCCACGATCTCAGGTACGCGATCGACTCCACCAAGCTCCGCCGGGAACTGGGCTGGACGCCGTCGTACGGCGATTTCGAATCCGGGCTCGCGGCCACCATCGAGTGGTACCGGGACCACGAGCAGTGGTGGGCGCCCGCCAAGGACGGCGTCGAAGCGTTCTACGCCTCCAAGGGACAGTGACCTTGGTCGGCGGCGCAGTGAGCGGGTTCGGAAAGCCGCTCACCCGGATCGAGACCCCGATTCCGGGTCTCGTGGTGTTCGAACTGCCCGTGCACGGAGACACGCGCGGCTGGTTCAAGGAGAACTGGCAGCGCGAGAAGATGGTCGCTGCCGGCCTCCCGGACTTCGGGCCGGTTCAGAACAACATCTCGTTCAACGACGCCGTCGGCACGACCCGCGGCATTCATGCGGAGCCGTGGGACAAGTGGGTCTCCACCGCGAGCGGGCGGATCTTCGGCGCGTGGGTGGACCTCCGCGAAGGACCCTCGTTCGGTGCTGTGTTCACGACGGAGCTCGACCCGTCGCGGGCGATCTTCGTCCCGCGCGGCGTCGGCAATTCGTACCAGACCCTCGAACCCGACACGGCCTACGCGTATCTCGTCAACGACCACTGGTCGCCCGACGCCGCCTATAGTTTCCTGAACCTCGCCGACGAGACGGTCGCCATCGAGTGGCCGATCCCGCTGGAGCAGGTGGAGGTCTCAGCCAAGGATCGTGAGCACCCTCGTCTCGCGGACGTCACTCGCATCCTTCCGAAGAAGACGCTCGTGGTCGGCGCGGGCGGTCAGCTCGGCCGTGCCCTGCAGGAGGAGTTCGGCGAGGCCGGGCACCTCGAGTACGCGAGTCGCGCGGAGCTGGACCTCGCGCAGGCGGATCTCGCGGGCGCTCGCCGCTGGCGCGATTACGGCGTCATCGTGAACGCGGGCGCCTACACCGCGGTCGACCTCGCGGAGACTCCGGACGGCCGACAGGATGCGTGGGCCGCCAACGTGACCGGGGTGGCCGCACTGGCCCGCATCGCAGCGGCGAACGGGATCGTGCTGGTCCACGTCTCCAGCGACTACGTGTACGACGGCACTCTTGATCGGCCATATCGCGAGGACGACGCCCTCTGCCCGCTCGGCGTGTACGGACAGACGAAGGCGGCAGGGGACGCGATCGTCTCCACCGTTCCGCGTCACTACATCATTCGGACGTCGTGGGTGATCGGTGACGGCAAGAACTTCGTCCGCACGATGGCCTCCCTCGCGGAGCGAGGCGTCGATCCCGCCGTGGTGGACGATCAGGTGGGCCGGCTGACCTTCACGGCGGAGATCGCCCGAGGCATCCGTCATCTGCTCGATTCCGAGGCTGAGTACGGAACCTACAACCTCACCGGCTCGGGCGAGCCCACGTCGTGGGCGGACATTGCCCGACAGGTGTTCGAGCTCGGCGGCCACGACCCGGCCCGGGTCAAGGGTGTGACGACCGACGAGTATTTCGCGAGCGCGACCGGCCCCGTCGCGCCGCGGCCACGCAACAGCGTCCTGGACCTCGCCAAGATCGAAGCCGCGGGCTTCACGTCCGAGACGGCATCCGAGTCGCTGTCGCGATACCTCGCCGCGTCATCTGCGTGACCGAGGCGGAACAGGGCCCCGTGATGGCCCGCCACTCCTGACCGCGGCGGCTCTGGAACACGCCGGGAACGACCGGGGCTGATGCTGTGGCGACGCCGCGACTCAGGGTATGACCACGTCGCGGCACCCCAGGAACGCATGTCCGCCGGCACCGCTGTTTATCGCGTACACGCAGACGGACTTCGTACCAGACGTCATCGGAATGAACTCCGCGAAACCGTGGGCGTCGCCCAGTCGGTAGACCGCGCCGACGTCGGGCCGTGACTTGTCCGCGAGGTACTGGGCGCCGGTCGACCCGACATAGATGTGAACGTTGATCGACGCGGTGGTATCCGGGTCGAGCGCCCAGCCCGAAACATTCGCCCCGCCGGCTCCCGCGACGACCCCTTCCAGGTTGCCGATGGGTGCACGTCCCAGGTCGGGAGCGGTCGAGGCGACTGTCACTGTCTTGCAACCGAGGAAGGCATTTCCCCCAGGGCCGCTGTTGATGGCGTAGGCGCAGACCTGCGTCGTGCCTGCTGGAAGCGTCAATTTCTCGACGAATCCGTGATTCGGCCCCGATGCGGGATAAGCGGCCGCGACGTCGGACCGAGCTTTGTCGGCGGTGTACTCGGCGCTCACAGACCCCACATACAGATGCACCTTTATCGGCGCTGTCGTATCAGGATCGATCGCCCATCCAGAGGCGGTCGCGGCGTTGCCGCTCACCGTCACCGCTTCCAGGTTGCCGAAAGGCGCGCGTCCGAGGTCGGGCGTCGTGCCGGCAACGGTTGCGGACTTGCAACCCAGGAAGGCGGGCCCGCCCGCGCCGTTGTTGATCGCGTACGCGCACACCTGGGTGGTCCCGACCGGGAGCGTCAGCTTCTCAGCGAACCCGTGGTTGGTGCCCGTACCCGGGTACGCCGCAGCGACGTCCGCCCGCGGCTTGTCCGCGGTGTACTCGGCTCCCGTAGAGCCGACATACAGGTGAACCTTGATCGGCGCGGTCGTGTCAGGGTCGATCGCCCACCCCGACGCGGAGGCTGTGTTCCCGCTGATGTCCAGACCCTCGAAGGCCCCGAAGGGCACTCGGCCGAGGTCGATCGGGCCACCCACCGTCACCGTCTGGCATCCGAGAACGGTGGTGCCACCGGGGCCGACGTTGATCGCGTACGCGCAGACCGACCTCGTGCCGGCCGCGGCAGGAAGGGTCGCGGTGAATCCGTGATTCGTTCCATACGCTGGATAGGTCGGGGCCAGCTCTGCGCGCGGCCTGTCTGCGGTGACGGGAGTTCCTACGGAATCGACGTAGACGTGAACCGATGTGGGGCCTGTCGTGTCGGGATCGATGGCCCAGCCGCTCACCTGGACCGTGCCGTCCGCGACCTGCACCGTGTCGAATGCGCCGACTGGGGCGCCACTCATCGCCGCGACCGGCGAGCAGCCCAGCAAGACGTTCCCCCCGCCTCCCACGTTTATGGCGTAAACGCAGACACTGGTCGTACCGGCTCCGACGGCCGGCACCTTGACGTCGAAACCGTGCCGGCTTCCGACGGCGGGATAAGCCGCGGCGATATCGCTGCGATCCAGGTCGGCGGTGAAGGCGGTGCTCTGGGATCCCGCGTAGACGTGGATCGAGATCGGCGAGGTCGTATCGAGGTCGGCGGCCCATCCGGCGACACGGAATTGTCCGGGAAGGGCCTGGATGAGCTCGATGTTCCCGAAGGGGTTGTTGAAGGACTGCGTCGACCCGAACCAGTCGGTGAAGTAGTTGTAGAAGTTGCGGTTCCCGTAGGTCGAGCAGCCATCACCGGTGCCGTACCCGGCGCGCAGCGACGCCGCGTTGGGCTGATAGGGCGTGTAGTAGTAGAGGTTGGCCGTCGCCTGGTTCTGGATGAGGACGGGCGAGGATCCGCACGCCGCGTTCGGGCTGTAAAGCACATTCCAGGTCCTGCCCGGGGCGTACCAGTTGAAGTAGTTGCTCGTCCCGGGCGGGTTGGCGTAGCGCTTGAACTGCCACGCCGCGCCGTAGACCTGGTTGAAGAAGCCGTAGTAGCGGGTGTCGCAGGCGGCCGTGTCCGGGCATCCCTGCCCCATCGCGATCGTGTAGCGCCAGGTCGACGGCCACGTATGCAGGACGAGACCCTGCTCCTTCTGGAGCGTTGCCAGGATCACCTGCGGATTGATGCCGCATGCCTGCGCGACCTTGTAGATGATGGCGGAGGCTCGCTCGCGGAAGCCGCCGCTGTAGGGAGCGCACATGGCGTCGGCGTTCGTGGAGCGCGACGTGTCGTACCAGTCCTTGAGACACGTGTACCCGGCCTGGCAGGTCGGCACCTTCGACTCGAGGAACGATTGGATCTGTCCCTCACTCATCGTGCCCTTGTTGAAGAACACAGCGTCGCTGATGATGTTGCCGGCTTGGAACTTCGACAGGTCGGCGGTCTTGACCGGCCCTCCGGCGGCTGCCTCCGCGGCCGACAGAGTCGACACCGCCGCAGGCATGCCGAGGAGACCCGCGAGGAGAATCGAGAGCACCGTTGTGATGACGATCACTGAGCGTGCTCGGCGCGGGGCCGTCGGTGGGGCGGCCGTCATGGGCACAGTCTTGCCCAATGACGGAACCGCTTCAATGCCGACTCGCCGCGGATGCTACAGGTCGGCGTGGAGCTGCCACACGCGATCCGCGGCCTCGCGCCACGAGAAGACCCGCCCGCGATCGGCGGCCAGAACGCCCAGCCGGTCGGCCGCCACCGTCGACCCCAGCGCATCCGACAGGGCTGACCCGAGAGCCTCCGGATCGGCCGGTACGAGCATCCCGCCGTCGACGATCGTCTCGGCGTGCAGGGGCGACTGAGCCGCGATCACGGGAACGCCGAGCGCCAGAGCCTCCACGACGCGCCAGGGGAAAGTCGATCGCACGGCCGGCGCGAGGAGCGCGACAGCGGCGCCGAACACGGCCGCACGATCGGCCGTGTCGAGCGGACCCCGCACCTGAAGGTTGCGTTCGGGCAGCCCGGACGCCGACGCCAGCTCGGCGATGCCGGGCTCCTCTCCTTCGGGCGCATCGATGACGAGCACCGGCACATCGAGTCCCGACCGGGCGATGGCCGAGAAACCCAGAGCAAGCGCGTCCGAGGCGGCGATGCCGCCCGAGATCAGCACGAAGCCCTCCGGCACATCGAGCACCCGGCGTCGCCCGACCTCGTCGGACGGCACCGCGAATCCAGCGGGCGCGGCCCCCGCGATCACCCGGACCCGCTCGTTCAGGCGCGGTGCGAAGTCCTCGAGCTGTCCGGCCATCGAGTGCGTCGGCACGACGATGGCGTCGGCGTGCTTCGCGGCGCGCTTGAGCATCGCCCGCTGCCACCCGACCGCGGTCCGGGAGAGCTCGTCGGGCGCCTCCCACGCGCGAAAGTCCCACAGCGTCACGACGGTCTGGTCGTTGTCGTGCACGCGGTCGTGCTTCACAAGGGGGGCGAAGAGCGTCGGCGAGTGGATCATCCCGCCGCCGATCCCCGTCGCCACACCGAGCTGCAGCGCAGCGGAGAGCTCCCGGCGCGCGAGCGCGACCTTGTGGATGCCTGCCAGGCCGCGAACCTCCGAGGCGATCTCGTCCACCCGCACCGCCGGCAGGCTCGGCACGATGCCCTCGACCTCGCACCCGGTCGGTGCAGCGGCGACCAGGGCGGCGGCGAGCTCGCGCGACGCGACGGCCAGGTCGGCGTCCGTGGGCGCCGCAACCTGGTCGAGCACGACGCGAAGGGTCGCGACCACCGTCAGCCCTCCGGAGAGGCGGTCGGAGTCGGCGGGTGGAGCGTCGACTGGATGAGCTGCTGGATGTAGGCGTAGTCCGGGTCGTACTCGTCGATGCCGCCCTCGGGGGTCAGCTCGATCGTGGCCACGGTCTGCTCCTTGGCCTTGATGGCGAGGTCGGCGAAGTACGGAAGCATCGACTGCGGCAGATCGGTCTCGACGATCGCCTTCCCGGCCGTCGCGATCTCGTTGAATCGCGTGAGCACGGTCGCCGGCGTGAACTGGGCGAGCATGGCCTCCTGCAGCTGACGCTGGCGCTTCATGCGGTCGAAGTCGTTCGTCGTGTAGCGCGAGCGCGCGTACCACTGGGCCGTGTCGCCGTCCATGTGCTGCTTGCCCGGCTCGATCCATCCGATCGCCCAGTCCTCGGCGGGCTGACCCTCGTAGGCCGGACCGCCTCCCTTGGGCAGACGCTGCTCGACGGTGATGTCGACTCCGCCGAGCGCGTCGATGAGAGCCGCGAAGCCGTCCATGTCGATGAAGACGTAGTACGGGACCTCGATCCCGAGGATGCCTTCCACCGCGTCCTTCGTCGCCTCGACGCCCGGTGTCGAGCCGTTGGCCACGGCATCCGGATACAGCGCGTTGCCGTCACGGCAGACCTCGACCTCGGTCCGCAGCTGGTTGATGCCGCTGCTCCAGCCGCACTTCGGGTCGGCGTGGCCCTCGTGCACGTCGGGATAGAGGTCCTTCATCGGACCGTCGGCGAACGGGAAGTGCGGCATGTCGCGCGGGATGCCGGTGATCGTGACGGCGCCGGTGTCGGCGTTCACCGAGACGACCGAGATGCTGTCGAATCTCATCGAGTCACGGCCCTGACCGCTGTCTGCGCCCAGCAGCAGGATGTTGTAGTAGCCCTCCGAGGGCGGAACCGAAGGCCCGCTCGCCCCGAAGATCGCGCCCAGCGTGTCTCTCGTCGTTCCGGCCACCTGGGACGCGTAGACCGCGCCGCCGCCCGAGATCATGAGCAGCACGACCGAGAGCAGGGCGATCCCGAACCGCGCGCCCCTGCCGGTCTTCACGAGGCGCACGAGCCTGATGGTGTCGATGGTGAGGACGACCCAGAGCACGGCGTACCCGATGAGGAGGATCTGCGCCGCCAGCAGGAAGAACCAGTTCGTGGCGAGGGTCACGAGCAGGGTGCGCCAGAGCAGCGCCGAGAGCACCCCGAGGATGACGAGCACCCACATCGTGAGCGTCGCGGCGATGCCGAATCGGCCCAGCCGCCGGTTGCCCGCGAGCACCTGCGCCGAGCCCGGGAGCAGGAAGTTCAGCAGCACGAGCCACCATCCGCGCTTGGTCATGAACGCGCGCGAGGTGGTGTCGGGATAGCGCAGCGGCCTCTCCTCCACGACATTGCGAGGGAGAGCGGATGCCGTGGCGCGCGGTGCGCGCGGAGGGCTTGCGACGCTCACAGAGACTCCTTGAGCCGCCGGTTCTTCTCCTCCACCTGCGCCTCCAGCTCTCGGGCGTACGCCTCGACGCGGTCGCCGAGCTCGGCATCCGTCGTCCCGAGGATTCGAGCGGCGAGGAGGCCGGCGTTCTTGGCCCCGCCGATCGATACCGTCGCGACCGGGATGCCGGCGGGCATCTGGACGATGCTGAGGAGTGAGTCCATGCCGTCGAGGTAGGCGAGCGGCACGGGCACGCCGATGACCGGCAGCGCCGTGACGGACGCGAGCATGCCGGGAAGGTGAGCTGCACCGCCGGCTCCCGCGATGATGACCCGGAGCCCGCGCTCGCGCGCCTCGGTGCCGTAGCGGTGGAGCTTCTCGGGCGTGCGGTGGGCCGAGACGACCTCGACCTCGTGCGGGACGCCGAAGTCCGACAGGATCTGCGAGGCGTCGCTCATGACGCGCCAATCCGAGTCGGAGCCCATCACGACGCCGACGAGGGGCGCGCCGGAGGAATGGAGGGGGCCTGTCACCCGTCAAGGCTAGGCCGCGAGGCTGGAAGAACCCCGCAACGGCACGGCTTCGTCCGCCGCGTGACCGTGCGTCAGTCGAGGAAGTGGGATGCCGCGGCCCGCGCCTCGTAGACGACGTCGTCGAGGTCGTCGCCCACGGTGTTGACGTGCCCGACCTTGCGTCCCGGTCGAGGCGCCTTGCCGTAGGTGTGGACCTTCGCACCGGGGTATTCGGCGAGCGCCGCGGCGAACCGCTCGTCGAGCGCTCCGGAGGCGGGACCGCCGAGGATGTTGACCATGACCGACCACGGGGCGCGAGGCGACGGGTCGCCGAGGGGGAGGTCGAGCACCGCACGGAGGTGCTGTTCGAACTGGCTCGTCACGGCGCCGTCCTGGCTCCAGTGACCGCTGTTGTGCGGGCGCATGGCGAGCTCGTTGACGAGGAGTCGCTGGTCGGTCGTCTCGAACAGCTCGACCGCGAGCATGCCGGTGACGTCGAGCCCCTCGGCGATCGCGACGCCGATCCGCTCGGCCACGTCGACCAGTCGCTCGGCGGCGTGCGGCGCGGGCGCGAGCACCTCGGCGCACACGCCGTCGCGCTGCACGGTCTCGACCACGGGGTAGGCCCGGACCTCCCCCGAGGGTCGCCGCGCGACCTGCTGCGCGAGCTCGCGCGAGAAGTCGACGAGCTCCTCGGCCAGGAGCGCCCCGCCGCGCGCGTCTTCCGCGAGGGTCGCGAACCAGTCGTCGGCCTCCGTCCCGGCCGACACGACGCGCACGCCCTTGCCGTCGTAGCCGCCGCGCGGAGTCTTCACGACAGCTCTGCCACCGTGCGCGTCGAGGAACTCCTGCAGCTCGGCCGCGTCGTGCACGGCGGCCCAGGCGGGCTGCGGCATCCCGAGCTCTTGGAGCTTCGCGCGCATCACGAGCTTGTCCTGCGCGAAGCGCAGCGCGTCGGGGCCGGGTCGCACCGCGATGCCCTCGCCGACGAGCACGGCCAGCACCTCCTGCGGCACGTGCTCGTGGTCGAACGTCACGACGTCGACCTCGCGGGCGAAGGCGAGGACCGTGTCGGCGTCGCGGTAGTCGCCGACGGCCGTGGCTGCGAGGGCCGCCGCCATGCCCTCGTCCTCCGCGAGGACGCGCAGCTCGACGCCGAGCTCGACGGCGGGGGCGATCATCATGCGGGCGAGCTGACCGCCGCCGACGACTCCGACACGCAACGACATGGGGCTCCTTCTTTCCGGGCCTCCATCATCGCGCACCGGGCCGCGCAGACCGAAGCGCGGTCGTCAGGGCTGGGGAGCCGCTGGGGGAATGGGGAGCTCGCGGTGCGCCAGGATCTGGTTGACCTCGACCTGGTCGACGAGGCTCTCGTGCACGAGCTCGACGCTCGGGATGTTCGTCAGCCGCATGGGCTCCTCGACGCCGTTCGAGAGCACAAGCGTGCCCGCGCCCCACATCCGCTGGAGGGGACCGCGCTTCACCTGGATGCTGTAGCCCCGGACGTGCGTCAGCTCGCGTCTGCGCGGCACCACGATACCCCGGCGTTCGATCACCCGGCGGGTCGTGATGGTCCAGGTGTGCGACCACCACGCGAGGAACGGCAGGAGCCCGAGGAGCAGGATCGCGACCGCGGCCGCGGTCAGCAGCATCCAGTTCCGGAACGGCTCGGGGAGGTTGCCGTAGAAGAAGCCCGCCACGCCGGCGACGACGACGACGACGAGGGCCGACCAGACGAGCCTGCGTGCGTGGCTGCGGAATCGCGCGACGCGGAGCTCGGGCGTGGGCACGCCCGGCGCCGGGGTCGGAGGCCTGCCCCCGAACGTCGCCGGCTGCGTCATGCGTCCATTCTCCGACGACCCGGCGACAGCCGGCGCCGCCTCGCCGTCAGCGGCCCAGGTGACCGCTCAGCCGGACGTGAGTCACGTCGCCGGCGGACACCGTGGTCAGCACGTCGCCCGACTCGACGACCAGACGCCCTTCGCCGTCGATGCGCGCGGCTCGCCCTTCGAGCTTCGAGCCGTCGGGGAGCGAGACGATGACGTCGGTCCCGAGCGTCGAGCAGACGGTCTGGACCTCACCCAGGACGCCGGACGCCGCAGCGTCGCCGCGCGACGCGAGCAGTGCCGAGAGCTGCTCGTCGAGCGCCCGGAGGTAGTCGGCGAGGAGCTTGTCCTCGTCGCACTCGAGCCCGACGGCGGCGAACGACGTCGCCGTGGCGACCGGGAGGTCGGTGCGCGGCATGCGAGTGTTGACGCCCGCTCCCACGACGACGACGTCGGGATGCCCCGGCACGACCTCCGCGAGGATGCCGCAGATCTTGCCCCCGTCGAGGAGGACGTCGTTCGGCCACTTGAGGCGTGCCGCGTGGCCCGTGCCGTACAGCTGCTCGGCGAGCGCACGCGTCATGGCGGCTCCGGCGAGAAGCGGGATCCAGCCCCGCGCCTCCACCGGGAGGTCGGGGACACGAACGACGACCGAGACCGCGAGCGCCGTCCCGGCGGGGGTCGTCCACGACCGGTCGAGGCGCCCGCGCCCGGCGCGCTGGTCGTTCGTGAGGAGGAGCGACAGGTGCGGCCAGCGCTCCGGATCCGCCACGACCGACTCGACGACATCGGCGTTCGTGGACCCGGTCGTCTCGACGACCTGGACACGCGGGCTGACGGCGGCGGCGAGGGGGTATCCGGCTTCGGAGATCGGCATGGCGCAACCCTACGCGGCACCCGCGAGGCTCGACCGAGGGCTTGACAGCCGACAGCCGATCGCGGATGCCCTTGTGCGAACCCTCCAACGGATCGGCGAGCCCCGCCGATAGTGTGGAGGACGTGACCGACACGCCCGATCTCTCCACGACCGCCGGCAAGATCGCCGACCTGCGCGCCCGTTACCAGGAGGCCGTCGTCGACGCCGAGGAGGCGGCACGCGGCAAGCAGCACGCGAAGGGCAAGCAGACCGCGCGCGAGCGCATCGAGCAGCTCGTCGACACGGGCTCGTTCGTCGAGTTCGACGAGTACGTGCGCCACCGCACGACGGCCTTCGGCATGGACAAGGCGCGTCCTTACGGGGACTCGGTCGTGACGGGTGTCGGCACGATCCACGGCCGCACGGTTGCCGTCTACGCGCAGGACTTCTCGACGTTCGGCGGATCACTCGGCGAGGCCGCGGGCGACAAGATCATCAAGATCATGGAGTTCGCCATGCAGGGCGGCATGCCTTGCGTCGGCATGCTCGACTCGGGCGGCGCCCGCATCCAGGAGGGCGTCATCGCCCTCGGCAAGTACGGCGAGATCTTCCGCCTGAACACCGCGGCATCCGGAGTCATCCCGCAGATCTCGATCATCATGGGACCGGCCGCGGGCGGCGCGGTCTACTCCCCCGCCCTCACCGACTTCGTCGTCATGGTCGACAAGACCAGCCAGATGTTCGTCACCGGCCCCGACGTCATCAAGACCGTCACGGGCGAGGACGTCGGCATGGAGGAGCTCGGCGGCGCCTACACCCACAACACCCGCTCGGGCGTCGCGCACTATCTCGCCGAGGACGAGGAGGACGCGCTCGACTACGTCCGGACCCTCCTCGGCTACCTGCCCGACAACAACATGTCGGAGCTGCCGGTCTACGAGACCGGGTTCGAATGGGAGACGACGGATGCCGATCGCACCCTGAACACCGTCATCCCCGACTCGCCCAACCAGCCGTACGACATCCACAACGTCATCCAGCACATCGTCGACGCGGGCGACTTCCTCGAGGTGCAGCCGCTGTTCGCCCCCAACATCGTCATCGGCTTCGGACGGGTCGAGGGTCGCACGGTCGGGATCATCGCGAACCAGCCGTCGCAGATGGCGGGAACCCTCAACATCGAGGCCGGCGAGAAGGCCAGCCGCTTCGTGCGGTTCTGCGACGCGTTCTCGATCCCGATCGTCACGCTCGTGGACGTGCCCGGGTACCTCCCCGGCACCGATCAGGAGTGGACAGGAGTCATCCGCCGCGGCGCCAAGCTCCTCTACGCCTACGCCGAGGCGACCGTGCCCCTCGTCACCGTCATCCTTCGCAAGGCGTACGGCGGGGCGTACATCGTCATGGGCTCGAAGCAGCTCGGGGCCGACGTGAACCTCGCCTGGCCCACGGCCGAGATCGCCGTCATGGGCGGCCAGGGGGCCGTCAACATCCTCTACCGCGGCGAGATCAAGCGCGCCGAGGAGGCGGGCGAGGATGTCGCGGCCGTCCGCACGCGCCTCGCCAACGAGTACACGTACAACGTCGCCTCGCCCTTCCTCGCCGCCGAGCGCGGCGAGCTGGACGGCATCATCGAGCCGGCGCAGACCCGCGTGTCGATCGCGAAGGCCCTCCGCGCCCTGCGCGGCAAGCGCGCGAGCCTGCCGCCCAAGAAGCACGGGAACATCCCGCTGTGAGCGGCGACTCGTCGCCCGAGGAGGGAATCCACCTCGAGGTGCTGCACGGGCAGCCCACCGAGGCCGAGCTGGCCGCTCTCATCGCCGTCGTGAGCGAGGCCTACGTCGAGGAGGCCTCCTCGGCCCTGGCCGACGACACGAAGAGCCGTACCGCGTGGTCGGTGTCGCAGCGGCCGTTCCGCGCGCCGCTGCGCCGTGAGCTCGGCTGGACCGGTTTCCAGGGCTGAAGCCCCCGACCCTTGCCAGACGCCGCCCTGGGGGCGCATCATCGATTCCGGCAGGAATCCGTCCCCGACCACGCGCTCTGCGCTGATGGCGGGTACGCCTTCGGGGCCGATGCCAGGCGGGACAAGGGCTTGTCCCCCATCCGGCGCAAATGTCCCCCGAAATACCTACAGACGGAAAGTTGCCACCCCCGGATACTTGAAGTGCTGGAACGCTTTGCGTTCGGCTGACCTGACTGTCCCAAGCAGTCTCAGGTTCGGCCACGCGAACGGTTTTCGGGTAACCGTTCGCCAGGCGGGGGCAGGCATATCTGCCGCCCCCGCCTCTTCCGATTCCGCCCCCCGCCCTGGTTCCCCTCCCCCACCAGGACGGGGGGCGAGATTCTTAACCGGCAGGGTGGCACGGCTGGACACCGCGGGCACCGCTCAACGCCGGGTGACCGCATCCGCGGCTCACACGCCAGTGAGGGCCCTTCAACGGCTCACCCGCACCAGAGTCTCCGGCGATCCCCCCTTCGGGCGGCCCGGGCCGTCAGGCGGGGTGGTCGATCTCTCGCCAGAGCTCGACGACGTCCTCGTCGGACAGCCCAGGGCCGGCGGCCGAGCGCCCCACCACCGTGACGGCGACGCGCTCGTCGGGCGACGTGCGGATGTAGAGCCGGTCGGATGTCGAGGCCCGCAGAGTGTCGGCGAGCTGCGCGCGGATGAGGGCGAGGGATGCCTCGTCCAGCCCGTCGAGGCCGCCCTCGTCGAGGACCGTCACCGTCGCGCCCCGGCGACGCGCGGAGTCGAGCTGCGTGCGCACGTCGTCGTCGAGGAGGCGCGGCCCGCGCATCTCGTCACGGAGCGCCCCCTCTGCGATGCGGGCCTCGAGCTTCTCCTCGTCGTCGAGCGCCCCGGTCGTGGCGACGGTGCGTGTGAGGATGGGGCCGGCGACGGCGAGCGCACGCTGCACCTGCACCCGGCGCTCGCGCTGACGTCCCGTCTGCGATGCCTGCCAGGCGGAGGCCGCGCGCTGCAGCTGAGCGAGACGGGCCGTGTCCCGCGCAGCCCGGTCCATCGAGCGGAGGAGGAGCTGGGCGACCCCGACCCAGACGATCGATCCCACGAGACCGAGCGACAGCGCGTCCAGGGGGGCCCATCCACGCCATCGAGGCGATGCCCAGCACCACGATCCCGGCCCACGCGACCCATGGCCGCCGGCGGACCATGACGATCGTCATGAGCGCGCCGATGCCACCCAGATACCAGGTCGCAAAAGGCTCGGTGCGATTGTCCGCACCCACTCCGACCGCGATCGACGTCGGCACCAGCACGGCGCTCACGAAGGCGAGTAAGCTCGCCCACAGCGGGAGGATCGTCGGCCCGCGCGAGCCGATCGTGAGCTGCAGGTCTTCGTCCTGCGCGGGATGCGCGTCGACGGGCTTCGGCTCCCAGAAGATGCAGAGCCACGTCGTGACGAGATAGAGGCTCAGGGCGATCACGACGACGAGGGGGTACGGCACGGGCGCGGTCCACCAGAGGCCGCGCGCGGCGAGGTACGCCGTGAACGCGATTCCCAGGGTGACCAGGATGGTGCGGACACTGATCACGCCGTCGCCTCCCGCCACTCCAGGCGCACCGTCGTGCCGTGCTCGCCAGAGGCGATGCGCGTCGTGCCGCCGACGGCGGCGACGCGGGCGATGATCGAGGCGCGGATGCCGAGGCGATCGTCGGGCACGCCCTCGAGGTCGAACCCGCGGCCGGTGTCGTGGACCTCGATCCGCAGCTGAACGGGATCGGCGACAGCGCGGACTGCGACGGCGAGCCCCTCGCCGTCGGCGTGCTCGATCGAGTTCGTGATCGCCTGCATCGTCGCCAGGATGAGGGCGCGGGCGACGCGTCCCGGGACGGCCGGATGCTCGCCGTCGATCGAGCGCTCGACAGTGACCTCGACGCCGAGGTCACCGGAGATGTGCTCGATCTCGTCGGCGATGGCCGCGGCATCCCTCGGCTCGTCCGGTCCCTCCTCCGGATCCTGCTCGGTGTTGGCGAGCCGCGTGAGGGCCTCTCGGGCCATCGCGGCGGCGAGGGTCCGCTCGCGGTCGGTCTGGGCCCGCTCGGCCGCGATGAGGGCCGCGAGCACGCTGTCGTGCATGAGGGCCGCGACCGCGACGCGCTCCTGCTCGGTCGCTGCGGCCGCCGCCGCCGACGCGTACGACTCGACAGCGCGGGCGCGCGTCTCGTCGACGTTGGCCGAGACGGAACGGAAGACCCACGCGAGGGTCAGCAGGATGAAGCCCAGGATGAGGGCAAACGAGACGTCGAGGAGGACGGGGATCCAGAAGTCCTGCGCGAACCCTGCCTGGATGAGTCGGACGAGGCCGAAGACGAGCGGGAGAAGGGCCGTCCAGCCCAGCTGCACCAGGAGCGGGAACGCGAGCACCGCGGCCACCGTGCCGACGTTGACCAGGTACCAGATCCACGGCTCGGCCGTCGGGACGGGCGCCGTCCCGCCGCGTGTGGCGATCGGCCACAGGAGCAGCGCGACGAGGTAGAGGAGGGCGAAGAGGCCGGCGAAGAACCTCACGCCGCGGCCGATGACACAGGCGAGGAGCATCAGGGCGAGAGGACCGAACGTCCCGATGACGAGCACCTGGTGCCACCCGGGGCCCTCTTCGATCGGTCCGAACGATTCCAGGAATGCCTGGATGCCGAGGATCAGGGCGCCGAAGGCGACCGCGAGCGCGATGGCGCGCTCGATGCGCCGGCGGGTGAACGAGCCGAGGCCTGCACTGGTCTCACGCGTCTGCGGGATATGGCCCCAGGC
Organism: Microbacterium sp. 4R-513; assembly: GCF_011046485.1. NCBI lineage: Bacteria > Bacillati > Actinomycetota > Actinomycetes > Micrococcales > Microbacteriaceae > Microbacterium > Microbacterium sp. 4R-513. Next base: position 347,888 of record NZ_CP049256.1, read on the forward strand.
GTCGTCGAGAACCGACCCGGTCGCGTCAGCCGTCACCGGCGCCCCCGTCGGATTGGGATTGGGAGAGGATGCCGTCCTCCATCGCGCGACGCAGCAGATCGACCTTGGTCGGCGCGGGGCGCCCGACCTCGACGTACTTGACGCGCACGCGCGTGATGTTCTCCTTGGCGGTCGAGTAGGCGACGCCGAGGCGATCCGCGACCACCTTGAGCGGCAGGCCGGCCGCGTACAGGCGCAGCACCTCGCGCTCGCGCTGCGAGAGCTGCGCGTCGGCGAAGGCGCGGTCGCCCTCGACGGCGCTCGCCCACTCCACGTTGTTGAGCGGTTCGCCGCGCGCCACCGTGCGGACCGCGGCGATGACGTCGTCGATCGGCGAGGCCTTGCTGACGACACCCGCGGCGCCCGCCACGAGAGCCTCGCGCACCGCCGCGGGGCGGTCGGCGACGCTGTGGATGATGACGCTCGAGCCGTCCGACGTCAGCCGCCGGACGTTCTCGGTCACCGTGGTGCCGTCGCCGAGGGTCAGGTCGAGCACCACGACGTCGGCAGGGCGGGCGCGGGCGAAGCTCCGCCAGTCGAGGTACGCGGTCACCGTGCTGCCCGAGAACACGACGTTCTCGGTGCCGCCGCGCGCACACGCGGCCTCGAGTCCGAGTCGGACGGACTCGTGGTCGTCGATGAGGGCCACGCGCGTCATGCGCCCAGGCTAGCGCGGCTCGTGCGCGCGGGTGAGGGTCGCGACGGCCTCGACGTGGTGAGAGTTGGGGAACAGGTCGAGTGCCGCGATGGAGCCCGTCTCGTACCCGCGCTCGCGGAACGTCGCGAGGTCGCGCGCGAGCGCCACGGGGTCGCACGCGACATAGACGACGGTGCGTGGGGCGAGAGTCGCGACGCCCTCGACGACCGCCCGGCCCGCGCCGGATCGAGGCGGGTCGAGGATCACGACTCCCCGGGACAGCCGCTCGCGCTGGGCCACGGATGCCTCGTCCCCCAACCGCGCGATCCATCTGTCCACGCGGTCCGTCTCGGCGCGTGCGCCGACCCACTCGGCGAGGTTCTCACCGGCGTGGTCGGTCGCGCGCGGGTCCGACTCGATACTCGTGACCCGCGTGCCCTCGCCGCCGAGGTCGCCGAGGGTGGCGGCGAACAGGCCCACACCCCCGTAGAGGTCGAGGTGCCAGGCATCCGGATCGATCCCGTCCGACTCGGCGGGCGCGGCACGCAGCTGTGCCGACACGAGCGATGACAACGAATGCGCGGCGAGCCGGTGCACCTGCCAGAAGCCGCCCGCGTCGACGCGGAAGTCCCTGCCGTCCACGCTCTCCACCACCGTCTCGAACGCGGGATCGTCCTTACTCGGCTGCGGCTTCGGCGCCGGGGCTCTTCTTCCCCCGCGCCGCGGGCCCTGGCGTCGGGGGCGCTCGATCTCGGGACGCGGGATGACGCGCACCCGCCCGTCGGACGGCTGGACGAGGTCGATGCGCCCCGGCCTGCCGCCGGCGAGACGGAGGGCCGCCCGCTCGATGGCCGGCGTAGCCAGCGGGTGGTCCTCGACCGGGATGATGCGGTGACTGCGAGCCGCGTACGGGCCGACCCGGCCCTCGGCATCGACGTGGAGGCTCACGCGCGTGCGCCAGGCGGTGCCGTCCTGCGTCTCGGCGGCGACGACCTCGCCCTCGGGCGAGACGATCGGGGTCGCGGGCTCGAGCGTCACCGCCGTATCGGGCATCCGGCCGATCCGCTCGAGCGCGTCGCGGAGAACCCGCGTCTTGAGCGTCCTCTGGTGCTCGAGCTCGATGTGGCCGAAGTCGGCTCCGCCGGGGCGGTCCTCGGGCGGCACGTCGACATCCGCCTGGCGCCATACATGGGGGCGGCGGTGGGGCGAGGCATCCAGGACCTCCAGCACCTCACCGCGCCAGAAGGACTTGGATGCCGCGTCCCCGGCGTCGGTGACCCGCACTCGCACACGCTCGCCGGGGATCGCATCGGGGACGAAGACGACGCGCCCTTCGTGGCGTCCGACGAACACGCCGCCGTGCGCGACGTCGGTGATGTCGAGGTCGAGAAGCCGGTCGTCCATCCTCCGAGCCTGGCACACGTCGCCCGTTGCCGACCGGCTGATCGGGCTACCGTGGACGCATGCGCGTGCTGCTCGCCTCGACCTCGCCGGCTCGCCTGATGCTTCTGCGCCAGGCTGGGATCGAGCCGCTCACGGCGTCGCCCGATGTCGACGAGGAAGCTGTGGTCGCGGCCGTGGAGGCCGCCGAGCGACGCACGCTGCCGCCCGACGAGCACGTCCTGCTCCTCGCGCGCCGCAAGGCGGCGGACGTCGCCGCGCGCGTTTCGGAGGAGGATCCGTCGTTCGACGGGATCGTCGTCGGCGGCGACTCGATGTTCGAGCTCGACGGGCAGATCCTCGGCAAGCCCTACACCCCCGAGGCGGCGTCGGCGCGGTGGCATGCGATGCGCGGGCGCACGGGCGTGCTCCACTCGGGCCACGCCGTCTACCGCCTGTCCCCGGGCAAGGAGCCGCACGAGGCGCACGCGGTGGCCCAGGCATCCGTCACCTTCTCGGCCGACATGACGGATGCCGAGATCGACGCGTACGTCGCCTCCGGCGAACCCCTTCACGTCGCGGGCGCATTCACGATCGACAGCCTCGGCGGGCCGTTCATCGAGCGGGTGAGCGGCGACCCTTCGACGGTCGTCGGGATGTCGCTGTCGACGCTGCGACGTCTCGTGCGCCAGCTCGGGGTCGAGTGGCCGGACCTCTGGAATCGCTCGTAGACTCCCACACACGTTCGCGGGCGTTTCTTGTGCGAGGCACCCAAAAGTGCTTGGAAGCCCATCTGTAGGCTGACACTCATGCCGCAGATCACCAAGGTTCTCGTTGCCAACCGCGGTGAGATCGCCGTACGCGTCATCCGCGCCGCCCGCGACTCCGGCAAGGCCTCGGTCGCCGTCTACGCCGACCAGGATCGCGACGCCCTCCACGCGCGACTCGCCGACGAGGCGTACGCCCTCGAGGGCGCCACGAGCGCCGACACCTACCTCTCGATCGACAAGATCCTCTCGGTGGCCCGCCGCTCCGGCGCCGACGCCGTGCACCCCGGATACGGGTTCCTCGCCGAGAACGCCGACTTCGCTCGCGCCGTCATCGGCGCCAGTCTCATCTGGATCGGACCCTCGCCCGAGGCGATCGAGGCGCTGGGCGACAAGGTCACCGCGCGGCACGTCGCCGAGAAGGTCGGCGCGCCGCTGGCCCCCGGCACGCCCGGCCCGGTGAGCGGCGCCGACGAGGTCGTCGAGTTCGCCGAGCGCGTGGGCCTGCCCATCGCGATCAAGGCCGCCTACGGCGGCGGCGGGCGCGGCCTCAAGGTGGCGCGCACGATCGACGAGGTGCCCGAGCTCTTCGAGTCGGCCACGCGCGAGGCCATCACGGCCTTCGGCCGCGGCGAGTGCTTCGTCGAGAAATACCTCGACAAGCCGCGCCACGTCGAGACCCAGTGCCTCGCGGACGCCGAGGGCAACGTCGTCGTCGTCTCGACGCGCGACTGCTCGCTCCAGCGCCGCCACCAGAAGCTCGTCGAGGAGGCCCCCGCGCCGTTCCTCACGGCCGCGCAGAACGAGACGCTCTACTCGGCGTCCAAGGCGATCCTCAAGGAGGTCGGCTACGTCGGCGCGGGAACGTGCGAGTTCCTCATCGGCGCCGACGGCACCATCTCCTTCCTCGAGGTCAACACGCGCCTCCAGGTCGAGCACCCCGTGTCCGAGGAGGTCACGGGCATCGACCTCGTCCGCGAGCAGTTCCGCATCGCGGAGGGCGGGACGCTCGACTACCCCGACCCGAAGCCCGAGGGGCACTCGATCGAGTTCCGCATCAACGGCGAGGACCCCGGTCGCAACTTCCTGCCGCAGCCCGGTCCCATCAAGGTCTTCAAGACCTTCGGCGGCCCCGGCATCCGTCTCGACTCCGGAGTGACCGCCGGCGACAGCGTGAGCGGGTCGTTCGACTCCCTGCTCGGCAAGATCATCGTCACGGGACGCGACCGCGCCGAGGCGCTCGAGCGCTCCCGCCGCGCCCTCGACGAGTTCGAGGTGGCGGGGCTGCCGACGGTGCTCCCGTTCCACCGCAAGGTCGTCCGCGACCCCGCCTTCACGGCCGAGAACGGCGAGTTCGGCGTCTTCACCCGCTGGATCGAGACCGAGTTCGTCAACGACATCGCTCCGTGGGACGGCGAGCTCGACTCGCCCAAGGCCGCCGAGGCGCGGCACACCGTGGTCGTCGAGGTCGCCGGGAAGCGCCTCGAGGTGAGCCTCCCCGACCGGATCGTCGCCGCGCCCTCAGCGGCCGGGCGCCCCGCGGCCGTGCCGCCGTCGCGCCGTTCGCACGCGCCGACGGTCGTGGCCGGGGCATCCGGAGACGCCGTCAAGGCGCCCATGCAGGCGACGATCGTCAAGGTCGCCGTCGAGGAGGGCCAGCAGGTCGTCAAGGGCGACCTCGTGGTCGTGCTCGAGGCGATGAAGATGGAGCAGCCGATCCAGGCCCACAAGGACGGCGTCATCGGCGCGATCAACGCCGATCCCGGCACGACCGTGTCGGCCGGGCACCAGCTCCTGACGATCTCCTAGGCCTCATCGCGGCGAGAGCCGGCGGCGAGAGCGTACGTTCTCGGCGAGAGCACACGTCGTGTGCGCGAGTCTGGTGGGTTCTCGGCGAGAGCGTACGCTCCGGGCGCGGGCGACGACGGATGCCGCGGCATCCGTCACGTGTCAGGCGCCGTAGATGGTGTGGTCGACGACGTGCATCGCGCGGGCCGAGTCGGTGATCGTGCCCGACAGCGACGGATACACCGCGAAGACGCGCGAGACCTGGTCGACCGTGAGACGCCGCTCCACGGCGATCGCGATCGGGTAGATCAGCTCGGACGCCCGCGGGCCCACGATGACGCCGCCGATGACGCTGCCGCTCCCCTGCCGGGCGATGAGCTTGACGAAGCCGTCCTTGATGCCCATCATCTTGGCGCGCGGGTTGGCGGCGAGCGGGAGCTTGTGGACGACTCCCTGGATGAGGCCGTCGGCGATGTCCTTCTCCTGCCAGCCGACCGTCGCGATCTCGGGAGCCGTGAAGATGTTCGACGCGATCCGGCGCCGCTCGAGAGGGATCACCACGTCGCCGAGGGCGTGGAAGACCGCCGTGCGTCCCTGCATCGCGGCGACCGAGGCGAGCGGGATGAACGTCGTGCAGTCGCCGGCGGCATAGATGTTCGGGATCGAGGTGCGCGCGACGCGGTTGACCTGGATGTGGCCCGACTCGGTCATCTGCACGCCCGCCTCCTCGAGGCCGATGCCCTTCGTGTTCGGAACGGCGCCGACGGCCATGAGGCAGTGGCTGCCCTCGACGGTGCGGCCGTCGGCGAGCGTCACGACCACGCCGTCGCCCGATCGCTCGACCTTCTCGGCGCGGGACTTCGACAGCACGTTCATGCCGCCGCGCTTGAAGACCTTCTCGAGCACCGCCGCGGCATCGGCATCCTCACCCGGAAGCACCTGGTCGCGGCTCGAGACGAGCGTGACCTTCGCGCCGAGGTTCATGTAGGCGCCGGCGAACTCGGCGCCCGTGACGCCCGAGCCGATGACGATGAGGTGCTCGGGCAGCGCCTCCATGTCGTAGAGCTGGGTCCACGTGAGGATCCGCTCGCCGTCGGGCTTGGCCGTCGGGAGGATGCGCGGCGAGGCTCCGACCGAGACGACGATCGTGTCGGCCTCGATGCGGTCGAAGTCGGTGCCGCGCGGTCCGGTCGAGATGACGACGGCGTTCTCGCCTTCCAGGCGACCGTGGCCGGAGATGATCCGGACGCCCGCCTCGACGAGCGCGGCGCGCATGTCGTCGGACTGCTGACGGGCGAGCGAGAGGAGGCGCTTGTTGACGGCGGCCAGGTTGATCGCGATCTCGGGCTTGAGCGGCTTGCCCGACTCGCCCTTCGCGAAGAGCTGCACCCCGAGGTCGCCCGCGGCCCCGATGGCGACGGCGGCGTCCGCGGTCGCGATGAGCGACTTCGACGGCACGACGTCGGTGATGACGGCGGACCCGCCGACGCCCACCCGCTCGACGAGGGTCACCTCGGCCCCGAACTGCGCCGCGGCGAGCGCGGCCTCGTATCCGCCGGGTCCCCCGCCGATGATCGCGATGCTCTGGGTGCGCTCGAAGCTCACAGACATGGCTCCCATTCTCACAGTCCGCCCGCCCGCCCGCCGCATCGGCGGCGGTCGCGACATCGTCCGACGCGCGCGGGGAACCGCTCGTTGGCCCCTCCGACGCGGTCTCCCTAGAGTGGTGGGCATGTCAGAGACGACCCCCAATCCCCTCGACGACCCAGCGGCCGACCCGTTCGCGATCGCGGCGGAAGCCGCCGCCGACATCGCGCGCATCACGGGCGTCGAGCACCACGACATCGCGCTGACGCTCGGCAGCGGCTGGGGCAAGGCGGCCGAGCTCCTCGGCGAGACGACGGCGACCTTCCCGGCGACCGACGTGACCGGCTTCAGCGCGCCGGCCCTCGCGGGGCACGTGGGGACGCTCCGCAGCGTCGTGACACCGAAGGGCAAGCACGTCCTCGTCATCGGCGCACGCACGCACTTCTACGAGGGTCACGGCGTCCGCCGGGTCGTCCACAGCGTCCGCACCGCGGCGGCCACCGGCGCGCGCACGATGGTGCTGACCAACGGCGCCGGCGGCATCAAGCACGGCTGGAAGCCCGGCACGCCGGTGCTCATCAGCGACCACATCAACCTCACGGCATCCACCCCGCTCGAGGGGGCGACGTTCATCGACCTCACCGATCTCTACTCCGTGCGTCTGCGCGATCTCGCCCGCCGGATCGACCCGAGCCTCGACGAGGGCGTCTACTGCCAGTTCACGGGACCGCAGTACGAGACGCCGGCCGAGGTGCGCATGGCCAAGGCGATCGGCGGTCACATCGTCGGCATGTCGACGGCGCTCGAGGCGATCGCCGCGCGCCAGGCCGGGATGGAGATCCTCGGCTTCTCGCTGATCACGAACATGGCGGCGGGCATCCAGACGACTCCGCTCAGCCACCAGGAGGTGATCGAGGCCGGCCGCGAGGCCGAGCCGGTCATCTCGTCGCTGCTCGCCCGCGTCATCGGGGCCCTGTGAGCACCGCCGCCGCGCGGGCCGAGGCCTGGCTCGCCCAGGACCCCGACCCCGAGACGCGCGAGGAGCTCTCGGCACTGCTCGAGCGCGTCGAGAAGGGGGATGCCGCGGCATCCGTCGATCTCGAGGACCGGTTCGCGGGGCGCCTCGCCTTCGGCACGGCCGGCCTTCGCGGCGAACTGGGCGCCGGCAGCAACCGCATGAACCGGGTGCTCGTGGCGCAGGCGGCGGCGGGCCTCGGCGCCTACCTGCTCGAGAAGGCGGGCGGCGCCCGGCCGACGGTCGTGATCGGGTACGACGGCCGCCGCAACTCCCGCGTGTTCGCCGAGGACTCCGCCGAGCTGTTCGCGGGCGCCGGGATCCGGGCCGTCCTGCTCCCGCGACTCCTCCCGACGCCCGTCCTCGCATTCGCCGTGCGGCACCTGGACGCCGATGCCGGCGTCATGGTGACGGCCAGCCACAACCCTCCCAACGACAACGGGTACAAGGTCTACCTCGGCGGGGCGAACGAGGGCGCGCAGATCGTATCGCCCGCCGACGCCGAGATCGCGGCGCACATCGAGCGCATCGCCGCGGGGGACGCGGCATCCCTCCCCCGCTCGGCAGAGTACGAGACCGCGCCCGAGTCGGTCGTCGACGCGTATATCGCCGCGACGGCGGCCGTCGCGCCGGCGCCCGCGGGGGCGGAAGGCCTGTCGTGGGTCTACACCGCCATGCACGGCGTCGGATGGGAGACGCTCTCGCGCATCGTCGAGGCGGCGGGATACCCCGCGCCGACGCTCGTTGCGGAGCAGATCGAGCCCGACGGAGCGTTCCCGACCGTCGCGTTCCCCAACCCCGAAGAGCCCGGTGCGATGGACCTCGCGTTCGAGACGGCGCGCCGCGCCGGCGCAGAGCTCATCATCGCGAACGACCCCGACGCCGACCGGCTGGCCGTCGCCGTCCCCGACGATGACGCGCCCGGCGGCTGGCGGCGCCTGAGCGGCAACCAGATCGGGCTGCTGCTGGGCTGGCGGGCCGCGCAGCGGGCGAAGGCGACGGATGCCGCGCCCCCCGCGTCGCTCGCCTGCTCGCTCGTGTCCTCCCCCGGCCTGCAGACGGTGGCCGAGCACTACGGTCTCGACTTCCACGCGACGCTCACGGGCTTCAAGTGGATCTCGCGCGCGCCGGGCCTCGTCTTCGGGTTCGAGGAGGCGCTCGGCTATCTCGTCAACCCCGAGACCGTCCGCGACAAGGACGGCGTTTCGGCCGCGATCGCGATGCTCGGCATGGTGTCCGAGGCCCGGGGGCGCGGGGCATCCGTCGCCGATCTCGTGAGGGAGTTCGACGAGACGTTCGGCTACTTCGCGAGCGACCAGATCTCGGTGCGCGTCGAGCAGCTGTCGGTCATCGCCGACGTCATGGCGGCCCTGCGGGCGCGCCATCCCTCGCGGATCGGCGAGGTCGTGGTGGAGCGGGTCGACGACCTGCTCACCGGGGTCGACGATCTGCCGCCCGGCGATGTGCTGCGGTTCTGGCTCGCGGACGGGTCACGAGTCATCGTGCGTCCGAGCGGGACGGAGCCCAAGCTCAAGCTCTACCTCGACGTGCGGGGCGACTCGTCGGCGGACGCAGCGCATCGGATCGCGGCCCTGGCCGACGGAGCGCGGGCGCTGCTGGCCGAGGTCTCCTGACGCGGCGCGACGCGGGGGTTGCGTTGGTCCTGCCCTCAGCAGCGCGGTCGCTTCCCGTTTAGGCTCGGGGGCGTGCTGCTGACCGATCCGATCACGCTCCAGAACGGCTGGGTTGCCCTCGAGCCGCTCTCGCACGAGCACGGCGACGATCTCGCCGCCGCGACGGAGGGGCTCGAGTACGCCTGGTACACGAGCGCGCCGACGCCCGCCGGCATCCCGGCCGAAATCGACCGCCGGCTCGCGTGGCAGGCCGAGGGGCACATGAACCCCTGGGCCGTGCGCCGCCTCTCGACGGGGCGCGTCGTCGGCATGACGACGTTCTGCAACATCGACCAGGCCAATCGGCACGTCGAGATCGGGTACACCTGGCTCTCGCCGTCGGCGCAGCGCACCGAGGTCAACACGGCCGCCAAGCTCGCGCTGCTCGGCCACGCGTTCGACGCGTGCGACGCGATCGCGGTCGAGCTGCGGACGCACTTCCACAACCGGCAGTCGCGGGCCGCGATCGCGCGCCTCGGCGCCAAGCAGGACGGCATCCTCCGCAACCACCGGCTCGGCCCTGACGGGACGCTGCGCGACACGGTCGTCTTCTCGATCCTCCCGCACGAGTGGCCCGCCGTCCGCCTGGGGTTGCGCGAGCGCCTCGCCCGGCGCTGACCCGCCGCCCCCGGCATCCATCCGCCTCCCGGCCCTCCACGTGGGGGCTTTGGGGCGGATTCGGTCAGCGGCACGCCGCCCGCCTCCGCGTGTCGGTGACGGAACGCGCCCCAAACCCTCCTGCGACGGCGAGCCTCCACAGTGGGTTGGGCGCGCCGGCTGTACACCGGGTCGGCCGGAACGGGGCGCTGGCAGGAGTCGGGCGACGCAGGGTCGATGGGTGGAAGGACTGCCCCTGTACCGGCGCACCGAGCTCGCATCGTGGGGGTTCGGGTCGGCGCGGATCCTCGAGTCCGTAGCGAACGGGCTGCTGATCAAAGTGCGCCCCGGGATGTTCAGCCTCGCCGAAAGCTGGCAGCTCGCCACACCCGAGGAACGCGTCGTCGCGCGCGCCCGGGCACTCGCGTCGTCGTCTCGGACACCACCGTTGTTCTCCCACGAGACCGCGGCGGCGCTGCACGGGTTGCCCCTTCTCGCTCCCGATCCGAGGAAAGTGCACGTGACGCTGGACGCGGATCGGCCGGGCGCGGCGGCGGGCGTCATCCGGCATCGCGGTGAGGTCGGCTCGGACCAGATCGTCGAGGTCGACGGCCTCCGCTGCACCGCTCTGACGCGCACGATCGCCGACATCGCGCGGACCGCGGCGTTCGAGCAGGCCGTGGTCGTGACGGATGCGATGCTGCGCCGCCTATGCGTCACGAGCCGCGCGGACTACGACGACGACCGGGCGGCGGAGGTGCGTGCGGAGCTTCGAGCCATCGTGCGGGAGAGCGCGCACGGGCGATCCCGCGCGGAGCGCGTGCTGCGCTTTGCCGATGGTCGCGCCGAGCTCCCCGGCGAGAGCGTGAGCCGCATCAGGCTGGCCCAGATCGGATTCCGCCCCGCGCGACTTCAAGTCGCCGTGCCGGGGCCGACCCGAACGGTGACCTACTACGTCGACTTCGCCCTCGATGATGCGGGGGTCTACGGCGAGTTCGACGGCCGCATCAAGTACGAGGACGGCCGATTGCTCGTCCAGCGCTCACCGGATGAGATCTTCGAGCGCGAGAAGCAGCGCGAGGACTGGATCCGGGGAACGACCGGGCGATCCGTCGTCAGGTGGGGCTGGCCGCACATCGCCACCGCCGCAGCGCTCGCCGAGAGGCTCGCTGCCTTCGGCATCCGTCCTGCCGGGTGAGCGGGGGCGTTTCGGGGCGCGATCCGCTGACGACGCGCCGCCTCAGCGGCGTGGCGCAACCGGAAGGCGCCCCAAACCCAAAAAGAGGGAAGCGGGGGATGCCGGAGTCAGCCGTCGACGACGGCGACGAGCTCGTCGAGGAAGGCCGCGAAGTCCGTGGCGCGGCGCACGATCCGCTGCACCGACTCGCGCTCCGAGAAGACCTCGACGAGCTGCTCGAACACCGTCTGGAACGCCTCGCGATCCGTCTCGCTGAAGGCGACCAGCGCCACGACCTGCACGCGGCTCTCGCCCCAGAGGATCGAGGGGTCGGCGATCCCGACCGCGATGGCCGTGCGGGTCGCTGTCATGCCGAGCGCGTGCGGCACGGCGAGCGCGTCGGTGAACGCGGTCGACGAGAGGTGCTCGCGCTGGATCGCGCGCTCGACGTAGTCGTCGTCGATGACCCCGCGCGCCACGAGCAGGGCGCCGAGGCGCCGGATCACCGCGTCTTCGCCGGCCTCGGCATCCAGTCCCCTGACGAAGGCCGTCGGCTCGAAGTACCGCTCGAGCTCGGTGCGCAGCCGCGCCAGACGCCGCGCCCGGCGGATGCGCCCCGCCGCCGCCTGCACCCGCTCCACGTCGGCGTCGGTGAGGAACGGCTGGATTCGGACGATCCGGTCGGATGCCGCGCGCTCCGGTCCGGGGTCGATCGTGGTGAGCACGAGGTCGGTGTCGATCGAGGACCAGTCCGGATCGACGCGAGTCTCGACGCCGACGACCTCGATGGCCTGTCCGAGCGAGCGGTCGACCGACGAGCGCAGCAGCTCGTGCAGCTCGTAGTAGCCCGGGCACACGATGGTCGCCGTGAGCAGCTGGTCGGCCTGCCGGCTCCGCTCCAGGCGCCCGCCGACGTGCATCGCGATGTAGGCGATCTCGTCGTCGAGGAGAGGGATGCCGAGGCTCTCGTGGAGGCCGTTCGCGATGTAGACGGCGACCTCGAAGATCATCGGGTACGAGGCCTTGAGCGACCGCGTGAGCGGATTGCGCGACCACGCCTGCTCCTGCGCCCGCAGGCGGAGATTCTGCACGTGGAGGGCGAGTCGCAGGATGAAGTCCTCGTGCACGATGTCGACGAGGAACTCGGATGCCGCGGCCCCCACGACCTCGCGGACCGCCTGCTCGACCTCGGGGTCGAGGCGCTCGCGCACGTGCATCTTGGGCGCGGTCGCCCCGGGCGCGACGACGCGCGTCAGCACCAGCGACGCGAGATGCTGGAGGTCGCCCGTCCCGAGCTCCACGCCGAGGTGCTCGGCCGAGAGGCGGGCGAGGATCGCCGCCACCTCGGCGTTCGCCGGAGAAGCGGCGGCCGCCTGTCCGTCGAGCCCGCGGTCCTGCGCGACCCGGTCGGCCGCGATCGCGATGTGCATGACGACGTCGGCGATGCCGTACTCGTTGACGAAGTAGCCCAGCGACCCGAGCTCGGCCACGAGATCCGTCTTGAACGGGCCGAAGGCGCGGGCGCCGACGGAGGCGTCGCCCAACGTGCGGCGGAGTGCTTCGAGGTCGAACGACCCGGCATCCATCTCATCGTGCGCGAGGCGGCTGAGGAGGCGGCGCTGCGCCATCTCGGTCCCGCGCAGCCGCGCGCGGGACGCCGATCGCTCCAGGGTCAGCTCCGTTCCGCCGAGGAGGCCGCGCACGCGGGCGAGGTCCGCGTCGAGGGTGGCCGACGAGACGTGGAGCCGCTCGGCCGTCTCGAAGACGTCGATGCCGTCGGGCGAATCGAGAAGGGCACGGACCAGCGTGTGCAGACGGTCACGGGGGGTGCCGGCATCCGTCGTCCCGTTCGTCCGGAGGGCCGGCGCGGCATCGGGGCCGGCGCGATAGCCGAGGGGGCCCGACTCGATCACCGTCCCCTCGGGAACCCGGGCGTTGAGGGTCGTGACGTAGGAGCGGATGCTGCGCGGCGTGACCCCGAGGGCGTCGGCGAGAGTCGCCGCGGTCGCCCACTCGCCGTCGCGGACGAGCAGGGCGAGCAGGCGATCCTGTCTCGCTCGTGTCACCGCGTCCTCCGCCCGCGCTCCGCCCTCGGCTGCGCCGTCACCAGTCAACCACGGGGCGGGAGGCGCGATCCGCGCCCCCGCCGATCTTCCGGAGGGGCGGAAGAAGACGTGGTTGTCCGCTCCCAGCGTTTTCACAAGAATGGCCACACGAAGGAGGCGGATCGATGAGGATCCTCGTGGTCTGCGGAGCCGGTGCCTCGAGCACCTTCGTCGCACAGCGCGTGCGACACGCTGCCCACGACCAGGGACTCGCCTATTCCGCCTTCGCCGGCACCGAGCAGTCGCTTCCGATCGACCTCGATGCCGCCGACGTCGTCCTCGTCGGACCGCACCTGGTGCACGCGCTCGACCGCATCGAGCGCGACGCCGCGGTCCGCGGGACGACAGTGGTGCTGCTGCCGTCCGACATCTTCATGGATCTCGACGGAACGCGGACGCTTCAACTCGTCCGCGACGCGGTCGGAGGCTCCGGGGGGACCCTTCCGACCGCGAGCGGCGTCACGCCCCCGTGAGACGGCTCCCGAATGCTCGTACGACAGCTGAACCGAACTGAGAGGAACGACATGGCCCCCATCTCGCGCACCGTGCGGATCGGCTCATCGCACGGCCTTCACGCCCGCCCGGCGAAGCTCTTCGCGCAGGCGGCCAAGGATGCCGGCATCCCGATCACGGTCGCGAAGGACTCGGGCTCACCGGTCAACGCCGCCAGCATCCTGGGAGTGATCGCGCTCGGCGTCGAGCAGGGCGACTACGTGACCCTCACGGCCGACGGCGACGGCGCCGAGGCGGCGCTCGACAACCTCGCCGAACTCCTCACGACCGACCACGACGCGGAGTAGACGATGACGGAACTGCGGGGAGTCGGAATCGGGCTGGGCGTCGCCCAGGGTCCCGTCGCGCGAATGGCCGAGCCGCTGCCTGCGCCGAGCGACGCGCCGAGCACGCTGAGCGCCGAGGAGGAGACGGCACGGGTCCGGGATGCCGTGGCCGCCGTCGCCCGAGAGCTCGAGAAGCGCGGGGCGCTGGCCGGAGGCGCCGCGCGAGACGTGCTCGAGGCGCAGGCGATGATGGCCGAGGACCCGACGCTCGAGCAGGAGGTCGACGATCGCCTCGCCCAGGGCCGGACGGGCGAGTTCGCCGTGTTCGACGCCTTCGCGTCGTTCCGGGACCAGCTCACCGCCCTCGGCGGCTACCTCGGCGAGCGCGCCGCAGACCTCGACGACGTCGCGCAGCGCGTCATCGCCCGCCTGCGCGGTGTGCCGGCTCCGGGCGTGCCCGATCCGGGGCATCCGTTCGTCCTCGTCGCGAAGGACCTCGCGCCGGCCGACACGGCCCTCCTCGACCTCGACAAGGTGCTCGCACTCGTCACGACGGAGGGCGGACCCACGTCGCACACGGCGATCCTCGCCCGGGAGAAGTCGATCGTCGCGGTCGTCGGCGCCGCCGCCGCGAAGGACCTTGCCGAGGGCGAGACGGTGATCGTGGATGCCGCGGCCGGCGTCGTCACGACGCAGCCGACCACCGAGGAGCTCGAGCGGGCGCAGAACCGCGCCGCCGCCCGCGCGGCGCAGGCATCCGCTCCCCTGACTCCCGGTGCCCTCGCGGACGGCACGGCCATCCCGCTCCTCGCCAACCTCGGCAAGCCCGAGGGTGCGCTCGAGGCCGTGGCGCTCGGGGCGGAGGGGGTCGGCCTCTTCCGCACGGAGTTCCTCTTCCTGAGCTCGAGCCAGGCACCCACGGTCGAGCAGCAGCGCGAGTCCTACACGGCCCTCCTCTCGGCCTTCCCCGGCAAGAAGGTCGTCGTGCGCGTGCTCGACGCGGGTGCGGACAAGCCGCTCGCCTTCCTCAACGACGCGCACGAGGAGAACCCGGCCCTGGGCCTCCGGGGCATCCGCGCCCTGCGGGCGAGCGAGGACATCCTGCGCGAGCAGCTGACGGCTCTGGCCGAAGCGGATGCCGCGACCCGCCAGCTGCCGGACGGGCCGGCCGACCTCTGGGTCATGGCCCCCATGATCGCGACGGTCGAGGAGACCGAGTACTTCACCACCCTGGCCCGTGAGTACGGCATCAAGACCGCCGGAGTCATGGTCGAGGTGCCGTCGTCGGCTCTGCTCGCCGACCGGGTGCTGCGGGTCGCCGACTTCGCGTCGATCGGGACCAACGACCTCACGCAGTACACGCTGGCCGCCGACCGCCTCCTCGGCTCGGTCGCGTCGTTCCAGGATCCGTGGCATCCCGCGGTGCTGACCCTCATCCGCGACGTCGGCCAGGCCGGTCGCGAGCACTCGAAGCCCGTCGGGATCTGCGGCGAGGCCGCCGCGGATCCGCTCCTGGCCGTCGTGCTCGTGGGCCTCGGAGCCACGAGCCTCTCGATGGCGCCCACCGCTCTCGCCGACGTCCGCGCGTCGCTGCTGCAGTACACCCTCGCCGAGGCGCGCGGAATCGCCGAAGCGGCCCTTGCCGCCGACGATGCGGCATCCGCCCGAACCGCGGCCCGCGAGGCCGCCGACCAGGCCGCGAGCGCGGCCGCCTAGCCGCACCGCGGCGAGGGAAGAACCGAAGAAAGCCGCACCGCGGCGAGGGAAGAACCGAAGAAAGCCGCACCCGCGGCGAGGGAAGAACCGAAGAAAAAAGGAGACACAGTAATGACAACGGCGTCAGTACCCGCCCCCGTGGCGGGTGGCACGAGCCGGGCGCGAGTCGGAGTCCAGCGCTTCGGCACGTTCCTGTCCGGCATGATCATGCCGAACATCCCCGCGCTCATCGCGTGGGGCATCTTCACCGCCTTCTTCATCGACGTGGGCTGGACTCCGGTCGCCGCACTGGCGACGATCGTCGGTCCCTTCATCCACTACCTGCTGCCGATCCTCATCGCCTACACGGGCGGCAGCATGGTCTACGGCATCCGCGGCGGAGTCGTGGGCGCCATCGGCACCTTCGGCGCCATCGCGGGCTCGGACTACCTCATCGCGCAGTTCAACGCGAGCCTGCCGGAGGGCGATGCCCCGCTCGGCCAGGTGCACATGTTCATCGGCGCGATGATCATGGGCCCGCTCTCCGCGTACACGATGAAGTGGCTCGACTCGCTGTGGGAGGGGAAGATCCGGGCGGGCTTCGAGATGCTCGTCAACATGTTCTCGGCCGGCATCTGGGGCTTCGTGATGGCGATCGTCGGCTTCTACCCGATCGCGTGGGTCGTCAACGGCATCATGCAGATCCTCTCCAACGCCGTCGGCTGGCTCGTCGAGACGAACCTGCTGCCGCTGACGAGCATCGTGATCGAGCCGGCGAAGGTGTTCTTCCTGAACAACGCCATCAACCACGGCGTGCTCACCCCGCTCGGCCTGCAGGAGTCCGCGGACTCGGGATCGTCGATCCTCTTCCTCCTCGAGGCCAACCCCGGCCCCGGCGTGGGTCTGCTCCTCGCGTTCACGTTCTTCGGCATCGGGGCGGCGCGCGCGTCGGCACCGGGCGCGGCCGTCATCCAGTTCTTCGGCGGCATCCACGAGGTGTACTTCCCGTACGCGCTCATGAAGCCGATGCTGATCCTCGCCCTCATCGGCGGCGGCATGACCGGCGTCACGACCAACATGCTCCTCGGCGGGGCACTGCGAGCCCCGGCGGCACCGGGCAGCATCTTCGCGGTCATCGCGCAGATCGCACCCGGCAAGTACTTCGCCGTGCTGCTGTCGGTGCTCCTTGCCGCCGTGGTGACCTTCCTCATCGCGGCCGTCATCCTGCGGGCCTCCCGCAAGCGCGACCTCGAGGCCATGGCCCTGACGGACGACGCCTTCGGCGCGGCGATCACCCAGACCGAGGCCGCCAAGGGCAAGAGCTCCGACGCCCTCGCGAACCTCCGCGGCGGCGCGGCGACGCAGGTCGACGGCCGTGGCGGCCCGGGCACGGGCATGGAGAAGGAGATCCGCAACATCGTGTTCGCGTGCGACGCGGGCATGGGGTCGTCGGCGATGGGCGCGAGCGTCCTGCGCAACAAGATCAAGAAGGCGGGCATCGAGGATGTCACGGTCGTCAACAAGGCGATCTCGAACCTCGACTCCTCCGCCGACCTGGTCATCACGCAGAACCAGCTGACGGACCGCGCGCGTCAGCAGACGCCCGGTGCGGTCCACGTCTCGGTCGACAACTTCATGAATTCGCCGCGCTACGACGAGGTCGTCGACCTCGTCCGCGCGCAGCATCAGGACGCCGAGGCGTAACAGCCGAGGCCCGAAGACGCTCTGGGGTCGGATGTGCGCGATGCCCCGGCCCCAGAGTCTTCGGCGCTCCTGGTCAACCGCTGGACAGACGTCGGCGGTCGATAGTGGACTGGGCAGCAGTCATCCGTTTCGAGAAAGGCGTGAACCATGGCACGTGACGTCCTCAGCATCGGCCAGGTGCGGATCCACTCCGGAGGAGCGTCCCGAGAGGACGCGATGAAGGAGGCCGCCGACATCCTCGAGGCCGCGGGTGCCGTCACCAGCGCCTACTTCGACGCGATGCAGCAGCGGGAGCAGACCGTCTCGACCTATATGGGCAACGAGCTCGCGATCCCGCACGGCACGAACGAGACGAAGCAGACGATCCTCGCGTCGGGGCTCTCGGTCGTCCGCTACGACGGCGGCGTCGACTGGGACGGAGAGCCCGTGACGTTCGTCATCGGCATCGCCGGCAAGGGCGACGAGCACCTCGAGATCCTCTCGCAGATCGCGCTCCTGTTCTCGGACGAGGACGAGGTCGAGCGCCTCAAGCAGGCGCAGACGCCCGAGGAGCTCTACCGGCTGCTCGGCACCGTCAACGAGTCATGAAGGCCGTCCACTTCGGCGCCGGGAACATCGGGCGCGGCTTCGTCGGCCTGCTCCTGCACGAGGGCGGGTACGACCTCGTCTTCTCGGATGTCGCGGCCCCGCTCGTCGATGCGATCAACGCCGTCGACGAGTACACGGTCCACGAGGTCGGCGAGGGCGGGCGCGACACCGTCGTCACCGGCTTCCGTGCGATCAACAGCGCGACGCACCCCGACGAGGTGATCGACGAGGTCGCGACCGCCAATGTCGTGACGACCGCGGTCGGGCCGACGATCCTCAAGTTCGTCGCTCCGCACATCCTCTCCGCCCTCGCGCTGCGCGACCCGTCGTCGCCGCCCCTGCAGGTCATGGCCTGCGAGAATGCGATCAACGCGACCGACCTGCTGCGCGACGAGATCCGCGCGCAGGCTGGCGACGCGTGGGAGGCGATCCAGGGGCGGGCCGTCTTCGCCAACACCGCGGTCGACCGGATCGTCCCGGCCCAGCCCGAAGGCGGAGGCGTCGACGTGACGGTCGAGCCGTTCTTCGAGTGGGCGATCGAGCGCCTGCCCTTCGGTGACGATCCGCCCGACATCCCGGGTGCCCACTTCGTGGACGATCTGGGGCCGTACATCGAGCGCAAGCTCTTCACCGTCAACACGGGGCATGCGACGACCGCGTACTTCGGCGCCCAGTCCGGCGTCGAGACGATCGCGCAGGCCCTCTCCGACGATGCGATCGCCGCGCGGGTCGCCGCGACTCTGGAAGAGACCTCGGCCCTGCTCGCCGCCAAGCACGGTCTCGACCCGGCCGATCTCGCGCAGTACCGCGAGACGATCCTCCGTCGCTTCCGCAACGACGCCCTCCCCGACACGGTGTGGCGGGTCGGCAGGCAGCCGCTGCGCAAGCTGTCGCGCAACGAGCGGTTCATCGGACCGGCGGCCGAGGCCGCCGAGCGAGGACTGTCGACCGACGCGCTCGTCGCCGCGATGGGCGCTGCCCTCGCCTTCGAAGACGCCGAGGACGAGCAGTCGGTGCAGCTGCAGGCGCAGCTGCGGGAACAGGATGCCGCGTCCTTCACCGCCGCCGTCACCGGTCTCGAGCGGGAGCATCCGCTGTTCCCGAAGGTCGAAGAAGTCGTCGCGGCGCGGCAATCCCAGCTCGTCTGAGAGCGCTTGGCCCGCTCGGCGACCGGCACCGTCCGGTCGCCGAGCGGGCCGTCGCTGATCCGGGCCGTACCTGACCGCCGGTACGCTCGTGGCTGTGACCGACCCTGACGCCTCGCCCGCGCCGACCGAAGACCAGCCGCCCAGCGCCCGCCGACGCCGCGGTCTCCGGGTCATCTGGTGGGTGCTCGCCGGCATCGGCGTGCTCATCCTCGCCGCCGTCGTGGGGATCGTCATCTGGAGCCAGGTCGGTGTCATGCAGGCCGAGCCGGAGCCACTCGCGGCTGTGAAGGCCGACGACCGCATCGTGATCAGCGACGAGCCGGACGGCATCATCATGACGCCGGCCGAGGGCCGGTCGCACGTCGGGCTCGTCTTCATCCCCGGCGCCAAGGTCGACCCGTGGGCCTACGCCTCGAAGCTGTCGGGCCTCGTGGCCGACAAGGGCGTCACCGTGGTCATCACGAAGCCGTGGCTCAACCTCGCCTTCTTCGATCTGAGGCCCCTCGGCTCGTTCACGACGCTCGCGCCCGCCGTGCGCGAGTGGATGGTCGGCGGGCATTCGCTCGGCGGCGTCCGCTCGTGCCAGCTCGCCACGCAGGCCGAGGCGCTCGTGCTCTTCGGCTCGTACTGCGCCCAGGACCTCTCGGAATGGCAGCAGCCGGTGCTCAGCATCTCGGGGAGCGAGGACGGACTCTCCACGCCCGAGAAGATCGCCGAGGCTCAGCGCCTCCTCCCCCGCGACGCCGAGATGGTCGAGGTCGACGGGGCGAGCCACTCGTCGTTCGGCGACTACGGACCCCAGCCCGGCGACGGCACGCCCACGATCTCCGACGAGGAGATGACGGCGGAGATCACGCGCCTCGTCGGCCGCGTGGCATCCTCTCTGAACTGACCCCCGCGTGCACCGCCGGCCACTTCCCACACCCGTGGGCGGACGGATCCTCCCCTCCGCCCTCAGCGGCTAACATCGTGAGGTTGCTCCGCGGGACGCGGGCACGACGGAGTGTGGAACATGCAGGAGCACCGGTACGCCATCATCGGGGCGGGCCCATCTGGTCTCGCCGCGGCGCGCGCGCTGCAGAAGGCCGGCATCGCCTTCGACGGGTACGAGGCATCCCGCGGTGTCGGCGGCCTGTGGGACATCGAGAATCCGCGCTCGACGATGTACGAGTCGGCACACCTCATCTCCTCGCGCACGACGACGCAGTTCGCCGAGTTCCCGATGACCGATGCGGCCGACTACCCGAGCCACCGCTCGCTCATCCAGTACTTCCGCGATTACGCCGACCACTTCGGGCTCACCGAGCACTTCCGCTTCGACACGAAGGTCACGAGCCTCGACCGGTCGCCGGACGGTGGATGGATGCTGACCGCCGAAGACACTGACGGAGAGTTCGCCCGGCAGTACGCCGGCGTCGTCCTCGCGAACGGCACGCTCGCCGAGCCGAACGTGCCGTCCTTCCCCGGGGAGTTCTCGGGTGAGCTCCTGCACACGAGCGGGTACAAGCGCGCGACGCAGCTCACCGGCAAGCGGGTGCTCATCGTCGGCGCCGGGAACTCGGGCTGCGACATCGCCGTGGACGCCGTGCACCACGCGGCATCCGTGGACATGAGCGTGCGCCGCGGCTACTACTTCGTTCCTCGGTACCTCTTCGGCCGCCCCTCGGACACCCTGAATCAGGGCAAGCCGCTGCCCGCGCGCATCAAGCAGTTCGTCGACACGCGGGTGCTGCGCGCCTTCACGGGCGATCCGGTGCGCTTCGGGTTCCCCAAACCCGACTACCGCATCTACGAGTCGCACCCGATCGTCAACACCCTGATCCTCAATCACCTCGGCCAGGGCGATCTCCGCATCCGTCCCGACATCGCACGCTTCGACGGCTCGACGGTGCACTTCCGCGACGGCTCGAGCGCGGAGTACGACACGGTCCTGCTCGCGACGGGGTACACGCTCGACTATCCGTTCGTCGAGAAGGAAGAGCTCAACTGGACCGGCTGGTCGCCGCGCCTGTTCCTCAACATCTTCCCGCCGGCGTTCAACGGGCTCTACGTCATGGGCATGATCGAGGCATCCGGAATCGGCTGGCAGGGGCGCTACGAGCAGGCCGAGCTCATCGCCGAGTACCTCTCAGCGCTCGAGCACCACCCGTCGCGTGCGGCCGCGTTCCGGCGCGACGTCGCCACCGGCGCATGGCCCGACCTGTCTGGCGGCTACCGCTATCTCGGTCTCGAGCGGATGTCGTACTACGTCAACAAGGACGCCTACCGGCGGGCGGTCCGCGCCGCCATCGCCGAGCTGCGGCGAGATCCGGATGCCCCGAAGCTGCGTCCCGTCGATCCGGGCAAGGGCATCCATCCCCCGCGCCCCGACGCCCGCAGCACGAAGGCCGGCACATGAACATCGACGACGTCGTCCTCAACTTCAACCCCGCGACGCTTGTCATCCTCAACGTCGTGCTGGCGCTCATCATGTTCGGCATCGCGCTGGACACCTCGCCGCAGGACTTCAAGGTCGTCGCGCGCAAGCCGAAGCCCTTCGTCATCGCGATCCTCGCGCAGCTCCTCGTGCTCCCCGCGGTGACGTTCTGCCTCACGCTCATCCTCCCCGTGACGCCGTCGATGGCGCTCGGCATGCTGCTCGTCGCCTGCTGCCCGCCGGGGAACATCTCGCAGGTGCTCACGCACCGCTCGGGCGGGAACGTCGCGCTGTCGGTCTCGATGACCGCCGTCTCGAATCTCATCTACATCTTCGTTCTGCCGCTCAGCGTGGCGTTCTGGGGGTCCCTCCACCCGACGGCGCGCGACCTGCTCGAGACCGTGCAGCTCAACCCCTGGCAGATGCTCGTCGACGTCTTCCTCATCATCGGCGTCCCGTTCCTGCTCGGTCTCGGCATCCGAGCGCGCTTCCCCGCGTTCGCCGGCAGGGTGCAGCCCTTCGTGAAGTGGTTCTCGCTCCTCGCGCTCCTCGGCTTCATCGTCGCCGCTCTCGCGGGCAACTGGTCGTACTTCATCGCGTTCCTCGGCGTCATCCTCGTCGTCGTGGCGATCCACGACGCCGTCGCTCTCGCGATCGGCTACTCGACGGCCGTGGTGGGCGGCCTCGGCACGCGCGAGCGCAAGGCGATGACGTTCGAGGTCGGCATCCGCAACGCGGGCCTCGGCCTCGGCCTCGTCTTCACGTTCTTCGGCGGGCTCGGCGGCATGGCCATCGTCGCCGGGTGGTGGGGCATCTGGGACATCATCGCTGGCCTTGCCGTCGCGGCGCTGTGGGCGCGGCACACGCGCCGCCGCACTGGATCGGCGAGAGGGGATGCCTCGCGCCACGCGACCGCCTCGTCCGACACCGCGCCCGAGGCCGCCTGATGGGCGCGCGCGTGCTCGTCACGGGCGGTGCGGGCTTCCTCGGCACGCACGTCGCTGCGGCACTCGTCGGGCACCCCGGCGTCGACAAGGTCGTCGCGGGCGACGTGCGCCGGCCGGAGCATCCGCTCCAGCGCGTCACCTACGACGAGTGCGACGTGACGATCGCGGGCGGCCTCGTGCCCCTCATGGAGCGTCACCGCATCGACGTCGTGGTGCATCTCGCCGCGATCGTGAACCCCGGGCGCGACCACGACCTCGAGTACCGCGTCGACGTCGACGGCTCGCGCAACGTGCTCGAGGCCTGCATCGAGGCGGGAGTGCGGCGCGTCGTCGTGTCATCGTCGGGGGCGGCCTACGGGTATCACCCCGACAACCCCGAATGGCTGCGCGAGACCGACCCGGTCCGCGGCAACGACGAGTTCCCGTACTCCAAGCACAAGCGCCTCGTCGAGCAGATGCTGGCGGGATACCGGCTCACCCACCCCGAACTCGAGCAGGTCGTCTTCCGCATCGGGACGATCCTCGGCCCGACCGTCCGCAACCAGATCACGGCGCTGTGGGACGGCCGCCGCATCCTGGCCATTCGAGGGTCGGAGTCGCCGTTCGTCTTCATCTGGGTCGACGATGTCGCCGCCGCAATGACCCGCGCCGCGACCGACGGGCCGCCGGGCATCTACAACGTCGCCGGCGACGGCCGCGTGACGATCCATGAGCTTGCGGAACGCCTCGGCAAGCCGCTGCTCACGGTGCCGGCGGGCGTCCTGGCCTTCGGGCTGCGGATCGGACGGATGCTGCGCCTCACCGTGCACGGTCCCGAACAGGTCGGCTTCCTCCGCTACCGCCCCGTGCTGTCCAACGAAGCGCTCACACGCGACTTCGGGTTCACCCCGGCCAAGACGAGCGCCGAGGCGTTCGAGGCCTATCTCGCCACGCATCCGGGCGTCGCCCGGCGCTGACCTCCCCGGTCGCCGCGGGCGAGCCCGCCGCGGACGAGTCCGCCATGCGCTCGCTCCCCCGCGGCAATGTGCGACTGTGGAGCAGGCTCACCCGCGAGTCGCCGCGGGCGAGCCCGTCGCGCGCTCGCTCCCCCGCGGCAAACTGCGGGTGTTGACCCCGATGACCCGCGATTTGCCGCGGGCGAAGGCCGACTTCGGCGGGTCAGAGGTCGAAGCCGTCGTTGATGATCTCGATGAGCTCTTCGCGCTCCTCGAGGGGGAGGAACGAGCCGGCGGCGGCGTTGACCTGGAAGATCTCGAGGTCGTCGAGGTCGTACTCGAAGGTCTCGGCGAGGAGCGCGAGCTCGCGGGTGAGCGATGTGCGGCTCATCGTGCGGTTGTCGACGTTGACCGTCACGGCGAACCCGAGCTGGTACAGCAGATCGAACGGGTGGTCCTCGATCGTCGTGCCCCACCGCTCGATCGCGCCGGTCTGCAGGTTCGACGAGGGTGAGAGCTCGAGCGGGATCTCGCGGTCGCGCACCCAGCGAGCGAGGTCGCCGAAGGTCACGAGCACCTCTTCGCCGGCGCGCGAGACGACCTCGAGGTCCTCCGCGATCCGCACCCCGTGCCCGAGGCGCAGCGCGCGTCCGTCGAGCAGCGCCGAGCGAATGGAGTCGAGCCCCGCCGCCTCGCCGGCGTGCACCGTCACGGGGAAGAACTCCGACGCGAGGTAGTCGAAGGCGGCCTTGTGGTTCGAGGGCGGGAAGCCGTCCTCCGGCCCGGCGATGTCGAAGCCGACGGCTCCGCGACCGCGGAAGTCGACCGCGAGCCGGGCGATCTCGAGCGAACGGTCGGTGTGCCGCATGGCGGTGATGAGCTGTCCGACACGGATGTCGCGGCCCGCGCGGTCGGCGGCATCCTCACCCTCTTCGATGCCCTCCTGGACCGCCTCGACGACCTCCTCGAGCGACAGCCCGCCCTGCAGGTGCTGCTCGGGCGCCCAGCGCACCTCGCCGTAGACGACGCCGTCGGCGGCGAGGTCCTCGACGAATTCGCGCGCGACCCGCCGGAGCCCGTCGGCCGTCTGCATGACGGCGATGGTCAGGTCGAACGTCTTCAGGTACTCGACGAGGGAGCCCGAGTCGCTCTTCTCGGCGAACCAGTCGGCGAGTTCGTCGGCGTCCGTCGCGGGGACATCGACGCCCGCCGCGTCGGCGAGCTCGACGATCGTCGCGGGACGCACGCCCCCGTCGAGGTGGTCGTGCAGCGAGACCTTGGGGAGGCTGCGGATCGAGACGCCCTGAAGGACGGTGTCGCCATGCTGGTCGATGGGCATTCGCTGCTCCTCGTCGGTCTTTCTTGGGGAATGGATGCCGCGCCTCGGCGCAGCCGGGGTCAGGCGGTGATGCGCTCGAGAACCAGCGGGGCGGCGGCCGGGGCCTCGGCGCCGATCTGCCACGCGCCGTCCAGTGCGGCGAGGGCGCGGTCGAACCGGCTGGCATCGTGCCCGAGCAGGGTGAACAGCGGCTGGCCGGCGGTGATCCGATCGCCGGGCTTGACGTGGAGGTCGATGCCGGCCGCGTGGACGACGGGGTCTTCGGCCCGGGCGCGGCCCGCGCCGAGGCGCCACGCCGCGACACCGAAGGGCAGCGCTTCGAGCCGCGTCACGTAGCCGTCGGCGTCGGCCGTGACGGTGTGGGTCTCGCGGGGCGCGGGGAGCTCGGCATCCGGGTCGCCGTCCTGCGCGCGGATCATGTCGCGCCAGACGTCCATGGCACGCCCGTCTTTCAGGGCCGCCTCGACGTCGGCGTCCGGCTGCCCGGCGAGAGCGAGCATCTCGCGCGCGAGCGCGACCGTCAGCTCGACGATGTCGGCGGGACCCCCGCCCGCGAGCACCTCGACCGACTCGCGAACCTCGTTGGCGTTGCCGATGGCGAGGCCGAGCGGGGTGTTCATATCGGTGAGGAGCGCCGTCGTCGAGACTCCCGAGTCGGTGCCGAGCTCGACCATGGTGCGCGCGAGCTCGCGCGCCCGCTCCACGTCCTTCATGAAGGCGCCGGAGCCGAACTTGACGTCGAGCACGAGCGAGTCGGTGCCCTCCGCGATCTTCTTCGACATGATGCTCGAGGCGATGAGCGGGATCGCCTCGACCGTCCCGGTGACATCCCGCAGGGCGTAGAGCTTCTTATCGGCCGGCGCGAGCCCCGAGCCCGCGGCGCAGATGACAGCGCCGACGTCGCGGAGCTGGTCGAAGAGCTCGTCGTTGGTGAGGGCGGCGGTCCAGCCGGGGATCGACTCGAGCTTGTCGAGCGTCCCGCCCGTGTGACCGAGCCCCCGGCCGGAGAGCTGCGGCACGGCGACGCCGAACGCCGCGACCAGAGGCGCGAGCGGCAGGGTGATCTTGTCGCCCACGCCACCGGTGGAGTGCTTGTCGACGGTCGGCTTTCCGAGGCCCGCGAAGCTCAGCCGCTCGCCGGATGCGATCATGGCGTCGGTCATGACCCGGATCTCGGCCCGCGTCATCCCGTTGAGGAGCACCGCCATCGCGAACGCCGACATCTGGGCGTCGGCGACGTAGCCCCGTGTGTAGGCGTCGACCATCCAGCGCAGCGCGTCCTCGGGGACCTCTCCCCCATCACGCTTGGCGCGGATCACATCGACGGCGTCGAATGCCTCGACCATCAGCGTGCGGCCTCTTCGAGGTCGCGCGGGCCGAAGGCATCCGGCAGCACCTCGTCGATCGTGCGGATGCCCGAGACCGTCTCGAGCAGCATGCCCGGGAGGGCGTGCTCGTAGAGCAGCTGCCGGCAGCGGCCGCAGGGCATGATCGTCTGGCCGTCGTTGTTCACGCAGACGAAGGCCACCAGCTGCCCTCCACCCGACATGTGCAGCTCGGAGACGAGTCCGCACTCGGCGCACAGCGTCACGCCGTAGGAGGCGTTCTCGACGTTGCAGCCCTGCACGATGCGTCCGTCGGACACGAGAGCGGCAGCACCCACGCGATAGCGGGAGTACGGCGCATACGCGCGCTGCATCGCCTCGGTTGCGGCTGCTCTGAGCTCGTCCCAGTCGATGTCGGTCACGAGATCACATCACCCCTTGATGTATGGCTTGCCGTCGGCCGCGGGAGCGCGGGACTTTCCGACGACCCCCGCCACGACGAAGATCGTGACGAGGTACGGAAGCATGAGCATGAACTCGCTGGGCACCGGGGAGCCGATGACGCTCAGCGTGTTCTGCAGGTTCGAGGCGAAGCCGAACAGCAGCGCTGCGAGGGTCGCCTTGATCGGGTCCCACTGGCCGAAGATGACTGCGGCGAGCGCGATGAAGCCGGCGCCGGCCGTCATGTCCTTGTTGAACGCGATGCCGTTGCCGATCGTGAAGACCGTGCCGCCGAGCCCCACGATGGCTCCGGCGAGGAGCACGTTCCAGAACCGCGTGGAGTTCACCTTGATGCCGACCGTGTCGGCGGCCTGCGGGTGCTCGCCGACCGCGCGGAGGCGCAGACCCCAGCGCGTGTGGAACATCCCGACGTACACCAGCGCGACGGCGACGTACATGATGTAGACGATGATGGTCTGCCGGAAGAGCAGCGGCCCGATGACCGGGATCTCGCTGAGCAGCGGAATCGGGATGCGGTCGAACCGCACGGGCGTGTTGAGCACGGCGGCGTTCGGCTGCAGCACCTGCGAGAACAGGAACCCGGTGAGGCCCAGCACGAGGACGTTGAGGACGACACCGACGATGACCTGGTCCACGAGGTACTTGATCGCGAAGGCCGCCAGCACGGCCGCGACCAGCACACCCGCGACCATCGCCGCGAGGAGACCCAGGAAGGGCTGCTTCGTGAGCGATGAGATCACGGCGGCCGTGAAGGCACCCGCGAGGAGCTGCCCCTCGATCGCGATGTTCACCACACCCGCGCGCTCGCCGATGACTCCGCCGAGCGCGCCGTAGATGAGCGGCACCGCGAGGGCGAGCGAACCCGCCAGCAGGCCCGGCACGGGGATCGTCGCTCCCGAGGCCGCCCACGTGAGGAATCCCACGACGAACACCACGATGTAGACGATCACGACCCAGAGGGGCGACCGGCCGCCCGCGCGCACGAAGTACGCGGAGGCCAGCGTCAGGAGCGCGAGGAGGACGAAGCAGACCCACACCGTCGGTCCGACCGGCACCTGCAGGTCGGGGAGCTGGATGAGATCGGCCTGCGTCGAGAGGCGGAACGTCGTGGTGCCCCCGCGGGGCGCGAACAGCATCAGCAGTGCGTAGAGCACCGTGAAGACGGTCAGGGCGATCGGCGTCTTCCAGCTGCGCACGACCGTCTTCTCGACGGCGAGCGGCGTCTCGGGCATGAGTCCGGCGGTGGGGAGGTGCGGCGCGGTCACTTGGCGACCCCCTCGATCTGTGCGCCCTGCGCGACCTCGGCCTTGAGCGCCTTCTTCCGAGCCCTCTCGGCGCGACGCCGGTCACGCTCCGGCGAGGGCAGGAAGAAGATGGTCCGCACCAGCGGCGGCGCGGCGATGAACAGGACGATGAGCGACTGCACGACCGTGACGATCTCGATCGGGATCTGCTGGCCCGCCTGCATCGCGAACCCGCCGGCCTTGAACGCGCCGAAGAGGATGCCGGCGGCGAAGGTTCCCCACGGCGTCGAGCGCCCGAGGAGTGCGACCGTGATCGCGTCGAAGCCGATCCCGGCATCGATGCCGGCGGTGAACCCTGTGGTGATCGTCCCCAGAACCTGGTTGACGCCCGCGAGGCCGACGAGCGCGCCCGAGATGAGCATGCCGTAGACGTACATGTTGCGGACGTTGATGCCGGCCACCCGCGCCGCGCTCGGGTTCTCGCCCACGGCCCGGAACTGGAAGCCGAGGCTCGACTTGTTGAGGATCCACCACACCAGCACGGTCGCGCCGATCACGAGGATGAAGCCGAAGTGCAGATTGTACTGCGGCCCGAGCAGATCGAAGAAGACGGCCGTGTCCTTCATGGCCGGCGTCTTGGGGTTGCTGGACCCGGGCGCCTGCAGAAGGCCCGGGGTGCGCAGCATCCACGAGATCAGGTAGAAGGCGACGTAGTTGAGCATGATCGTGACGATCACCTCGTGCGCGCCCGTGCGTGCCTTGAGGAAGCCCGCGATGCCGGCCCACAGCGCACCCGCGATGAGCCCGGCGATGAGAGCGACGATCATGTGGATGCCCCACGGCAGGTCGAGCGAGAACGCCACCCACCCGGCGGCCGCCGACGCCATGAGCATCTGGCCGCGTCCACCGATGTTGAACATGCCGATGCGGAACGCCAGCGCCACGCCGAGACCCGCCGCGATGAGCGGGGTCGCGAACGTCAGGGTTTCGGTGAGGGGTCGGATGGCGCGAGCGAAGGTCGGTGCGCCGAAGTTGTAGATCGACCCCTGGAAGAGGGCGATGTACGCACCCGAGACCGACTGCCAGATGGCGACGAACGTGTCGCCGGGGCGGGCGAAGAAGTAGACGGATGCCGCCTGCACGTCCTCGTCGGTCGCGGCGATCATGATGCCGCCGACGATGAGGGCGAGCACGACGGCGAGCACCGAGATGATCGCGTTGCCCTGCGTGATCCGCAGGAACGTGTCGTGCCACTTCGATGGCTGCGGCGCCTCGGGCTGAGGCTGGCGAGGCGCCTGCGCCGGCGCTGTCGAGGTGGTCACGCGGCGGCCCCTTCCGACTCGGGCGCGACGCCGGCCATCATGAGGCCGAGGACGTCGCGCGGGGTGTTGCCGGGCACGATCCCGACGATCTTGCCGCGGTACATCACCATGATGCGGTCGGCGAGGGCCGTGACCTCGTCGAGCTCGGTGGAGACGACGACGACGGGGATGCCGGCATCCCGCGTCTCCACGATGCGCTTGTGGATGAACTCGATCGAGCCGACATCCACACCGCGCGTGGGCTGGGCGGCGACGAGGAGCGACAGGTCGCGGCTCAGCTCCCGCGCGAGGACGACCTTCTGCTGGTTGCCGCCGGAGAGCGACCCGACGGGGGTGTCGATCCCAGGGGCGCGGACGTCGAACTCGGTGAACTTCTCCTTCGCGAACTCCTCGAGCGCGCGCTTCTGGACGTTCCCGCCCTTGACGAAGGGTGCGCCGTTCGCGCGGTCGAGCATGAGGTTCTCGGCGATCGTGAAGGCACCCACGAGGCCGTCCTCGTTGCGGTCCTCGGGTACGAAGCCGACGCCCTGATCGAGGATGTGTCGCACGGTCCGGCCGACGAGCTCCTCGCCGTTGAGCCGCACCGAACCGCGCACCTGGGGCTGGAGGCCCACGAGCGCCTCGGTCAGCTCGGTCTGTCCGTTGCCCTGCACGCCGGCGACGGCGAGCACCTCTCCCCCGCGCACCTCGAAGCTCACGTCGTTCACGACGAGCTGACCGATCGTGTCGATGACGCTGAGGCCCTCGACGACGAGCTCGGGCTCGCCGAGGTTCGGCGCGTCCTTCTGGACCGTCAGCTGCACGGACCGGCCGACCATCATCGACGCGAGCTCGGCGTTGGACGCCGTCGGCGACGCCTCGCCGACGACCTTGCCGAGCCGGATCACGGTGATGCGGTCGGCGACCTCGCGCACCTCGCGCAGCTTGTGCGTGATGAAGACGATGGATGCCCCGGCCTCTCTGAGCTGGCGCATGATGCCCATGAGCTCGTCGGTCTCCTGCGGCGTCAGCACGGCGGTCGGCTCGTCGAACACGAGCACCTTCGCGTCGCGCGAGAGCGCCTTGATGATCTCGACGCGCTGCTGCACGCCCACCGGCAGGTCTTCGACGATCGCGTCCGGGTCGACGTCGAACCCGAACCGCGCCGAGATCTCGCGCACGCGTTCCCGCGCCGCCTCGAGGTCGAGGAGACCCGCGGCGCGCGTCGACTCGTGCCCCAGCATGACGTTCTCGGCGACCGTGAAGACGGGGACGAGCATGAAGTGCTGGTGCACCATCCCGATGCCGGCGCGCATCGCGTCGCCGGGACCTCGGAAGGCCTGGACGTGGTCGTCGAGCAGGATGACGCCGTCGTCAGCCTGGTACAACCCGTACAGCACGTTCATGAGCGTGGACTTGCCTGCGCCGTTCTCGCCGAGGAGACAGTGGATCTCCCCCGGCTCGACCACGAGGTCGATGTGGTCGTTCGCGACGAGACTGCCGAATCTCTTCGTGATTCCGCGGAGCTCGAGCTTCATGGTGCCGATCCTAGTGAGCGGGGTGCATGGGAGGTGAGGGTATCCGCAACGCGCGCCGCGGAGACGGGGCCGCGCGCGGCGGCCCCGGAGACGACTGTGGGGAGGCCGGCATGCCGGCCTCCCCACAGGGAGAGTGGATCAGCCCGCGAGGTACGAGTTGACCTTGATCGAGCCGTCGATGATGCCGGCCTTGATCGTGTCGAGCTGCTTCTGCAGGTCGGGCGAGACCTTGCTCTCGAAGTCGTGGAACGGGGCCAGGCCCACGCCCTCGTTCTCGAGCGTGCCGACGAACTTCTCGCTGTTGAAGTTGCCCTGGCCCGCCTCGGTGACGGCCTCTTCGACACCCACGTCGATCAGCTTGCGGATCGAGGTGAGGAGCAGGTCCGCGACGCTCGGGTCGGTCTCGAACACGTCGGCGTCCACGCCGAGGAGGGCGATGTCACGCCCCGACGAGCGGATGACCGACGCGGCGCTCTGGTAGATCGGGCCGCCGACGGGGAGCAGCACGTCGACGCCCTGGTCGACGATGCCCTGGGCAGCGTTGATCGCGTCCTGGTTCGCCTCGAAGCCACCCGTGAAGACCCCGTCGGTGCCGTCCCAGCCGATGACCTGGACGCTGTCGCCGTTCTCCTGGTTCCAGTAGTCGACGCCCTGCTTGAAGCCGTCCATGAAGATGGTGACGGTCGGGAAGTTCATGCCGCCGAAGGTGCCGACCTTCTTGGCCTGGGAGTACGACGCCGCCGCGTAGCCGCCGAGGAATGCCGCCTGAGCCGTGTCGAAGACGATCGGCTTGATGTTCGAGGCATCCGTCTTGCCGTCGAAGTCGGTGTCGACGATGTCGTCGATCGACACGAAGTCGATGTCGGGGTTCGCCTGGGCCGCCTCGGACGCGGCCGACGCGAGCGCGAAGCCGACCGTGATAATCATGGTGCAGTTCTGGTCGACGAGGCTCGTGATGTTCGGCGCGTAGTCCGACTCGGAGCTCGACTCGACGGCGATGGGCTCGACACCGAGCTCCTCGGCCGCCTTCTGGAGGCCCTCGTAGCCGAGCTGGTTGAAGGACTTGTCGTCGAAGCCGCCGGCGTCGGAGACCATGCACGGCTTGAAGCCGTCGACGGCGCCGCCGCTGGCCTCGCCCGTGGACTCGGACTCTTCGGGTGCGGACGCGCAGCCAGCAAGGGCGACGAAGAGGCTCGCGGCGACCAGGCCGCCGAGCACTCGCTTTCGGGTAGAAGTGGTCAACTCTGCCTCCACGGAAGAAGACCCGCGGACCTCGCGGGTGCATCAGAAGAAGTTACCCAGTGTGACCGGGCAGTTGCATGCTCAGCACCCCTGTGCGAGCGAATGGTTACAAAGACGCAACACGCGCGGAACCGGATGCCGCATTCCGCGCGACTGCGGCTCATCAGAGCACTTCGCTGCGCCCGTTCACCTTGAGCGCGTCGACCACGCCCTTGACCCGCTGCGCGTGCTCGCTGGTCGTCACGAGGAGCGCGTCGGGGGTGTCGACGACGACGATGTCCTTGACGCCGATGAGGCTGATGACGCGATTGGTCTGGCTCACCACGATCCCGCTCGACGCATCGGCGAGGATGCGCGCGTTCTGCCCGAGGATCGCCAGGTCGTTGCCGCGGCCGTGGCTGTTGAGCTTGGCGAGGCTCGCGAAGTCGCCGATGTCGTCCCAGTCGAAGTGCCCGGGGATGACGGCCAGCTTGCCGCGTGCGGCGGCGGGCTCGGCGACGGCGTAGTCGATCGCGATCTTCTTGAGGCTCGGCCACACGCGGTCGACGACCGGTCCGCGGGCGTCGCGGTCGTCCCACGCCTCGGCGAGCTCCATGAGGCCCGAGTGGAGCTCGGGCTCGCTCTGCGCGAGCTCGGCGAGCAGGACGTCGGCGCGCGTGATGAACATGCCCGCGTTCCAGAGGTAGGAGCGGTCGGCGAAGTAGGCCTTCGCGGTCTCGAGGTCGGGCTTCTCGACGAAGCGCTCGACGAGCGCCGCCTCAGGCGCCCCGTCGATGACGAGCTCGCCCGCCTTCTTGATGTAGCCGAAGCCGACGGAGGGCTCGACCGGAGGGATGCCGATCGTGCAGATGTAGCCTTCGCGCGCCGTCGCCACCGCTTGGCGCACGGCCCAGTCGAAGACCTGCGTGCCGCGGATGACGTGGTCGGCCGCGAACGATCCGATGATGACGTCGGGCTCGCGCCGCGACAGGATCGCCGCAGCGAGGCCGATGGCGGCGGAGGAGTCGCGGGGCTCGGACTCGAGGAAGACGTTCTTGTCGGGCACTCCTGGGAGCTCCCGCTCGACGGCGGCCCGGTGGGCTCGGCCCGTCACGACGGCGATCCGATCGGCGCCGGCGAGGGGCTCCAGCCGGTCCCACGTGTCCCGCAGCAGCGTCTGTCCCGACCCCGTCAGGTCGTGCAGGAACTTCGGCGCGTCGGCGCGCGAGAGCGGCCACAGCCTGCTGCCGATGCCTCCGGCGGGGATGACGGCGTAGAAGTCCTCGATGGGGTCGACCATGCGGTCAAGGCTACCCAGGGGCGTTGCGCGGGGATGTCGGGCAGTTGTCCGGGGCGTGAAGACGGATGCTGCGGCATCCGCACCCCGCGGTCGGGAACGTCGCGCACGCCCCGCATTATCTCGACGTCGAGATAGTAAGGCAGGCCTAATCCCCCCTGTTCACAGGACGGGAATAGGATGTGGGGGCGCCCGCGTGACGCAGGGGAGCCATCCCCGAGGGGCAGAGATCCGCCCCCGCACACAGTGTTCGAGTCAGGGAGGACGGCCCGTGTCAGCACCAGCACGCGTCACACCGTCGGTCGCCGAGACCACATCGAGAGTGCCGCGCGGCACCCTCTACCGCGGACGCGAGGGGATGTGGTCGTGGGTCCTCCACCGCATCACCGGCGTCGCCATCTTCTTCTTCCTCCTCGTGCACGTGCTCGACACGGCGCTGATCCGGGTCTCGCCCGAGGCGTACGACGCCGTCATCGGCACGTACAAGAACCCGATCATGGGCCTCGGAGAAGTCGTTCTCGTCGCGGCGATCGCGTACCACGCCTTCAACGGCCTGCGCATCATCGCGGTCGACCTGTGGCCGTGGGCCACGCGCATGCAGCGTCAGCTGTGGTGGGGCGTGCTCGGCATCTGGGCCGTCACGATGCTCGGCTTCGCGCCGCGCCACCTCATGAACGTCTTCGCCTCGACGGGAGGGGGCCACTGATGACCGCCGCCATCGCAGACCCGCGCTCCCCCGTCGTCCGCACGCGGCGCAGGGGTCCGAACCTCGAGAAGTGGGGCTGGATCTACATGCGCGCCTCCGGCGTGCTGCTGGTCGTGCTGATCTTCGGCCACCTGTTCGTGAACCTCATGGTGGGCGAGGGCATCCATCAGATCGACTTCGCCTTCGTGGCGGGCAAGTACGCCACGCCGTTCTGGCAGTGGTGGGACGTGCTGATGCTGTGGCTCGCGCTGATCCACGGCGCCAACGGCATGCGCACCATCGTCAACGACTACGTGACCCACAACGGCGTCCGCCGCGTGCTCGTCTGGGCGCTGTGGCTCGCCGCCGCCTTCCTCATCCTCCTCGGCACCCTCGTGGTGTTCACCTTCGACCCCTGCATCGGCGTCACCGCGGACAGCTCCCTCTGGGAGATGTGCCAGAGCGTCGCGGGCTGACGGTCGCCGCGAGTACGACAGAGACGAGAGCATCCTTTCCGTGAGCACCCAGACCACCGACGGCGTCGTCAAGAACGGCGTCCACTACCACCAGTTCGACATCGTCATCGTGGGCGCCGGCGGAGCCGGGATGCGTGCCGCGATCGAAGCCGGCCCCGGCGCGAAGACCGCGGTCATCACGAAGCTCTACCCCACCCGCTCGCACACCGGTGCGGCGCAGGGCGGCATGGCGGCGGCCCTCGCGAACGTCGAAGAGGACTCGTGGGAGTGGCACACGTTCGACACGGTCAAGGGCGGCGACTACCTCGTCGACCAGGACGCCGCCGAGATCCTCGCGAAAGAGGCGATCGACGCGGTCATCGACCTCGAGAACATGGGCCTGCCCTTCAACCGCACGCCCGAGGGCAAGATCGACCAGCGCCGCTTCGGCGGTCACACCGCCGATCACGGCAAGACGCCCGTCCGCCGCGCGTGCTACGCCGCCGACCGCACGGGTCACATGATCCTCCAGACGCTGTTCCAGAACTGCGTCAAGCTGGGCATCAACTTCTTCAACGAGTTCTACGTCCTCGACCTGATCACGGTGAAGGATGCCGCGGGCAAGACCGAGGTCGCCGGCGTCGTGGCCTACGAGCTGGCCACGGGCGACCTCCACGTCTTCCACTCCAAGGCCGTCATCTTCGCGACGGGCGGTTTCGGCAAGATATTCAAGACGACCTCCAACGCGCACACGCTCACGGGCGACGGCGTGGGAGTGGTGTGGCGCAAGGGCCTGCCGCTCGAGGACATGGAGTTCTTCCAGTTCCACCCGACCGGCCTCGCCGGACTCGGCATCCTGCTCACCGAGGGCGCCCGCGGTGAGGGCGCGATCCTGCGCAACGTCTCGGGCGAGCGCTTCATGGAGCGCTATGCGCCGACGATCAAAGACCTCGCGCCGCGCGACATCGTCAGCCGCTGCATGGTGCAGGAGGTCGCCGAGGGACGCGGCGCCGGCCCGCACCGCGACTACGTGCTGCTGGACTGCACGCACCTCGGCGCCGAGGTGCTCGAGACGAAGCTCCCCGACATCACGGAGTTCGCCCGCACCTACCTCGGTGTCGACCCGGTCGTCGAGCCGGTGCCGGTCATGCCGACGGCGCACTACGCGATGGGCGGCATCCCCACCAACACGAACGCCGAGGTGCTGGCCGACAACACGACCGTCGTGCCCGGCCTCTATGCGGCCGGCGAGTGCGCGTGCGTCTCGGTGCACGGCTCGAACCGCCTGGGCACGAACTCGCTCCTGGACATCAACGTCTTCGGCAAGCGCGCCGGCCGGAATGCCGTCGAGTACGTCCAGACGGCCGACTTCGTCGAGCTGCCCGACGACCCCGCGAAGGACGTCCGCGACATGCTCGAGGGGCTGCGCAACAACCCCGGCACCGAGCGCATCGCCGTCCTCCGCAAGACGCTTCAGGACGAGATGGACCGCAAGGCGCAGGTCTTCCGCACCGACCAGTCGCTCTCGGAGGTCATGGACGTCATCGCCGACCTCCGCGACCGCTACCGCAACGTGCACGTCGACGACAAGGGCAAGCGCTACAACACCGATCTGCTGGAGGCTGTGGAACTGGGCTTCCTGCTGGACCTCGCCGAGGTCGTGGTCGTGACCGCCCGCAACCGCAAAGAGAGCCGTGGCGGCCATATGCGCGACGACTACCCGCAGCGCGACGACGAGAACTACATGAAGCACACGATGGCCTACCTCTCGGGCGACGCCCACTCGTCGCACCCCGAGGACCACATCCGGCTCGACTGGAAGCCCGTCGTCTTCACGAAGAACGAGGCCGGCGAGTTGCGCTACCCGCCGTTGGAGAGGAAGTACTGACGATGGCGACGTCCGCGACCGACATCATCGAGCGCACCGACGCCGACGCTCCGGCGGAGGCGCAGTCCGCTGCCGACGACACCGGCATCCAGTCCTTCATCATCACCTTCATCATCCGGCGCTTCGATCCCGAGGTCGACGAAGAGCCGCGCTGGGTCGACTACGACGTCGAGCTCTACTCGACGGACCGCGTTCTCGACGCACTGCACAAGATCAAGTGGGAGGTCGACGGCTCGCTGTCGTTCCGCCGCTCGTGCGCGCACGGAATCTGCGGATCGGACGCGATGCGCATCAACGGCCGCAACCGGCTCGCGTGCAAGACGCTCATCAAGGACCTCGACATCTCGCAGCCGATCTACGTCGAGGCGATCAAGGGCCTGCCGCTCGAGAAGGACCTCATCGTCGACATGGAGCCGTTCTTCGCGTCGTACCGCGAAGTGCAGCCGTTCCTCATCGCGAACTCGAAGCCCGAGCCGGGCAAGGAGCGCATCCAGTCGATCGTCGACCGCGAGGTCTTCGACGACACCACGAAGTGCATCCTGTGCGCCGCGTGCACGTCGTCGTGCCCCGTGTTCTGGACCGACGGCCAGTACTTCGGGCCCGCCGCGATCGTCAATGCACACCGCTTCATCTTCGACTCGCGCGACGACGCCGCCGCCGTCCGCCTCGACATCCTCAACGACAAGGAGGGCGTGTGGCGCTGCCGCACGACCTTCAACTGCACCGAGGCGTGCCCGCGCGGCATCGAGGTCACCAAGGCGATCGCCGACGTCAAGCAGGCGGTCCTGCGCGGCAAGCGCTGACAGGCGATCCGACGACGGATGCCGCGCTCCCGCGGCCGCTTCGCGGGTGCGACCCGTCGCGGGTGAGGCGCGGTGCCGAGGCATCCGTCCCTCGCTAGTCTGTCCAGCGTGACCGCCTCGCCCCCGAGCTCCGCCGCGTCTCGCGACGCGCCGGGCAAGCGCGATGCGGCCGCGAAGGCCAAGGAGGAGGAGCAGGCCCTCCGCGAGCGCTGGGACCAGACCCAGACGAACCTGCGGCAGCGGTTCGACCGCCCGATCTCGCGCGCCACGGAGCTGACCCAGGCCACCCTCGCCTGGTTCCCGGTGAGGGTGTGGCGGCACTTCCTGCAGACGAACGGCTTCCTCCTCGGGGCGGGCGTGAGCTACCAGGCGCTCTTCGCGGTGTTCGCGGCGATCTACGTCGCCTTCGCCGGCATCGGGCTGTGGCTCGGCGGCAGCGAGCAGGCGGTTCAGGCGCTGATCAACGTCATCAACAGCTACATCCCGAACCTCATCAGCGACGAGGGCGGCATCGTCACGCCCGCGCAGGTGCAAGCCGTCGCGACCGAGAGCACCGGGGTGCTCGGGATCACCGGCGTCATCGCCCTCGGCGCCCTCATCTGGACCGCGATCGGCTTCGTCACGTACTCACGGCGGGCCGTGCGCGACATCTTCGAGCTCCCGTACGACCACCGCTCCTACGTCCTCCTCAAGGCGCGCGACCTGCTCGCCGCGTTCATCTTCGGGATCGCCCTCGTCGTCGGCGCGGGCCTCAGCACGATGAGCACGTGGGCGATCACCCTCATCTTCGGATGGCTCGGACTCGACGCGTCGTCGGGGATCGCCTCGTCGCTGCGCATCGGCTCGCTCGTCGTGTCGTTCATCATCATCTCGTCGGCGCTGGCGGCGCTGTTCCGCTTCCTCACGGGGGCGACGCTGCAGTGGCGACGCATCTGGCCCGGCTCGCTCCTCGGCGGCGCCGCCGTCACGGTCGTGCTCCTCGGCGCCGGCCTGCTGGTCAGCTACACGCCGTCCAATCCCCTGCTCGCGACGTTCGCGATCTTCGTCGGACTGCTTCTGTGGTTCAAGATCGTCGGCATCATCATGCTCGTCGCGGCCGCGTGGATCGCGACATCAGCCGGCGACCGCAATGTCCCGCTCCTCGAGCCCTCCGAGGCCGACAAGCTCGCCGCCGAGCATCGGGCGCTCGTCGTCGCGGCGCACGTGCGCCTGCGCACGGCCCAGGAGTCCCGCGCGCACGCGCCGTGGTACGGCATCTGGGCGGCGGACCGGGCCCTGCGGCAGGCCGAGCAGGAGCTCGCCGAGGTCGAGGCATCCGCTCCCCCGCCGCCGAGCGCGAACGGGCAGCGCCCCCGCCCGAAGAACGTCGGGAGCCGCAAGTAGGCTTGCCGTCGTGCCACGCCGCGTCCGCATCGCCTCCGTCAACGTCAACGGCATCCGCGCCGCCGCCCGCAAGGGGATGATCCCCTGGCTCGAGCAGGCGGACGTCGACATCCTCGCCCTGCAGGAGGTGCGTGCCACGGTCGACGACCTCGCCGCGTCGCTCCCCGGCTGGCAGCTCGTCAACGACGAGGCACTGGCGAAGGGTCGCGCCGGGGTCGCGATCGCCTCTCGCACCGACTCGGTCGATGTCCGCCGGGTGCTGAGCGACGACGAGACGCTCGACTCCGCGGGCCGGTGGATCGAGGCCGACTTCGACGTCGACGGCGAGCTGCTGACCGTCGTGAGCGCGTACGTGCCGACGGGCGAGGCCGAGACGCCTCGGCAGGACGCGAAGTGGGCCTTCCTCGACGCGATGGAGAGACGGATGCCGCTGCTCGCCGCCGAGCGGCCGCTCAGCCTCATCATGGGCGACCTCAACGTCGGCCACCGCGAATTCGACATCCGCAACTGGAAGGGCAACGTCAAGAAGGCCGGCTTCCTCCCCCGCGAGCGCGCCTACTTCGACCGGTTCCTCGGGCCCCTCGGGTCGGAGGTCACGGGCGTCGACGGATCGGTCGGCCCGGGGCTCGGGTGGGTCGACATCGGACGGACGTTCGCCGGCGAGGTCGACGGCCCGTACACATGGTGGTCCAGCCGCGGCAAGGCGTTCGACAACGACACCGGCTGGCGCATCGACTACCACCTCGCCACCCCCGACCTCGCGGCCCGGGTGGGCGACTACCGCGTCGTCCGGGCGCCGTCGTGGGACACGCGGTGGAGCGATCACGCCCCGGTCGTCGCCGACTACGCTTTCGGCGCCTGACGCCCCCGAGCCCGCGGGACGGGGCATCCGTCCTTCGCGAATAGGATTGATCGGTGACGAAACCGCGCCTGTACTCCGGCATGCAGCCCTCCGCCGACTCGCTCCAGATCGGCAATTACATCGGGGCGCTCATGCAGTGGCGCGACCTCCAGGAGGCGTACGACGCGTTCTTCTCCGTCGTCGACCTGCACGCGCTCACGCAGCCGAACGACCCCGCCGAGCTGCGCGAGAAGACGCGCCGCACGGCGGCTCAGTACATCGCGGCGGGCATCGAGCCGTCGAAGTCCACGCTCTACGTGCAGTCGCACGTGCCCGCGCACCCAGAGCTCGCGTGGGTGCTGTCGACGATCACGGGCTTCGGCGAGGCCGGGCGCATGACGCAGTTCAAAGACAAGTCGCAGCGCTACGGCGCCGACGCGACGTCGGTCGGACTCTTCACCTACCCCGTGCTGATGGCGGCCGACATCCTGCTGTACCAGACCGACATCGTGCCCGTCGGCGACGACCAGAAGCAGCACGTCGAGCTCACGCGCGACCTGGCCGAGCGCTTCAACAGCCGCTACGGGCAGACGTTCACTGTGCCGATGCCCGTGATCCAGCAGGAGACCGCGCGCATCTACGACCTGCAGAACCCGACGTCCAAGATGTCGAAGTCCGCAGAGTCGGATGCCGGTGTGCTGTGGCTGCTCGACGACCCCGCGGTTTCGGCGAAGAAGGTCATGCGGGCCGTGACCGACAGCGAGGGGTCGGTGCGCTACGACCGCGAGAGCAAGCCGGGCGTCTCGAACCTGCTCGTGATCTACGCCGCACTCACGGGTCGGCAGATCCCGGCGATCGAGGACGAGTACGCCGGTCGTGGCTACGGCGACTTCAAGAAGGGCCTCGCCGAGGTCGTCGTGAACGAGTTCGGGCCCGTGCGCCAGCGGGCGCTCGAGCTGCTCGACGATCCAGCCGAGCTCGACCGCGTCCTCGCGGCGAATGCGGCGAAGGCCGAGGAGGTCGCGCGGGGCACCCTCAACGACGTGTACGACAAGGTCGGCCTGCTCCGGCGCGCGTGATGGAACCCGTCACTCTGCGCACCGAGCGCCTCGAGCTGTCTCTCCCCGTCGAGGCCGATGTCGACGCCGTCTTCGAGGCGTGCCAGGACCCCGCGATCCGGCGGTACACCACTGTGCCATCGCCGTACGAGCGTCGCCACGCCGAGGACTTCATCGGGCGCGTGGCGAAGAACTGGGCCGAAGACACCGAGCAGACGTGGGCGATCCGCGACGGCGACGCGCTCGCCGGCATGATCGGCCTCTACCGGCAGGGCGCGGGCGCGGCCGAGCTCGGCTACTGGATGGCCCCCGCGGCGCGGCAAAGGGGCTTCGGCACCGAGGCATCCCGAGCCGTCGTGGACTGGGCCTTCTCACCCGAAGGACTCGCCCTGCAGCGCATCGAGTGGCGCGCGGTGGTCGGCAACATCGGCTCGGCGCGCATCGCGCGCGCCCTCGGCTTCCGGTACGAGGGGACGCTCCGTCAGGCGCTGCGCAACGGCTCGGGCCAGCGCGACGACGGCTGGGTCGCGGGACTCCTCGCGACCGACGACCGCCTGCCGCAGGACTGGCCCGTCCTCGGCTGAGCCCCGTTCGCTTGTGGCGCGAGACCGGGCGGTTCCCGACGGGGCCGCGCGTCGGCGCGCCATGCCAGGATGGGCGCATGCCCGAGATGCCAGAGGTGCAAGGGCTCGTCGACTTCCTCCGAGGTCGTCTGACGGGCCTCGAGTTCACGCGCGTCACGGTCGCGAACATCGCGGCGCTCAAGACGTACGACCCACCGGTCCATGCCCTCCACGGAGCCGAGATCACCGGCGTCGAGCGCCACGGGAAGTTCCTCGACATCGCGACGAAGGGGACGGATGCCTCGCCCCACCTCGTCTTCCACCTGGCCAAGGCCGGCTGGCTCCGGTTCTACGAACAGCTGCCGACCACCCTCATCAGGCCGGGCAAGACCCCGATCGCACTCCGGGTCGCGCTGAGCGACGGCTCCGGCTTCGACCTGACCGAGGCCGGCACGAAGAAGTCCCTCGCGGTGTACGTCGTGCGCGACCCGTCCGACGTTCCGGGCGTCGCCCGCCTCGGCCCCGATCCGCTCGATCCGTCGTTCGATCGAGATACGTTTGCGGGGCTGCTCGCCGGGCGGCGGACCCAGATCAAGGGCGTCCTGCGCGACCAGATGATCATCGCGGGCGTCGGCAACGCCTACTCCGACGAGATCCTGCATGCGGCGAAGATGTCGCCGTACGCCCTGGCGTCGAGCCTCGACGACGCCGACATCGACCGGCTCTTCACCGCGATGACCGCGACCCTCACCGAGGCGGTGGCCGAGGCATCCGGGAAGCCGCCCGCGGAGCTCAAGGACGCCAAGCGGCGCGGGATGCAGGTGCACGGCCGTCGCGGTGAGGCGTGCCCGGTGTGCGGAGACACGGTGCGCAGCGTCTTCTTCGCCGACAACTCGCTGGAGTACTGCCCGACGTGTCAGACGGGCGGCAAGATCCTCGCCGACCGGCGGCTGTCGCGGCTGCTCAAGTAGGGCGCGACTCCGGGGTCAGTCCTCGACGTCGGCGTCGACCCAGTCGAGCGACTTCGACACGGCCTTCTGCCACAGACGGTAGCGGCGCTCGCGCTCGTCCTCTTCCATCCGCGGCTCGAAGCGCACGTCCTCCTTCCAGTGCGCGCGCAGCTCGTCGCGGCCTTTCCACAGCCCGGTCGCGAGGCCTGCGGCGTACGCGGCGCCGAGCGCGGTCGTCTCGATCACCTGGGGACGGACGACCGGGATGCCGAGGATGTCGGCCTGGAACTGCATGAGCAGCGCGTCGCGCGTCATCCCTCCGTCCACGCGCAGCTCGTCGAGCGTGCGGTCCGTGTCGCCGACGACCGCCTCGATGACGTCGCGAGTCTGGAACGCTGTCGACTCGAGCGCCGCGCGCGCGATGTGCGCACGGTTGACGAAGCGCGTGAGGCCGACGAGCGCGCCGCGCGCGTCGGGCCGCCAGTACGGCGCGAACAGGCCCGAGAAGGCCGGCACGAAGTGCGCGCCCCCGTTGTCGTCGACCGTGGCCGCGAGGGTCTCGACGTCTTCGGACCGCTCGATGATGCCGAGGTTGTCGCGCAGCCACTGCACGAGCGAGCCGGTGACGGCGATCGAGCCCTCCAGCGCGTAGCGCGCGGGCTCGTCGCCGCACCGGTAGGCGACGGTCGTGATGAGCCCGTGCTTCGAGCGCACGATCTCGGTGCCGGTGTTCACGAGGAGGAAATTGCCCGTGCCGTAGGTGTTCTTCGACTCGCCCGTGTCGAAGGCGGCCTGGCCGAAGGTCGCCGCCTGCTGGTCGCCGAGGATCCCCGCGATCGGTGCACCGCTCGCGACACCCGGGAGCTGCGTCTCGCTCAGGACCTCGGATGACGACCGGATCTCGGGCATCATGGCGCGCGGGATGCCCCACACCTCGAGCAGCTCATCCGACCAGTCGAGCGTCTGCAGGTCCATGAGGAGGGTGCGGCTCGCGTTCGTGACGTCGGTCACGTGGATGCCGCCGCGGATGCCGCCCGAGAGGTTCCAGACGACCCAGGTGTCGGGCGTGCCGAACACCACGTCGCCGCGCTCGGCGGCCTCGCGCGCACCGGCGACGTTGTCGAGGATCCACGCGATCTTGGACGCCGAGAAGTACGTCGCAAGCGGGAGGCCCGTCGTCTCGGCGAAGCGGTCGCTGCCGCCCTCGGCCGCGAGCGCGTCGATCCGGCCCTGCGTGCGGGTGTCCTGCCACACGATCGCATTCGAGATCGGCCGGCCGGTGCGCCGGTCCCACACGATGGCCGTCTCGCGCTGGTTGGTGACGCCGATGCCGACGAGGTCGCCGGCGCCGAGGCGCGCCCGTGAAAGGGCCGACGACATGACCCATTCCGTGTTCGTCCAGATCTCGACGGGATCGTGCTCGACCCAGCCCGCGCGCGGCAGGATCTGCGCGTGCTCGTGCTGCGCGACCGAGACGATCGCGCCCTGGGCGTCGAAGACGATCGCCCGGGTCGATGTTGTTCCTTGATCGATCGCCAGGACGTGGTCGGCCACGGCGCCTCCTCTTCATCGAGAAGCCCGCCCGGTGCCCGGGCACGGCTGCGGTCAGGCTATCGCTCGGCGGGGACCGACGATCGGGATGCGTCGCCGGTCGCGGCATCCGATCGCCCGCCCTGCCAGCTGGGGTCCGCGGCGTGCACGCGCACGAGCGCCCGCTCGACCTCGTCCTGGCGCTTGCGCGCACTCCAGCCGAGGACGGGAGCGATGGCCTCGGCGATCTCGGCGGCGGACTCGGCGGTGACGGCACCGACGAAGGCGAGGCTGGTCCGACGCAGCAGGATGTCGTCGAGGTGCACGACGGCCTCGGTGCGGGCCAGGTGGCGGAGCTCGGCCGTGCTGTAGTCCGGCGCGGACTTCAGGGGCCGGTCGTCGTCATCGTCGGCGATCGCCTCGATCACATCGGCGGCGATCGTACCGTAGCGGTCGAGCAGCGTGGCCGCACGCTCGACTCCGAAGCCGCCCTCGTGGGCCGCGAGCCACTGGCGACGCGCCGCTTCGCTCGTCGGATAGCCGCGGCCGCCCCCGATCGGGAGCCCCTTGGTCGAACGGACGCGCGCCCGGGACAGCACAGCGAGCACGTGGTCGGCGAGACGCTCGCCGGAGGCGCGGAACGTCGTCCACTTGCCGCCCACGAGGCTCAGCACTGTCGTGCCCGGCGCACCCTCGAGCGGCGCCGACTCGATGCGGTAGTCGCGCGACACGAATCCGGCCGCCACATCGCCGTGACCCGGCAGCGGCCGGACGCCCGAGAAGCGGTAGACGATCTGCGAGCGGTCGACCGCGATGTCGGGAAGCACCTGTCCGACGAGGTCGATGAAGTAGTCGACCTCCTCCTCCGTGCACACGATGGGGTCGGCCATGTCGTGCTCGAGGTCGGTCGTGCCGACGAGCACCCGGCCCTTGAGCGGGTAGATGAGCACGATGCGGCCGTCGCTGCCCTCGAAGAAGAGCTCGCGGCCGGCGGTCGCCTCGAGGAGCTCCGGGTGGTCGAGCACGATGTGCGAGCCCTTCGTGCCGCCC
Source organism: Microbacterium sp. 4R-513 (assembly GCF_011046485.1). Taxonomy (NCBI): domain Bacteria; kingdom Bacillati; phylum Actinomycetota; class Actinomycetes; order Micrococcales; family Microbacteriaceae; genus Microbacterium; species Microbacterium sp. 4R-513. Next base: position 391,798 of record NZ_CP049256.1, read on the forward strand.
ATGTACGACGTGGCGTGGCCGATGGCCGTGTTCGTGATGTCGGTCCACGGGCCCGACGCATTGACGACGACGGATGCCGAGAACGGCGTCTCGTCGCCGGTCTCGAGGTCGCGCAGCACGATGCGGCCATCGTCCACGCCGACCGCCGCCGTGTAGTTCGCGGCGCGGGCTCTGCCCCGTCCGGCCGTCAGCGCATCGCGCAGCACGTCGAGGGCGAGCCGCTCGGGATCGTGGAGCGAGGCATCCCAGTACGTCGCGGTGTACTTGACCTTCGGGTTCAGGCGCGGCAGGGCGACGAGCGACTTCTTTCGCCCGTGGAAGGAGTGGGCGGGCACGCGGCCGCCGTTGCGCGAGAACGAGTCGTAGATGACGAGCCCGATCTTGATGAGCATGGCGCCGCGCTCGCGCGGCTTGCCGCCGCCGTGGCGGAGGAAGCGGAGGGGGGCGCTGAGGACGCCGGAGAAGGTGCTGTAGATCGGGATCGTCGTCTGGAGCGGGCTCACATAGTGCGGCGCGATGCGGAGCAGGCCGTTGCGCTCGGTCACGGCCTCGTGGACGAGCCGGAATTCGCCGTTCTCGAGGTAGCGGATGCCGCCGTGGATCATGTGAGACGAGGCCGCCGACGCGCCGCTCACGAAGTCGCCGCGCTCGACCAGGGCGACGTCCACCCCCTGCAGGGCGAGCTCGCGGAATGTCGCGAGGCCGTTGATCCCGCCGCCGATGATCAGCACGTCGGCGTGGGGCCGCTCCGCGAGGGCACCCGCTCCCCGCTTCGAACTCGACGCCGTCATGGCACTGCCTCCTGTCGCGTGGACGTGCCTCCATCATGACATCGCTGGACGGTCTTGCAGCCCTTCTGCACATACGTGCAGGATGAGCGCATGGAGCAGCTCACCGATGCCGCGACGATCGCGCGGGCGCTCACCGCGGCCCACCTGTATTACGTGCAGGACCGCACCATGGAGGCCATCGCACAGGAGCTCGGGACCTCCCGGTCGACGGTGTCGCGCCTTCTCACGTCGGCCCGCGCGACCGGCATCGTCGACATCCGCATCCGGTCTCCCTTCGCCGCCCCCCAGCGGCTCGAAGAGCGCCTCGCGGAGCGGTTCGGCGTCGCGGCGCAGGTCGTTCCCGTGCCCGACGACGCCAGCGAGGTCGACCGCCTCCAGCGGGTGGCGATCGCGGCCGGTCACGCGCTCCTCGAACTGCTCCACGACGACATGACGGTGGGGGTCGCCTGGGGATCGACGACCGACGCCGTGAGCAGACATCTCGTGCCGAAGGCGGTGCGGGGCACGACATTCGTGCAGCTGAACGGGTCGGGCAACACCCACACGACGGGACTCCTCTACGCGAGCGAGATCCTGAGCCGCTTCGCGGCGGCCTACGGCGGCAGCGCCCAGCAGTTCCCCGTTCCGGCCTTCTTCGACGACCCCCGCACGCGCGAGGCGATGTGGCGCGAGCGCAGCACGCGGCGCATCCTCGACATGCAGGCCGACATGGACCTCGTCCTGTTCAGCACCGGCTCCGCGGGCTCGCGGGTGCCGAGCCACGTCTACAGCGGCGGCTACCTGGAGTCGGCGGAGCTCGAGCAGCTGGCCGACGAAGGGGTCGTCGGTGACATCGCGACGGTGTTCTTCCGGGCGGACGGCTCGAGCGACGGCATCACGCTGAACGATCGTGCGACCGGACCGAGCCTGGACCTGCTGCGCCGGGTTCCCCGGCGCCTGTGCATCGTCTCCGGCGTCTCGAAGCTCGCGAGCCTGCGGGGCGCCCTCGCGGCGCAGACCGCGACCGATCTCGTGCTCGACGAGGCGACCGCCCGGGCCCTCCTGGAGTAGGCCGACCGGTGCCCTCCGAGTCGTTCCATGTCAAGGAATGAATCGTCGTGCGGCACGTTTACTACACTCGAGAGCATCGACGTGCTCCGGGGTCGGTGAGAATCCGAACCGGCGGTGACAGTCCGCGAGCCGAGGCATCCGTCCTTTCCGGGAAGGATGCCGAAGCCGATCCGGTGGAATTCCGGGACCGACGGTGATGCAGCGCAGGCTGCGAGTCCGGATGGGAGGCAGCACGAGCGGCGCAAGCGTGCCGCTGCTTCCCCTTGCCCCGGCGCTGTCGCGAGGCAGGAAGACGGATAAGAAGTGGCGAACGACGCGGAACGCGATGCCATGCGGCACGCGCTGACGCTGGCCCTCAACGGACCCCGCGGAGTCAACCCGCAGGTGGGCGCCGTACTGCTGTCGCCGGACGGCCGCGTGCTCGCCGAGGGGTGGCACCGCGGTGCGAGCACTCCGCACGCCGAGGTCGACGCCCTCTCCAAGCTCGCACCCGGTGCGGCGCGCGGAGCGACGGCGATCGTGACGCTCGAGCCCTGCAACCACACGGGACGCACGGGGCCGTGCGCCGAGGCGCTCATCGCCGCCGGCATCGGTCGCGTCGTGTACTCGATCGCCGATCCTGGCGACCACTCGTCCGGTGGCGCGGACCGCCTGCGCGCGGCCGGCGTCGACGTCGAGGCGGGGCTCTTCGCCGATGAGGCCACTGCGCTCCTCGACTCCTGGCTCACGGTGCAGCGCCTCGGACGCCCCCACGTGACCGTCAAGTGGGCCCAGAGCCTCGACGGGCGGGCGGCGGCCTCCGACGGCACGAGCCAGTGGATCACCGGGCCCGCGGCCCGCGCGGACGTGCACCGCCGGCGCGCCCTGGCCGACGCGATCGTCGCCGGGACGGGGACCGTTCTGGCGGACGATCCGGCGCTGACGGCTCGGGATGCCTCGGGCGCACTGCTCGGGCATCAGCCCACCCCCGTCGTGCTCGGCGTCCGGCCGGTGCCCGACGACGCGGCCGTGCGGCGGCATCCCCTCCCCCTTCTGCAGTACCGTGGCGACGACCTGGGCGCCGTCCTCGCGGATCTGCGCCAGCGCGGGGTGCAGCGGGTGTTCGTCGAGGGCGGCCCGACCGTCGCGAGCGCATTCCTGCGCGCGGGCCTCGTCGACGAGCTGCTCGCCTACGTCGCGCCAGTGCTTCTCGGAGGAGATCGGCTCGCGCTCACCGACATCGGCGTCAAGACCATCGGCGACGCGCGGCGGCTGGACGTGGCATCCGTCGACCGGCTCGGCGACGACCTGCTGATCGTCGCGCGCCCGCGACCGAGCGAGGCCGTGACGGTGCCCGCCGGCGCTGTTCACGAAGACGAAGAAGGAGACGCCTGATGTTCACGGGAATCGTCGAAGAGATCGGCGAGGTCACCGCGGTCGAGCCCTCGGGCGACGGGGTGCGGCTCACCGTCCGGGCGCCGCAGGCCGTCTCGGATGCCGCGCACGGCGACTCGATCTCGATCAGCGGAGTGTGCCTCACGGTGGTCGACCAGGGTGAGGACTGGTTCACCGCCGACGTGATGAAGCAGACGCTCGACATGTCCACACTCGCCGAGGTCGGCCCTGGGCTCGCCGTCAACGTCGAGCGTGCGACCCGCGCGCACGGCCGGCTGGGCGGACACATCGTGCAGGGGCACATCGACGGCACCGGCGAGGTGCTCGAAGTGCGCCGGGGCGAGCAGTGGCGCGTCCTGCGCATCTCGCTCGCCGCCGACCACGCGCCGCTCGTCGTCGACAAGGGCTCGATCGCCGTTGACGGCGTGTCGCTCACGGTGAGCGCGGTCAGCGGCGCCGGTTCGCCCACCCAGTGGTTCGAGGTCTCGCTGATCCCCGAGACCCTCGAGGCGACGACCCTCGGCGCACGGCGCGCAGGTGACGTCGTCAACCTCGAGACCGACATCCTGGCCCGTCACGTGCAGCGGCTGCTGGCTTTCACCTCTCCCGCAGCCGCCCAGGCCGCCGACTCCCCCGCGGCCCTCGCCGCATCCACGGAAGGAGGCTCGCGATGAGCCTTGCCACGATCCCCGACGCCCTGGAAGCGCTGCGCGCCGGGCGCCCGATCATCGTCGCCGACGATGAGAACCGCGAGAACGAGGGCGACGTCGTGCTCTCGGCGGAGCTCGCGACGCCCGAGTGGGTCGCGTGGACCGTGCGGTGGTCGAGCGGCTTCATCTGCGCGCCCATGCCCGCCGAGTGGGCCGACCGCCTCGACCTTCCTCCGATGGTCGCGGTGAACGAGGACGCCCGTGGCACCGCCTACACCGTGAGCGTCGACGCGGCCGACCGCGTCTCGACCGGCATCAGCGCCGCCGATCGCGCGCACACGCTGAACGTCCTCGCCGACCCCTCGTCGACGCCGACGAGCGTCATCCGCCCCGGGCACATCCTGCCGCTGCGGGCCGTCGACGGCGGTGTGCGCGAGCGCGGCGGCCACACCGAGGCGGCCGTCGAGCTGATGCGCCTGGCGGGCCTCAAGCCCGTCGGTGCGATCGCCGAGGTCGTCGCGGAAGACGGATCGATGATGCGCCTGCCCGGACTCATCGAACTCGGCGAGCGCGACGGAGTGCCCGTCATCACGATCGAGCAGCTCGTCGCCTATCTCGAGGAGAACGAGCCGCTCCAGGCATCCGCTCCGACGGCGCACAAGCGCCGGGTGAGTCTGCGCGCCGAGGCCCACGTCCCGACCGCGCACGGCAGCTTCCGCTTCCTCGCGTACAAGGACCGCATCACCGGCACCGACCACATCGCGGTCGTCTCCGGGGAGATCACCGACGGCGCGCCGCTCGTGCGCGTGCACTCGGAGTGCCTGACGGGCGAGGCGTTCGGCTCGCTCAAGTGCGAGTGCGGTCCGCAGCTCGAAGCCGCCCTCGACGCCATCGAACAGGACGGCGGAGTCGTCGTCTACATGCGCGGCCACGAGGGCCGGGGCATCGGGCTCATCAACAAGCTCCGCGCCTACAGCCTGCAGGAGCGGGGTCTCGACACGGTCGACGCCAACCTCGCGCTGGGCCTTCCGGCCGACGCACGCGACTACGCGGCCGCGGCCGGCATCCTCGCCGACCTCGGCATCGAGAAGGTGCGTCTGCTGACCAACAACTCGGACAAGGTCAAGCAGCTGCGCGAGCTGGGTCTCGACATCGTCGAGCAGGTCCCGCTCCTCGTGGGCGTCGGCCCGAACAACCACCAGTACCTCGAGACGAAGCGCGACCGGATGGGTCACATCATCGACGAGCAGGAGCTCGCCGACGCCCTCGCCGAGATGAAGGAGTCCCACGTGAGCGGAGGGGCCGGCGCATGAGCGGCAAGGGAGCGCCGATCGTCGGCGGGAGCGACGCGACAGGGCTCGAGATCGTCGTCATCGCGGGAACGTGGCACGACGTCATCACCGACGGCCTGATCGCCGGCGCGCAGCGCACGCTCGATGCCGCCAACGCGTCGTGGCAGCTCGTGCGCGTTCCGGGGTCGTTCGAGCTGCCGGTGGCCGCGAAGGCGGCACTGGATGCCGGTGCCGACGCCGTGGTGGCGCTCGGCGTCATCATCCGCGGCGGCACGCCGCACTTCGACTTCGTGTCGAACGCGGCGACGGACGGTCTGACGCGGGTCGCCATCGACACAGGCAAGCCCGTGGGATTCGGGGTTCTCACCCTCGACGACGAGCAGCAGGGCATCGACCGCGCGGGTCTGCCCGGGTCGAAGGAGGACAAGGGCGCCGAGGCCGCGGATGCCGCGATCCGCACGGCTCTCGTACTCCGCGAGCTGCGCGAGTCCCGCCGTCGGCCGGCCGGGTTCTGATCGCTCGCGGTCGAGACATCCCCGCGCCTCGGCCACCAACCTTCAGTAGTACATAAGGTACTCTGGCGGCATGGAGATCCTTCGCCACGTCGTCCTGCTCGTCCACCTCGTCGGCTTCGCGATCCTCTTCGGAGCGTGGGTCGTCGAACTCGTCAACCGTCGCCGGCAGGTCACCCGCCTGATGGAATGGGGTCTGGCCATCGCGGGTGTCGCCGGCCTCGCCCTCGCCGCTCCGTGGGGCATCGACTACGACCTCAACTACGTCAAGATCGGCACCAAGCTCGTCATCCTGCTCGTCATCGGAGCCCTCCTCGGCATCGGCATGGGCCGCCAGAAGAAGACCGGCTCGGTGCCGGCCGGCATCTTCTGGTCGATCGGCATCCTGACGCTCGTCAATGCGGGCATCGCGGTGCTCTGGCGCTGAGCTCCGCAGCTCACACGTCGTAACGAAGGCGGGTCCGATCGGACCCGCCTTCCGTTTTGCGCCGGTAAGCTCGGAGACCGTGTGCCGGCGAATCCGCCGACACCCCGGTGACCCAGCGACGAGCCGCCCGCTGCGACACCCCTGCTCCGGGCGCGCGCCACCGGCGCGTCCCATGAGGACGACACCCCGTTCTCTCGACAGGTTCCTCATGTCTTCCACCGCAACTTCCCCATCCCGCACGGCTGCGCCTGCCAACCCCCGCTCGCGTGTCATCACCGCCAGCCTCGTCGGCACCACGATCGAGTTCTACGACTTCTACGCGTACGCGACGGCGGCCGTCCTGGTCTTCCCGATCCTCTTCTTCCCCACCGGGAACGACACCACGGCACTGCTCGCCTCGTTCGGCGTCTTCGGTGCGGCCATGGTCGCGCGCCCCCTCGGCGCGATCGTGTTCGGCCACTTCGGCGACCGCTTCGGCCGCAAGGCGACGCTCGTGGCATCCCTTCTCACGATGGGGATCGCGACGTTCCTCATCGGCTGCCTCCCCACCTACAACGACATCGGCTGGTGGGCGGCCTTCCTCCTGCTCATCCTGCGACTCGCGCAGGGCTTCGCGCTCGGCGGGGAGTGGTCGGGGGCGGCACTCGTCGCGACCGAGAACGCCCCTCGCGGAAAGCGCGCCTGGTACGGCACGTTCCCGCAGCTCGGGGCTCCCCTCGGCTTCATCATCGCGAACGGGGTCTTCCTCGCGATCAACTTCCTGCTCCCCCACCCGGACGGCGGTGCCCAGCGCTCCGAGGCATTCCTCGCCTGGGGCTGGCGCGTGCCGTTCCTGTTCTCGGCCGTCATGGTGATCATCGGCCTCTGGGTGCGCCTGCGGCTCGTGGAATCCGAGACGTTCGCGAAGGCGGAGCAGAAGGGCGCGATCCGCAAGTTCCCGCTCGCCGTGGTCATCCGTCACCACTGGAAGGAGCTGATCCTCGGCACCTTCATCATGCTGGCGACCTACGTGCTCTTCTACCTGATGACGAACTTCACCCTGTCGTACGGCACGAAGGCGGCGAGCGTCGACGTCGCGGCTGCGGCTGCGGCGGCGCAGGCGGAGGCCGCCGGCAAGACCTTCGATGCGACGGCGTTCGCGGCGCAGTTCTATCCCGGACTCGGCTTCGGCTACACCGACTTCGTCATCATGCAGATCATCGGCGTGGTGTTCTTCGGCATCTTCACGCTGCTGTCGGGACCCATCGCCGACGCGATCGGCCGCCGCAAGCTCCTCATCTGGGTGACGGTCCTCATCATCGTCTTCGGCCTCACGTTCAACCTCTTCCTGCTGCCGCAGGCGGACCCGAAGTTCACGGGCGCGATGGTGCAGGCGTTCCTCGTGTTCGGGTTCATGCTCATGGGCGCGACGTTCGGGCCGATGGGCGCCGTGCTGCCCGAGCTCTTCCCGACGAACGTCCGCTACTCCGGCTCGGCGATCTCGTACAACGTCTCGTCGATCCTCGGTGCCGCGCTGGCGCCGATCGTCGCTGTGGCGCTGTGGGCCGCGACGGGCGGTTCGCCGTGGCTTGTCGGCCTCTACCTGTCGGCCATGGCGGTCCTCACCCTCATCGCGCTCCTCTTCTCCAAGGAGACGAAGGACATCGACTACGACGACAACATCGGCGTCGGGGTGACCGGCTCGCTCTGACCCGATCCGCCGAGAGTGGATGCCGCGGCCCCGGTCGCGGCATCCACTCTTCTCGTTTCGGGCGGTGTCACAGATCGCAACCTGGAACGTGCCCTTCGTCCGATGCGGAATAGCCTGAGGCGGCGCCCGCCGGGGGCGCGGCGAGGAGCGAGGGATGGGCACGGAAGCCGCGGCGGGGCCGGTGATCCTGGACTGGTTCCTGCCCCTGACGGGCGATTCCCGCACCAACCTCGCACTGGGCAGTGCGACGGACAACAACCCGGCCCGGATGAACGCGGCATCCCGACGGCCGACACTCGACTACATCGCGCAGATCGCGCGCGCAGCCGAGTACCTCGACTACGAGGCGGTGCTCGTGCCCACCGGCGGCGGGAACGAGGAGAGCTGGACGATCACGACCGCCCTCACGCAGCACACCCGACGGCTCGAATATCTCGTCGCCGTGCGGCCGGGGCTCGTCTCGCCGACGCTTCAGGCTCAGATCACGACGACCTTCCAGAGCGTGAGCGACGGCCGCCTGCGCATCAACGTCGTCGCGGGCGGCGAGGATGCCGAGCAGCGACGCTTCGGCGACCGGATCGGCCACGACGGGCGCTATGCGCGGGCCGCCGAGTACCTCACGATCCTCATGCGCCTGTGGACCGGCGAGCGCACGAGCTTCCGCGGTGACTTCTTCGACATCGAGGACGCGTACGTCTCCCCGATCGCGCGCGTACCCGAGATCTACCTCGGAGGGTCTTCGGATGCCGCGATCGACGTCGCGGCCGAGCACGCCGACGTCTACCTGACGTGGGGCGAGCCGCCCGCCCAGGCCGGGGAGAAGATCCGGCGCGTCGCCGAGCGGGCCGCGGATCACGGGCGAGCGCTGCGCTACGGCATCCGTCTGCACACGATCGCACGACCGACGTCGGACGAGGCGTGGCGCATCGCCGACGGCCTGGTTTCGGGTCTGGATCCGTCCGTCGTCGCCGAGCGGCGCGCGGCCTTCGCGCGCTCAGGTTCCGTCGGACAGCAGCGTCAGTTCGCCCTGACGAACGGCGGCACGACCCGCGCCGATCTCGAGATCCACCCGGGCCTGTGGGCCGGCGCATCGCTCGTGCGGGGCGGCGCCGGCACCGCGCTCGTCGGAAGCTACGCCGAGGTCGCCGCCCTGATTGCGGAGTACCGGTCCGTCGGCTTCACGGAGTTCGTGCTGTCCGGGTACCCGCACCTCGAGGAGGCGTACTGGTTCGCCGAGGGAGTGCGCCCCGAGCTCGCACGCCGCGGCCTGCTCTGACCCGCTGCGCAGGTAGGGGATCTTGCGCCCGATGCTCGCCCGCGGCGATCTGCCCTCTCCCGCCGATGGAGGGAGGGGAACGTGCGAGCGGAGGGCGTTTCGGCCGGAAACGCCCTCCGCTCGTCGGTTCCCCTCCGCCCGCCGGCGGCTGATGCGCTCGCGCGCGGTTCCAGCCGGCGCGGCAGTTGCTGTGCCCCGACCCGGAGGTCAGGGGTGGCTGAGCGCAGGCTCGTCGGGCAGGTCGCCTGCGCCGCCGGATGACTCGGCCTTCGCGGCGTCTTCCTTCACCTCGTCGCTCACGGCGTCCGTGGGAGGGGCGTCGTCGGCCTGGGCATCCTCCGAGTGATGGGTGTGCGGCTTGTTCGTGTCGGACATGGAGCCTCCTCGATCTTTCCTCGACTCTCGCCCGAGGCGGGCGGAGCGAGAAGCGGGTTGACAGTGCGACCCTCCGGCCCGAGGAACCCGGGCCCGGCCCGGCTTCGATAGCCTGGCGCTGTGAGACGGGGACGAGCAGCGATCACCGCTCTGCTCATCGTCTCCGCGCTTGCGGCGACCACCGGCGTCCTCATGGCTCTGGTCGTCGAGTCGCAGGCGTCCTTCGGCTACTACGCCTACCAGCCACTGGCCGATGCGGTCTTCACGCCCGGCCTCGGTCTCTGGCCGGCGACCGTCTGGTGGCTCCTTGTCGCCGGAGTCGGACTGCTCGGGGTCGGCTTCTCGACGGGGTGGCTCATCGCCGTGCGGCGCCGCGGCGCCTGACCGCAACGATTCCGTCAGTCGAGGAAGAGGGCGCGGAGCCGCTTCGTCGTGAAGATGAGGCCGACGACGATCATGACGACGAAGTACAGAAGGTGCCAGCCCATGTCGGGGCTCATGACCCCCGTCGTGAGGCCGCGGATCAGCTCGACCGCATGCCACAGCGGGAAGGCCATGACGATCGTCTGCACCCACTCGGGGTAGACCGTGATCGGGTACAGCGTCGCCGAGAAGAGGAACATCGGCAGCAGCACGAAGTTGATCCAGTCCATCTGCTGGAACGTCTTCATGTAGCTCGTGACGGCCATCCCCAGCGCCGCGAAGCCGAACGCGATGAGCAGCACCGCCGGGATGGCGAGGATCGCCGTCCAGGCGAGGTTGAGCCCGAGGATCTGCATGATGATCAGGAAGCCGGTGGCGTAGAGCAGACCGCGCAGCAGCGCGTAGAGGATCTCGCCCAGAGCGACGTCGAGCGGACCGAGCGAGGTCGCGAGCATGCCCTCGTAGAGCTTGCCGTAGTTGAGCTTGAAGAACACGTTCCACGTCGAGTCGTAGATGGCGCCGTTCATCGCCGACACGGCGAGGAGCGCGGGCGCGATGAACGCCGCATACGGGACTTCGACACCGGCGGACGTCTCGACGTCGCCGATGATCGATCCGAGGCCGATGCCCATCGATGCGAGGTAGAAGACGGGCTCGAAGAAGCCCGAGAACACGACGATCCAGCTCGACGAGCGCGCGGCGATGAGTCCGCGCTGCACGACCGCGAAGGGGTTGCCGGCCCACAGGGCGCGTACGCTCCCCCGGCGGGGTGGGGCATCCGTCGTCGTCGACACTGCGGTCATTTCGCGAGCCTGTTCGTGAAGACGCGTCGGCCGATGAGGAAGCCGCCGACGGCGAGCGCGAGGAGGTAGAGGAGATTGACCCAGACGAGCGGCGACGAGAGGTCGCCGTAGGTCGCGGCGCGACCGAGCTCGGATGCGTGCCAGAGCGGTGAGATCCAGCCGATCCACTGCAGCCACAGCGGCAGGTTGGTCAGGGGGTAGAACGTGCCCGAGAACAGGAACATCGGCATGAAGATGAAGCGCTGCACGAGGGCGAACTGGCCCTTGTCGTCTTCGATCGACGCGGCGTACGCCATGAGCGGGATGCCGAACGACAGACCGGCGAGCACGCCGATCGGCATCATCAGCCAGGCGGTGCCGGGATTCGTCTCGCCGGGATAGAGCCACGCGAAGAAGATCCAGATGAAGAAGTAGTAGAGGACGACCGTGACGGCCATGCGTGCCGCCGCTCCCGCGACGACTCCCCCGGCGATCTGCGGCGAGCCGATCGGCGAGGCGTTGAAGCCGTAGAAGTAGCGCCGCCACTTGAATCCCGCCATGACGGGGTAGGTGAACTCCTCGGATGCCACCGCGATCGCGGCCGTCATGAGCAGCGCGGGCGCGACGAAGACGAGGTACGGGACCTCCCGCCCGTCGACCTCGATGGGCGCCTGGATGAGGGCCGCGAGACCCACCGCGAGTCCGAGCAGGTAGAGGATCGGCTGGCCGAGCGCGTTGACGATGATGGTCCAGCCGTAGGCCCGCATCGCGCGCACCATGTGCTCGGTGACGTAGAGCGTGCCGCGGCGGCGGGGCTTGCGGCCCCACTCCATCGCCTCGGCTCGAAGCTCGTCGAGCGAGGGCTGCGTGCGGGTGGCGGATGCCTCGCCCCCAGGCATCCGTGATACCTCGCCGGGTTCGCGAGCCGGTTGCGGGCCGCTCATTCGATCAGCGACCTTCCGGTCAGGCGCAGGAAGACGTCTTCGAGGCTCGACCGGCGCACGAGCGAGGTGAGCGGCTCGAGGCCGTGGTGGCTGATGCGCTCGAGCGCGGCCTCGCCGTCGTCGGTGTAAATGAGGATGCGGTCGGGCAGCACCTCGACGCGGTCGCCGATGCCCTCGAGCTGCGCGGCGACCTGCTGATTGCGGTCGGAGCCGAAGCGCACCTCGAGCACCTCGCGGCTGGAGTGCTGGCGGATGAGCGACGCGGGGGTGCCCTCGGCCATGATGCGCCCCTTGTCGACGACGATGAGGCGGTCGCACAGCTGCTCGGCCTCGTCCATGTAGTGCGTCGTGAGCACGAGCGTCGTGCCGCGCTCCTTGAGGCGGAAGAGGCGGTCCCACAGCACGTGGCGGGCTTGCGGGTCGAGACCTGTCGTCGGCTCGTCGAGGAGCAGGATGCGGGGGTCGTTGATGAGCCCGCGCGCGATGGTCAGACGGCGCTTCATGCCGCCCGAGAGCTGGTCGACCTTGCTCTTGGCCTTGTCTTCGAGCGCGGCGAAGGCGAGGAGCTCGTCGGCCTTCTCGTGGCACACCTTGGCCGGGAGCCCGAAGTAGCGGCCGTAGATGAAGAGGTTCTCGCGAGCGTTGAGCTCGCCGTCCAGGTTGTCCTGCTGCGGCACGACGCCGAGGCGGGAGCGGATCTCGGGCCCGTACTGATCGGGATCGAGACCGAGGATCGTGAGGTCGCCGCTCGTGCGCGTCGAGACCGCGCCGATCATCTTCATCGTCGTGGACTTGCCGGCGCCGTTCGGGCCCAGGAGACCGAACGACTCGCCCGGTGCGACCTCGAAGGACAGGCCGTCCACCGCGAGGAAGTCGGGCTTGCCCTTGACCTTGTAGGCCTTGACGAGGTTGCGGGCGTCGATGACAGGGGCGGGCACCGAACAACCCTAACGCCGGGGCCCGACACCGCCCCCGGCCGGACGGTGACGACATGTGACGCTCCTCTGGGCGCGGGCGGTCGGCTGTGACTACGATCGCCGGGTGACTCACTCCGCCTCGACTTCCGTCCGCCAGCGCGCCCCCTTCCGGGCCGACATCGTCGGGAGCTTCCTGCGACCCGTCGGCGTCGCCGAGGCGCGGCACGAGCACGCCGAGGGCGACCTCTCGACCGCCGCACTGCGCTCCGTCGAGGACGACGCGATCGCCGACCTCGTCGCGAAGGAGAAGGCCGCCGGACTCGAGCTCGCGACCGACGGCGAGTTCCGGCGCTCCTGGTGGCACTTCGACTTCTTCGGCTTCCTCGAGGGTGTCGAGATCGTCGAGCTCGATCACGGTATCCAGTTCCAGGGGGTCCAGACCAAGCCCCGCGGAGTGCACGTCTCAGGCCCCATCCGCTTCCCGGCGGACCACCCCTTCCTCGCGCACTTCCGCTTCCTCAAGGAGCGGGCCGAGGCCGCAGGCGTGACGCCGAAGTTCACCATCCCCGCTCCGACGGTCCTGGACTTCCGGGTCGAGCCGGGCCACATCGACCCCGTCGCCTACCCCGGCGGCCACCCCGCGATCACCGACGACCTGGTCCAGGCGTACCGCGACGCGTGGCAGGCGTTCTACGACGCCGGCGCCCGCTACCTGCAGTTCGACGACACGGCATGGGCCTACCTGTGCAGCGAGGTCGAGCTCGAGAAGGCCCGCGAGCGCGGCATCGACACCGACGGCATCGCCGAGCGCTACGCGACGCTGCTCAACCGCATCCTCGAAGGCAAGCCCGACGACCTGGTCATCACGACGCACGTCTGTCGCGGCAACTTCCGCTCCACCTGGATCTCTTCGGGCGGCTATGAGCCCGTTGCCGAGCAGCTCCTCGGCAACACCGCGTACGACGGCTACTTCCTCGAGTACGACAGCGAGCGCGCCGGCGGCTTCGAGCCCCTCCGCTTCCTCCCCGAGGGCGACAAGATCGTCGTGCTCGGCCTCATCACGACCAAGAGCGGCGAGCTGGAGGACCCGGAGGTCGTCAAGCAGCGCATAGAGGAGGCGTCCCACTTCGCGCCCCTCGAGCAGTTGGCGCTGAGCCCGCAGTGCGGCTTCGCCTCGACCGAGGAGGGCAACCTCCTCACCGAGGACGAGCAGTGGGCGAAGATCAGGTCGGTCGTCGAGATCGCGGCGGACGTCTGGAAGTAGTCGCTCAGACCAGCGGGGTGCCGTGGGTGTGGAAGGTCTCGATGGTCTTCATGCCCCACGCCTGACCCTTCTTGCGCTCCTGCTCGGACCACTCCACGACCGGCTGGTCGGGGTCGAGCAGCAGGCGGGCGCCGGCGTTGGCGAACTCGATCCGGTTGCCGCCTGGCTCCCATACGTAGAGGAAGAACGTCTGGTTGATGGCGTGCTTGTGCGGGCCCGACTCGATGTGGATGCCGTTCTCCAGGAAGATGTCGGCGGCCTTGAGGATGTCCTCACGCGTGTCGGGAGCGAACGCGATGTGATGCAGGCGGTTGCCGTGCTTGGTCCAGTCGTCCGAGTAGACGACGTCGTAGGACTTCAGCGAGAAGTGGAACCACCACGCCGCGAATCTCCCCGAGTCGAGGCGGATGCGCTCGGACTCGCGCATGCCCAGCGCGCGAGCGAGGAATTCGCCGTTGGCCTCGACATCCTTCGCCAGGTAGTTGATGTGGTCGAGACGCCGAGCGTTGACTCCGCGGCCGGGAAACGCGGATGCCTGGTTCTTCAGGGCAGGGCGGTCCTCGTCGGATGCCTCGTACCGCTCGGTCTCGTAGTAGATCGCCATCGCGTGCCCGTCCGGGTCGCGGAAGGCGTACGTCGGACCCGTGCCGACCTCGCCGTCGACCCAGCCGTCCCCGAGGCCCATCGCATCGATCGCGGCGACGCGGCGCTGGAGGGCTTCCTGCGATGAAGCGCGGAACGAGGTGCGGCCGACGCCCGCGGCATCCGATGCCGTGAGCTTGATCGTGTAGAGCTCGTACTCGTCCCACGTGCGCAGGAACACCGAGTCGCCCGCCTCGGCGACGACCCGCATCGCGAGGAGGTCGCGGAAGAACCACAGGCTCTTGTCGAACTCGGGGGTGAGCAGTTCGACGTTCGCGAGATGCGCGACGTCGAAGGCGGTGGAGTCGGTCATGATGTCCTCTCTGACGTGACGGGATCGGCCGATCAGGCGCGCGGGAACACGAGCCCGTCGAAGAGCTTGCGAGCGGTGCGGATCGAGGTCGACGTTCCGGTCCACGCGCCGTCGTCGGCTTTGCCGACGCGCACGAGCGCGGGGAACGACCCGGACGGGTGCTCAACCTCGATCGGTCCCTCGGCGGGCAGGCGCGCGAACTCGGAGCCCACGGCATCCGGGATGCTGATCCCCGCCGCGACCGAGGCCGCCATGAGCACGCCGACCGACGGGTGGACCCGAGACGGGATGAAGGCGCGCGTCGAGATCGCACCGCCGTTGCGGGCCGGCGAGAGGAGGAACATCTTCGGCACGGTCTGCGTCGTGACGTCGCCGAGGCCCATGAGCTTGCCGGCGGTGAGGCGCACGGCCTCGATCTGCGATCGCAGGTCGGCCCTCGACTCGAGCTCGGCGGGACTCTCGTCACCGGTGACGCCGAAGTCCTCCGCGCGGAGGAGCACGACGGGCATGCCGTTGTCGACGAGCGTTGCGGCGTGGCCGGCGATCTCGTCGACGACGTGACCCGTGGGCAGCAGGGGGCGACCACCCGACGACATCTCGAGCTCGATGCGGGCGGCGGTGCCGGGCACGCCGTCGATGGCCTGCTCTCCCGCGTAGTCCGGGCGGCCGCCGGGCGTCGGGAAGGCGGAGGTCGCGACATCCCCGGTGTTCACGAGCCGGATGCGCACCGACGTGTGGTCGCCGCCGGCGGGCACGAGGCCGCGTTCGACGGCGAAAGGGCCGATGCCCGCGAGCAGGTTGCCGCACGTCTGCGCGTCGCTCACGACCGGCTCGTCGACGACGACCTGCAGGAAGAGGTAGTCGACGTCGATGCCGGGCTCGGACGACGGCGAGACGATGGCGACCTTGCTCGTGAGCGGATGAGCGCCGCCGACCCCGTCGATCTGCTTCGGGTCCGGGCTGCCCATGATCCGGAGCAGAAGATCGTCGCGCACGGCCCGATCGGCCGGCACGTCGTCGGCTACGAAGTAGGCGCCCTTCGACGTTCCGCCGCGCATGAGCATGCAGCGGATGCCGTCTCGCACGGCGCCGGCCAGATCGAAGTCAGCGGCCGCCATCGTCGTACTCCGCCTGCGTCACATAGGTCACGCCGAGGTCGGCGAGCGTCTGGCGCAGGCCCTTCCGGTCGAGGCTGAGCTGCGCGCCCGATCCGTAGGCGTCGCGGTCGGCGGCCTCCTTCTCGACCCGGGCATCGGCAGCCGCCAGCGCGTCGGCAGCCTCGAAGCGCGGCACGACGACGACCCCGTCGTCGTCGGCGATCACGACATCGCCGGGACGCACGGTCGCGCCGGCCACGACGATCGGCACGTTGACCGAGCCGGCTGTCGCCTTGACGGTGCCCTGAGCGTGGACGGCGCTCGACCACACCGGGAATCCCATTGCACGGAGGTCCGCGACATCCCGGACTCCGGTCGTCGTCACGAGACCTCGCACGCCCCGTGCCTTCAGGGCGGTGGCGAAGAGGTCGCCGAACGCGCCGTCGCTCGACGTCGACGTCGTCGCGATGACGAGCACGTCGCCTTCCCGGCACTGCTCGATCGCCGCGTGGATCATGAGGTTGTCGCCGGGCCACGAGAGGATCGTGACGGCCGACCCCGCGATGCGCGCGCCGTCCTGGATGGGACGGATGCCGGGGCCGACCAGCCCCGTCCGGCCCATCGCCTCGTGCACGGTCGCGACGCCGTGGACGGCGAGTGCGTCGACGACCGCGGCATCCGCTCGGGCGATGTCGGTGACGATGACGGGGCGTGCCGTCATTCGAGCACGCCCGTCACCTGCGGGAAGTAGCGCATGTACGCCTCGCCCATCGTCTCGTGCGGCAGGCCGAGGTTGGGGCCCGCATTGCGCTTGACCTGCACGCCGCGGCGGATCGCCAGGTCGGTGTAGTACGACCACATGTGCTTCTGCGCGGGCAGGCACTCCATCGCGGCGCGCTTGCGCGGGAAGGCGTCGGTGATGTCGAGGAGGACGTTGGGCTTGAAGTCGCTCTGCTCGGGCTGGTGCGGCTCGAAGAAGAAGACCGGCGGAGCGCCGATGATGTCGTCCTTGCCGGGGAACGAGCCGTCCGAGTTGGCCACCCCGATCGCTTGGGCGAGAACTCGCGCCTGCAGCGCCATGCGCGCCGCCGCCGGATGGTCGCCGTTGTACGGGTCGGCGAGCGGGTGGGTCAGCACGACCGTGGGCTGCACGCGCCGATAGACGTCGACGAGCTTCGCCACGGCATCCTCCGACTCCACGAGCGGGTAGTCGCCGAGGTCGAGGAACTCGATCTCCGCTCCCAGAGCGGATGCCGCGGCAGACGCCTCCTCGCGGCGGATCGCCTTGATCTCATCGAGGGTCTTGCCCTGCAGCCACTGGCTCGCCGACTCGCCGCGCTCCCCGTACGACAGGCATACGACGACCGCCCGCTCCCCGCGCATCGTGGCCGCGGCGATCGCTCCGCCGGCACGCCACACGAAGTCGCCCGCATGAGCGCTCACGACCAGCATCGTGGACCCGTTGTCGGCCATCGTGCTCCTTCGAAGCTCGGCCGCCCGCACGCGGGCGAACAGCCGCCGTCGGCGTCGATCGGCGACAACGCCAGCGAATCACACCCTGGCATATTGGTCAAGATTATGTTTACAATCTTGGCGACCGGCATACCTCTGGACATAGGGAAACGCTCGTGCCTACGATGCCGACAGACCCCCGCACGAGACAAGGAAGTCGAGGACCGTCATGGCGCGCAACCTTCAGGAGCTGCTGGACGAAAAGGGCAACGTCGTCGAGATGCTGCGGAATTCGCAGCTCGGCACGTACATCTACCCGGTCGTCCCCGCCGAGTTCACCAACTGGCGCCGCGAGCAGAAGGCGTGGCGCGAGACGGCCGTGCTCTACGACCAGACGCACCACATGGTGAACTTCTTCGTGTCGGGTCCCGATGCGCTCCGACTGCTCCGCGAGACGGGCATCAACAGCTTCGCGAACTTCCCGGTCGACACCGCGAAGCAGTTCGTGCCGACGGCGTCGAACGGCGGCGTGATCGGCGACGGCATACTCTTCCACGAAGCCGAGAACGAGTTCGTCTACGTCGGCCGCGCACCGGCGGCGAACTGGCTTCAGTTCCACGCCGAGACGGGCGGCTACGACGTCGAGTTCCGGTACGACGACCGCTCCCCCTCGCGCCCCTACGGCCAGGCCGTCCACCGCGAGTACTACCGCTTCCAGATCCAGGGACCCAACGCCTGGCAGATCATCGAGAAGCTCAACGGCGGCACGCTCGAGCAGGTCAAGTTCTTCCACATGGGCGAGCTCGAGATCGACGGCGAGCACGTCCGCACGCTTCGGCACGGGATGGCCGGAGCCCCCGGCCTCGAGCTCTGGGGTCCCTACGAGCAGCACGGCAGGATCCGCGACGCGATCCTGGAGGCCGGGCGCGAGTTCGGCATCGAGCCCTGCGGCTCGCGGGCCTACTCGTCGAACACCCTGGAGTCGGGCTGGATCCCGTCGCCCCTTCCCGCCGTCTACTCGAGCGAGGAGGAGCGCGCGTACCGCGAGTGGCTTCCCGCGAACAGCTACGAGGCGATCAACGCCCTCGCGGGCTCGTTCGTGTCCGACGACATCGAGGACTACTACTTGACCCCGTGGGAGCTGGGCTACGGCTCCTTCGTCAAGTTCGACCACGACTTCATCGGCCGTGAGGCGCTCGAGAAGGTCGACTCCGAGACGCAGCGGAAGAAGGTCACCCTCGCGTGGGACGACGAGGACCTCGCGAAGATCCTCACGAGCGTCATCGACCGCGAGGGACCGGGCTACCAGTTCTTCGACCTGCCGAACGCCAACTACGGCTCGTCGAACTACGACTCGGTCATCGACGCCGACGGCAACAACGTCGGCCTGTCGCTCTTCACGGGCGTGACGGCGAACGAGAAGCGGGGGCTGTCGCTCGCCACCGTCGACCGGGAGATCGAGCTGGGCACCGAGGTGCGGGTGGTGTGGGGCGAGCCGGACGGCGGCTCGCGCAAGACGACGGTCGAGCCGCACGAGCAGATCGCGGTGCGCGCCATCGTCAGCCCCGTCCCCTACGCCGAGACGGCCCGCCTCGAGTACCACGGCGGCTGGCGCTCGTCCGGGTCGCTCTGACCCTGGCCCGGCACCCACCCGAACGAAGGAGTTCCCCGATGTCCGAATCGGCCGCCGACGCCATCGCGCGTGCAGGCAGTCCCGTCGAGCTGCTGCGCAACGCGCAGGCCCGACCGACCATCTTCCCCGTGACGCCGGAGTTCACGAACTGGCGTTCCGAGCAGCTGTCGTGGCGCACGAGCGTCGCGCTGCTGGACCAGTCGCACCACATGACGGACCTCTTCATCTCGGGTCCCGACGCGCTCCGGCTGCTGCGCGACACCGGCGTGAACAGCTTCGAGAACTTCGCGGTCGACCGCGCGAAGCAGTTCGTCGCGGTCAATCGCGAGGGCTACCTCATCGGCGACGCGATCCTCTTCCACCTCGAGGAGGACGTGTTCGACCTCGTGGGCTGGTTCATGGTGCTCGATTGGGTGCAGTACATCGGCGAGTCGGGTGACTACGACGTCACCTTCGAGCGCGATGCGAACTCGCTCATGCGCGAAGCCGGCGTGCCACCGAAGCTCTACCGCTACGAACTGCAGGGACCGCACGCCCTCGCGCTCATGGAGAAGCTCACCGGAGCGCCGGTGCCTCCGACGAAGTTCTTCCACATGGCCACGTTCACGATCGACGGGACCGAGGTGCGCTCGCTCCGCCACGGCATGGCCGGCCAGCCGGGCTTCGAGCTCTTCGGACCGTGGGAGGAGGGCGAACGGGTCCGGAACGCGATCCTGGCGGCGGGAGAGGAGTTCGGCCTCGTGCTCGTGGGCGCCAAGGCGTACTCGTCGGCCAACCTCGAGTCGGCGTGGGTGCCGTCCCCGCTGCCCGCCATCTTCACGGGCGAGGGCTCGGCCGACTACCTCGCGTGGCTGCCGGCGAACCGGGTCGGCTCGCTGGCCGGGAGCTTCACGTCCGACGACATCGAGGACTACTACCTCACGCCCTACGACCTCGGCTATGGCCGCAGCGTCGCCTTCGATCACGACTTCATCGGCCGCGCGGCCCTCGAACGGCATTCCGCCGCCGAGCAGCGTCAGAAGGTCACCCTGGTGTGGAAACCGGAGGATGTCGCGGCCGCGCAGCGCTCGCTCTACGAGCCCGGCATCCCGGCGAAGTACATCGACTTTCCGAAGGCCCGCTACGGCGTCTATCAGGTGGACCGCGTCCTGGTCGACGGCGCCGACGTGGGCATCTCGCACGACGCCGGCTACATCACCGGCGAGCAGGTGTTCGCCTCCCTCGCCAGCCTCGATGCGGCCCATGCCGAACCTGGGACGGAGGTCGTCGTCCTCTGGGGCGAGGAGCCGAATTCCACCAAGCCCGCCGTCGAGCCGCACCGGCAGATCGAGATCCGCGCAACGGTCTATCCGGCTCCCTACTCGGCGTTCGCCCGCGAGAACTACCGCAAGAACTGACTCACGTGAGGGGACGGATGCCGCGGCATCCGTCGCCTCCACAGGGAGGTCTGCGATGGCCCACGGCTCGGACGGCGAGTCGGTCCTGCATCGTCATCTGCGCGTGCTCGAGGCCTTCGACATCCTGCGGCCGTTCCTCACGCTGGGCGAGATCGCCGACGCGACGAGACTGCCGGTGTCGACGACCCACCGTCTCGTCGCCGAACTCGAGCGCGAGGGACTGCTCGAGCGCACGCCCGAGCGCACGTATCGGCTCGGCATCCGTCTCTGGGAGTTCGCGTCGCGCACGCCCGGCGCCGTGGGACTGCGCGAACTCGCCCGCCCATCGCTCGAGGTGGTCCACTCGCGGATACGGCAGCACACGCAGCTGGGCGTGCTGAGCGACTGCGACGTACTCTTCATCGAGCGGCTCTCGACGCGCGAGGCCGTCGTGAACGCCACGGTGATCGGCGGCCGCGTTCCGCTTCCGGTCAGCTCGAGCGGACTCGTGCTGCTCGCGCACGCCGGGCGCGGGGTGATCGACGAGGTGATCGCCGCCGGCTGGCCCCGGTACACGGCAGCGACGATCCGCGACGCCGACGAGCTGCGGGCGCGGCTGCGGCGTGTGCGCGCCGACGGATTCGCCGTCACGGATGGACACGTGCACCGGGAGGCGCGGGGCATCGCGGTGCCGATCGTGGGATCTCGTGGCGCGGTCCACGCGGCGCTGGGCGTGGTCGTGCCCAATGACCGTTCCTCGCCGCTGCCGACCGTGGAGCTCCTGACCGTCGCGTCCGCGCAGATCTCGCGTGCTCTGCGTGACGCGTACCCCTTCAGTCGACCCGAGGGGATGCCGCGGCCGAGGCATGCCGTGCGCCCTCTGGCAGATGGCGCTCGCCGATCTCGGGATGTGCTCACGCCGCCCGAAGCCCCGGCATCCCGCATGACCCGAGGGTGAACCGCGAAAGCCCGGGCACCGCGTGGGTGCCCGGGCCTCACGTTCCTGGCGAGCGGGTCAGTTCGTGACGCAGGTGTACGAGCTCGCCTGGTCGACGGAGCCGGAGCCGACATACTTCGGCCACGACGGGAACTCGCACATCGGCCGGGTGCGGTTCGCCCCCGGGTTGCCGTCACTGGCGACGAGGCCCGACGGGGCGACGCCGTTCTCGACCCAGTCGACGATCGCACTGAGACCGTCGTACTGCGCGAGGAAGCGACCCTGCCCGTGACCCCATCCCGGCACCTCGTAGAACCTCAGGAACCGGCTCAGGCGCTTGCCGAACTCATCCTGCAGCGACGCGTAGTAGAGCTCGGTGTTGTGCGGCGTGATGAAGTCGTCGATCGTCCCGTGCGTCATGATGATCTTGCCGCCGTGGGCGCGGAACTGGTTGAGCGAGACGTCGGTGACGTCCATGATCTCGCCCACCTCCTGCACGCGGTCGGCATAGTCGAGCGGGTCGACGGTGTACGGGTCGAATCCCGGGGGGTTGCCCGCGACGCCGTAGCGCATCGTCGCATCGAACACCTGGAACTGCAGCCCCTGCGACAGCGGCCCGGTCCCGAAGCCCGCGAAGCCCTGGTAGAGGGCGCCTTCGAACAATGCGCTCTTCGCGAAGATCGAGTTGCCCTCGATGTCGATGCCGAGGTCGTAGTCGGTCGTGATCTTGATCGCGGCCTCGATCTCGACCTCCGAGAGGCATGTGTCGACCGCTGCCGGGTCCACGCCCGCGGGGCAGGCGAGAGTGCGCACGTCGAAGGCCTCGTCGCAGCCCTTCACGTTGCTGATGAGACCGTCGGTGACCCCGTCAAGCGGGTCGCACGTCGCATAGACGGCATTCGTGATCGTGGCCGTCTCGGCGGAGTTGAGGTGACCGGCACCCCCCTCCAGCAGCAGTGCGTCGCGGAAGTTGACGGCGCCGACATGCATCATCGTGACGTTGTACGCCGGGTAGTTGGCGATGACGCCGTCGTAGTCCTTCGGGTAGCGAGCCGCAGCATCGAGTGCCTCGTGCCCGCCCTGCGAGCCGCCGATGAAGTACGACCACTTCGGGTCGACGCCGTAGGCCGCATCGATCACGGCGTAGGCGGCGTCGTGCGCCTTCTTGACCGACCACTGTCCGTAGTTCAGGAACAGCTCCTCATCCAGTTGGAACCGGCCGTCGAAACCGGGACCGCCCTGATGTCCCCCGTCCGAACCGAGGGTCACCCAGCCCTGCGAGAGGGCGGTGGGCGAGCCGTTGGGCTGCGCGGTGTAGAGACCCGTGGCGGTGACGAGCGAGCCGTCGAAGCCGCCGCCGCCGAACTGCAGCGTTCGACCGTTCCACGCCCCGGGCAGGTTCACGCGGAACTGCATGTCCTGCGGCGCGGTGACCGCGTGGATCCAGCCGGTGACCGCGCAGAAGTTCCCTGCCGCATCCCACACGGCGGTGTCGATGTCTGCGCCGTTCGTGGGAAGCCCGATCGCCTTGGCGGGGATCGTGAGGTCGGCGAGGGGTGCACACTGTGCCGCCGTGAGCGCAGGCGCGCCACCGCGGGACGGCGGGGCCGCCGAGGCCGACGCGGCCCCCGCGGTGACGAAGAGGGCCGCTGCGATGCCGATCGACACCACTGTCAGCCGTCTGAACCCTGATTTCATCGACGCTCCTTCGCGTTGTGACTCACCGCCCTCGTTGCGGCGGACGCGACGATGCCAGGTCGCGGGCCCCGCTTCAACGCCGTTTCCGCCCAATGCGGCTTGTCATTGCAAGGCGTCCTGTCGGCGGGTATTGTGCGCGGCCGGGGGGATCGAGCTCCTCGGCCCTACCCCTCGTCCTGTGCCACGAGACGCTCGAACCACGCGAGCGTCGCCCGCGTCATGTCGGTCGGCTGACCCGTCGACTCGAGCGCCGCGAGCGCATCGCGCATCTCGTGCTCCCGCCGGACGGCGTGGCGGTGCGAGCCGGCGATGAGTCGGTCGACGAGGTCGGCTCCGTCGGGCCCGAGCTCTGCCGCGATCTGTGCGCGGAGCCACGCGTCGGCGCCGACCGCCCGTGCCGCCGCATCGGCCTCGAGCACGAGCGCGGCAAGACCCTTCATGAAGACGCTGCGCAGCAGTCGCAGCCGGGCGGCTTCACCGGCCTCGCCGTCGACGACCGTGATCGGCACCCCGAACGACCGCAGGCGCTCCGCCAGGACAGTCGCCCCCGCGCCGCTCGCGAGAAGCGGCGTGCGATGTGCGGCGCGGACGACGGGCGCCAGCACCGCGACATCGGCCATGGCGATGCCTTGGTCCGCGGCGAGCGCGGCGACCTCGAGCTTGATCTCGGGCGAGGCGGTGTTCAGGTCGGCGTAGACGGCGGCCGGATCCGCCAGCGGCAGGGCGTCGCGGGCGACGGATGCCGCGGCCGCGCCGCCGACCAGACTCACGACGACGCCCGCGCCGGCGAGTGTCTCGCCGAGGTCGTCGAGCTGACGCACGTCCGGGTCGCCCAGCCGGTGGTGCGGGTCGTAGCCCCGCACCTCGGCGCCCTCCGACAGCAGTCCGCGGGCATAGAGCCGCCCCGCCTCGCCGAGGCCGAGGATCGCGATCGTCGTCATCGAGTGCTCACCCTAGCCGCCGCTCGTCGGCCACGGCGTGGCGTCGAGCGACGCGAAGTAGTCGAGCGAGCGCTGCGAGCCGGTGATGAGGGCGCGGATGCCGCGGCCGTCGTGCGTCGCCGCGGCGCCGTCGGGGAGGTAGGCCTCCTCCAGCGCCCGGGTGATCCCGGCCGCGGCCACGGTGAGCAGCTCGATCGCGGGCTGCGGCGACGACCCGTCGTTGGCGACGACCACGCCGATCGCGGCATAGACGGCGCCGTGCGGCCCGAGCACGGGCACGGCGATACCGCTGGACTCGGCGTGGATCTGCCCGTTCGTGATGGCGAATCCGTCGGCTCGCACATGCCGCAGCCTGTCGCGCAGTGCGTCGCGCCGGATCGTCTCGGCCGTGTACGCCGGCCACCCGGCGGCGATCACCTCGTCGACGAGTCCGGGAGCGGCGTGCGCGAGCAGGACGAGCCCGCTCGAGCTCACGGGCAGCGGAGTTCGACCCCCGATCAGCGTGAGGTTCAGCACGGCGTCGCGCGTCGACATCCTTTCGATGAAGAGCACGTCGCGACCGCTCAGCACTCCCAGCTGCGTGTGCTGCCGTACTCGCGCGTGCACGGCGCCGAGCCACGGTCGCGCGAGCTCCCGCAGACCGAGGGCGCCCGGCGTCCGCGACGCGAACTCCCACAGGCGCACGCCGAGCCGATACGTGCGGTCGGGCATGCGCTCGAGCAGCCCCTCGCGCTCGAGCTCGGCGACGAGACGGTGCGCGGTCGAGAGGGCCAGGCCCGAGGCATCCGCGATCTCGGTCAGGGTGAGGAAGGGGCGCAGGGTGTCGAAGGCCTGCAGTACCCGCAGATGCTTGTGCAGGACGGATTCGCCGTCCGATCCCCGCGCCATGGGCGACCTCCCCTCGTCGGCGCCATGCTAACCGGATTCCGTTCAGCGGAACCGGGGTCGCACGGATGCCTCGGGTCTAGGCCGGGACCGAGGCGTCTGCCCGATACACCGTCCGTGCCCACTCGTGGTACGGAGCGGGAGCCACGGTGGCGCGGATCCGCACCTGGCGGTGGTCGGCGTCGACGGAGTCCTTGCGCGAGATGGGGTCCTCACCCCAGACGACCTCGACCTCGTCGCCATCGGCGATGTCGGTGTCGAGCGTCGCGAGCGACATGTAGAGCTGGTCGTAGGCGATGTACCCGGCATCGGTGGAGATGCCGACGCGGCGGTCGCCCTGGACGACCTCGTCCATCTGGTAGAGGCCGTACCGCGCCTTCGGGAAGTCCAGGAACTTCGCCGGCGTACCGGGCTCGAGCTGCGAGCGGACGACGGCCGCGACATCCTCCGCGTTCCACAGCAGCGTGACCTTGCGGCGCCTCTGGTTCTCGGCGTGCTTCTCGAGAGCCGCCCGACCGTGGAAGTCGTGGTCGAAGCGCACGGACTTGCCGAGCCCGATGTCGTAGGGGGTCATGTAGAACTCGTGGATGTCCTCGGAGTACAGCGACCCGCCGATCGATCCCGCGCGCGCGGCCGGCAGCCACTCGCGGTACTCGGCGAAGTCCTCGTCGAAGATCGCCGGGAAGGGCGTGGGCACCCAGCCGGATTCGAGCGGCGTGGCCGAGTAGGCCTTGGCGCCTACGCGACGGATGCCGAACTCGCCCCCCGCGTCGAGGATGGCCTCGAGCACCACGTCGCTGTCCTCCCACGGTCCGAAGAACTCGAAGCCGGGCTGCCCCGCCATGCCGTGGCGGAGCGCCTTGACGTTCCTGCCGGCGATCGTGAAGTCGGCGATGTGGAAGAACTTGACCTCGGGCACGGGTCCGCTGAAAAGCTTCTCCATGACCTGATTGGCGTGCGGGCCCTGCAGCTCGTACCGGTAGAACGTCGGCGGGCCCTGGCGCATGTGAGAGTTCGCCTCGAGGCGGTGGTGCACGTCCTTGCCTGCCGCCTCGGCCTTCTCGGCGTTGTACCGCACCCAGTCGATGAGGATGTGGTGGCCGATCAGCACGAGTCCCTCGGGACCCTCCGCGTTGTAGAAGAGGATGCCGTCGCCGATCAGGTAGCCGTCCTGGTTGACCGAGATCAGCTGCTTGGCGACTCCCGGCCGGAACGTGCCGAAGGTGTTCGGCGAGATGCTCTCCAGCATGGGAAGAAGGTCGGCGCCGTGGAGGAACAGCTGGGTCATATGGTGCGACTGGTCCATGAGCGCCACGCTCGTGTTCCAGGCGCGCTGCTCGTCGCGCCAGTTCGTGAACTCGGGCGCGACCGGAAAGGTGAACGCCGGCCAGTTCTGGTTGCGCAGCAGCTCCACGGGGCTGCCCGCGCGGGCGATCGCTTCTGCGAGAGATTCAGACGTCATCGTCGGCCTTCCTGTCGGGTGATGACGGCCACGCTACGAACCTCCTCGACGACGAGAAGCGTCGCTTCCGTTCAACAGAATGGATGCCTCGTCGGGAAGGCGGCCGGCGGGACGATGAATCGGCGGGCAGGGATGCACCGGGCACCCGGTCACGATTCGGAAACGCGTCGCGGGAATCACGCCAAAATCGTTGACAATCTGAGCGCAGATCCGTACCGTCCCATTCACGGGGACAGGTCGTCCTGTCGACCCGACCCGTGCCCGAGCCAGACGACGCGACGACGCGAAGGGTGAGCATGGCCGCTCAGCTGACACTCCAGGATGTGAGCCTGCAGTTCGGTGGCATCAAGGTGCTGCAGGATGTGTCGTTCACGGTCGAGCCGGGGCAGATCTTCGGGCTCGTCGGCCCCAACGGCGCAGGCAAGACGTCGCTGTTCAACTGCATCAGCGGTCACTACAAGCCCACGGCCGGTTCGATCCGCATCGACGACGCCGAGGTCAGCGGCTCCCGCCCCGCGACGCTCGCCCAGCACGGTCTGGCCCGCACGTTCCAGCACCCGGCCCTCCAGCTGCACTCGACGGTGCTCGAGAACGTCCTGCTGGGCGCGCACACGCGGCTTCCCGGCGGTGCCGGCGAGTGGTCGCTGCGGCTTCCCCGCACGTCCCGTTCGGAACGGGCGCTGCGCGACGAGGCACTGCGCCTCCTCGAACGCAACGGCCTCGGCTGGGCGGCCAACCTGCCCGCCGACGAGCTGTCGCACGGCCTCCACAAGGGGATCGAGCTCTGTCGCGCGCTGCTCATGAAGCCGCGGCTCCTCCTGCTCGACGAGCCGGCCGCCGGTCTCCCCCATACCGAGGTCGAGCAGCTGATCGACACCGTCCGCCGCCTGCGGGCGGACGACGACATCACCGTCGTGATCGTGGAGCACCACATGGGACTCATCGCCGCGCTCACCGACCGCGTCGTCGTGCTCGACCACGGCCGCAAGCTGATGGAGGGCAGCGCCGCCGAGGCGCAGTCCGACGCGCGCGTCATCGAGGCCTACATCGGGAAGGATGCCGCGGATGACGCTGCTTGAGCTCACCGACGTCACGGCGTTCTACGGGCCGGTCCAGGTGCTCGACACCGTGTCGCTGAGCGTGCCCGACGGAGGGGCCGTCGGCATCCTGGGTGCGAACGGAGCGGGCAAGACGACGACGCTCCGCGCGATCAGCGGCACCGTTCGGGCAGGCGGGTCGATCAAGTTCGACGGCAAGGACATCCGGGGCCTCCGACCCGATCAGGTCGCCGGGCTCGGCATCGCCCACGTCCCCGAGGGACGGGGAACCCTCGGCGACCTCACGGTGCGCGAGAACCTCCGCGTCGGCGCGTACAAACGCAAGGACCGCAAGGGGATCGCCGCCGACATCGACTACTGCCTCGATCTCTTCCCGCAGCTCCAGGAGCGCATCAAGTCCAACGCCTCCGCTCTATCGGGCGGCGAACAGCAGATGCTGGCGGTCGCCCGGGCGTTCATGGCCAAGCCCCGGCTCCTGCTTCTCGACGAGGCATCCCTCGGTCTCGCGCCGAGCACCGCGCGGAACGTCTACGACTCGATCCGCCGGCTGCGCGTCGAGTCCGGCATCGCGATGCTCATCGTGGAGCAGAACGCCAACCTCGCGTTCACGCTCGTCGACTCGGCGACGGTGCTCGAGACGGGCCGCAACGTCCTCACGGGCTCTTCGGCCGAGCTCAAGGGCATGGACGAGATCCGCCGCGCGTACCTGGGAGGCTGACCGGTGGGGACCTTCATCCAGCTCGTCATCGACGGCCTCTCGACCGGCTCGATCTATGCCGCGCTCGCCCTCGCGATCGTGCTCGTCAACCAGGCGACGGGCCTGATCAACTTCGCGCAGGGCGGCATGGCCGTGCTCTCGGCCTACATCGCCTGGCAGCTCACGGCCTGGAGCGTGCCACTCATCCTCGCGATCCTGATCTCCATCGCCGTCTCGTTCGTCATCGGCGCGATCGTCGAGCGCTTCCTCATCCGCAAGTTCGAGGGAGGCGACCCCGACACGGCCGTCGTCGTGACGATCGGCCTGCTGACCCTCATCACCGGCATCTGCGCCTGGATCTGGTCGTACAACAACAGGCTCTTCCCCTCGCTGTTCCCGCTCGAGACGATCAACATCGCGGGCGCCGTGATCAGCGTGCGGTCGCTCGGCACCATCCTCGTGATCGTGGCGATCATGGTGCTGCTGCAGCTCCTGTTCATCGGCACGAAGCTCGGACTCGCCCTGCGAGCCGTCGCCATCAACCCTCAGTCGGCGGCGTTCTCCGGAATGCCCGTCGGACGGCTGCTCATGATCGGCTGGGGACTCGCCGCCGGACTCGGGGCCGTCGCGGGAGCGCTCGTGGCTCCGCAGCTGACGCTGACCCCCAACATGATGGACGGCGCCCTGGTCTACGCCCTCGCCGCCGTCATCATCGGGGGGCTCACGAGTCCCATCGGCGTGGTCATCGCCGCGTGGCTCATCGGCGTCCTCGAGAACCTCGCCGCCGTCTACGTGCCCTTCATCGGACACGACCTGAAGATCGCGGTGCCCTTCATCATGATCTTCGTCGTGCTCATCCTGAGACCCCAGGGCCTGTTCGGCCGGAAAGCGGTGGTGCGCGTCTGATGTCCACCGCCACCGCCTTCCTGCAGAAGCCCTGGGTCCGCTGGGCCGGCATCGCGCTCATCGTGGTGCTCGCCGTCGTCCTCCCCCTCGTGCTCCCCGAATTCGCCAACACCACGATCGCGCGCATCGGCGTCTTCGCAGTCGCGGTCCTCGGCCTCAACGTCGTCATGGGCTACACGGGCCAGGTGTCGCTCGGCCAGATCTTCTTCCTCGGGCTCGGCGCGTACGTGACGGCCTACGGCGTCGAGCAGGACTGGAACATCGTCCTGGTCTTCCTGCTCGCGTGCATCGTCCCGGCCGTCGTCGGCCTGCTCGTCGCTCTCGCGGCGGCCCGCCTGGGCGGCCTGGCGATCGCGATGGTCACCATTGCGCTGCCCATCGTCGGCGTCCCACTGGCCAAGCGCCTGTCCGACTTCACGGGCGGGTCGCAGGGCATCTCGGCACGATTCACGGATGCCCCGGACTGGAGCGGCCTGTACGACGACCAGTGGCAGCTCTACATCGTCCTGCTGATCGCCGGAATCTCGTTCCTGCTGACGCGCAACCTCGTGCGGGGCAAGTACGGCCGCGCCTTCGCGATCGTGAAGGGCAACGAGGCCGTCGCCTCCTCGATGGGCATCTCCCCCTACCGCTACAAGGTGCTCGCCTTCACGGTGGCTTCACTCCTCGGCGGTGTGAGCGGCTTCCTCTACATGGTCGTCATCCAGTACACGTCGCCCGAGACGCTGAACTTCGGCCACTCCATCACCCTCGTCGCCGCGATGGTCATCGGGGGCGCCGGAAGCATCATCGGCTCGCTGCTCGGTGGCGCGTACTACGTGCTCACCCCGCAGCTCACGAACCTCATCGACCCGGGTCTCACGGCCGTGCTCCAGGGCGCGATCCTCCTCGTCGTGCTCTTCGTCCTCCCGGGCGGGCTCGTGTCGCTCCCGAGGCTCTGGCGCCGTCGACGCAACGGCCCCTCCACCCACCCACCCACAGAGTCACAAGAGAGAAGGCAGGACACATGATCACCCACCGCACCAAGATGCGGGCTGTGTCGGTCGTCGCGGGCCTGGGCATCGTCGCCCTCCTCGCCGCCGGATGCGCCCGCGGCGGCGACAGCGGAAGCCCCAGCGAGAGCGGCGGCCCCGCCGCTGCCAGCCCGGGCATCACCGACGACACGATCACGCTCGGCATCACGACTCCCCTGTCGGGTCCGACCGCCGGCCCCGGCACCTGCACAGTCGCGGGCATCACCGCCTACTTCGGCGCGAAGAACGCCGACGGAGGCGTGGAGTTCGGCGACGGCAAGACCCGCAAGGTCGAGATCAAGTCGCTCGACGACACGTACGACCCGCAGAAGGCGGCCGCGAACTTCGACCAGCTGAAGGACAGCGTCTTCGCGATGACGGCCGGGCTCGGCACGCCCACCAACCGCGCCTGGCGCGAGGCCGCGATCGCCGACGAGGTCCCCCAGGCCCTCATCATGACGGGTGACCCGATCTTCAGCGATCAGAAGGAGAGCCCCTGGTCGCTCGGCTTCGTGCCGATCTACCAAAACGAGGGCGAGGCGTTCGGCAAGCTGCTCGCGTCGTCGGGCGACGACCACAAGGTCGCCATCCTGTCGCAGAACGACGACTACGGCGAGGGCTACGTCGAGGGCTTCAAGAAGGCCATCGAGGGCGCAGACAACATCGAGGTCGTCAAGGAGCTGACGTACGAGGCGACCGACACCAACGTCGACGCGCAGCTCACCGAGCTTGCGGGCTCCGGCGCCGACGTGTTCTTCAACGCGATGTCGATCACGCCTCTCGTGATCTCGTCGCTGCAGAAGACGCAGGAGCTCGGCTGGCTGCCCAGCTGGTTCCTTCCGTCGAACACCTCGAGCCCCAGCGCGATCCTCGAGCCCGGTGGCGCCTCGGCCTTCCCCGGCGTCTACACCGTCGCCTTCGCCCAGTCGGCGGCGGCGCCGACCTTCGCAGACAGCGAGGACGGCAAGACGTTCCTCGAGGGTCTCAAGCAGTACGCGGACTACCCGGACACTCCGGCCTTCCCGCACTGCGTCTGGTCGTACCAGGTGGGCGCGACGCTCGACCAGGTCTTCCAGAAGATGACCGAGCCGACGCGCGAGGACTTCATGAAGGAGCTCCGCTCCATCAAGGACTACGTCGCTCCGCTCATGCTCGAAGGCTCGAGCGTCAACACGACCGAGGACGGCCAGCCCGCCGTCTCGACCGTGCAGGTGCAGAAGTACAACGGCAAGGGGTACGCGCCGGCCCAGGAATGGGGCTGATCCAGCTCTGACGTGAGGGGGCGGTCCGCGACGCGGGCCGCCCCTTCCCATGTCGCCCCCCGGTCGTTGAGCGAGCGAAGCGAGACGAAACGCGCCGCGCCGACGAGGACCGCTTCCCCCGGTCAGTCCATCCCGCGCAGCACGTCGACGATGCCGCTGAGGTGAGCGCGGGTCGCGGCCTCGGCGGCATCGGGATCCCGCGAGAGGATCGCGTCGATGATCGCGATGTGCTCCGGCGCCGACTGCGCGGCCCGCCCCGGGTGGAATGCGAGCCGGAACTGGTGCCGGGCCGATTGCGCCCGCAGCCGCTCGAGCAGCTGTGTCGCGGTCCGGTGCCGGCTGAGCTCCCGGATCCGGCGGTCGAGCTCCTGATTCAGTCGCGAGTACTCGACGAGGTTGCCGGATGTCACGGCCGTGCCGATCGCGCCCCGCAGCGTCTGCAGCTCGTCGGCGTCGGCATCCGTCAGATTCTCCGCCGCCTTGCGGGCGCACAGCGTCTCGAGTCCGATGCGCACCTCGACGATCTCGACCGCCTCGTCGACGCTGATCGCGCGGACGCGGGCGCCGCGGTTCGGCACGCGCTCGACGAGTCCCTCGTTCGCCAGGTTGAGCAGCGCGGTGCGCACCGCGGCGCGGGAGGCGTCGTAACGCTCGCTCAGGTCCGCCTCGATGAGCCGCTGATGCGGTGCGAACTCGGCGCCGAGGATAGCCTCGCGGATCTGCTGGGTCAGGTCGGGGCGCGAGGTCGTGTCCTCGTCCACCTCCACGACGACGGTGTCGGTCATCCCGCGGATCCCTTCGCGTCTGCCCTGCGGCCAACCCGGCGCGAGCCGATTCGCCGGAACTCCCGCAAAGAGACATCCCGGCCGTCGGCTGCGCTGCCGAGGGGCACGACGAAGAGTGCCCGGTCCCAGGCTAGCCGCCGTCTGAACATTGCATACGAAATTGGCGCGAGATTTCGCCGCAATCTTGTCAGGACGAGCGGCGCGAGGCAGGCTTTATTCAGGCGCATTCTTCTGCTGCGCGCGGCGGCTCGTCCGCCCCCTCAGACGGATGCCTCTCCCGACGCCGGTGCGCGCTCGACGCACCGGAGAACACAGAGAGGTGGTCGAGATGACTGATGTGGAGAACGCGGTGGTGAGCACGAATGCCGCGGATGGCCGGTCGGACACGGTGGTGGGTTCGCCGGTGGGTTCGGGGGTGCGGACGGGGTTGTTCATCGGTGGGGAGGAGCGGTTCACGCCGGAGGTGCTGCGGATCGCGGACCCGGGTAAGCCGGGCGTGGTGGTCGGTGAGGCGGCGTCGGCGTCGCCGGGTGATGTGTCGGACGCGGTCGCGGCGGCACGCTCGGCGTTCCCGGCGTGGGCGGCGTTGTCGGCGCAGGAGCGGGCCGGGATGATGGCGGACGCGATCGCGGGGATCGCGGAGGAGCGGGACGCGGATGCGGCGATCTTGTCGCAGGAGAACGGGAAGATCCGGTTCGAGTCCTGGGTGGATGCGCTGGTGTTCGAGATCCGGTGGGACCTGGCGCTGATGCTCGCCGACCAGGTCGACACCGGGCACACCCTGCCGGTGGTGCCCGGCGCGATCCCGGTGTCCACCGAGGTGTCGTATCAGCCGCTCGGGGTGGTCACGGTGATCGTGCCGTTCAACTGGCCGATCGCGATCCTCGGCGCGGCGCTGCCGCATGCGCTGCTGGCGGGGAACACCGCGATCGTCAAGCCGCCGCCGTCGGCGCCGCTGGCGACCACCCGGGTGGTGCAGCGGGTCGCCGCCAAGCTCCCGCCGGGGGTGCTGAACGTCGTGACCGGCCGGGACGAGAACATGGCCGGGCTGATCACCGATGTCGACAAGGTGTGCTTCACCGGGTCGGTGAACGGGGGCAAGCGGATCATGCAGATGGCGTCGCAGACCCTGACCCGGGTGACCCTGGAGCTCGGCGGGAACGACGCCGCGGTGATCCTGGACGACGCGATCCTGGACGACACCCACCTGGACCGCCTCTACGCGGCGATCTACGACACCACCGGGCAGATCTGCATGAACGCCAAACGCGTCTTCGTGCACCGCTCCCGCCTGAACGAGGTCGTCACCGGGCTGGAGCAGCGGCTGAACCAGGCGGTGATCGGGTACGGGCTGGACGAGGCGACCACGATGGGGCCGCTGCACCAAGCCGCGCAGAAAGCGTTCGTCGAAGACATCATCCAGGAAGCGAAGGATGCCGGCGCGGACGTCCGCGAATACGGCGAACTCCCCACCGGCGACCTCGCCGGCGGGAACTTCCTCCGCCCCGCGATCATCGTCGACCCCGACCCGGGCCTGCGGGTGGTCACCCAGGAACAGTTCGGACCGGTCATCCCGATCCTCCCCTTCGATTCGGAAGACGACGCCGTCCGGCTCGCGAACGACACCTGGGGCGGCCTGTGCGGCTCCGTCTGGACCGCCTCGCCGGAATCCGCCACCCGGGTCGGGTCGCAGCTGGTCTGCGGCTACGTCTGGGTCAACGACCACGGCGCCACCCGCCTCGACCTGCGCGCCCCCTTCGGCGGCATGAAACAATCCGGCATCGGCCGCGAACAAGGCATCGAAGGCATCCGCGCCTTCCAAGACACCCGCGCCATCGCCACCATCGACCCCACCGCCCTCGCCCAAATGGCCCACTAGGGGCGACGGCCTCGCTGACTCGCGTCAGCGAGGCCACGCGGGATCTGCCGCGATCAGAATCAGCACAGCCTGTTCCAGCAGAAGGCCCGTCCCGGTACACCGGGACGGGCCTTCGTCACGCAAACGTCAACTCAAGTTGACACCGCGAGATGCCGTCAACTAAGGTTGACACCCGTGAGCGACGACATCCGCACCGCCATCGGCGCAGCACAGGGCGGCGACCCGCTGCCCGAGCTGCGCCGCCTGCGGGCACTTCATGCCGAGCTCGCTCGCGCGGAAGCCGAGCAGGTCCGACTGGCGCGCGCCCAGGGGTACTCCTGGCTCGCCATCGCCGACGCCCTCGGCGTCAGCAAGCAGGCAGTTCACAAGAAGTACGGTCGAAGATAGGGCGTTCGCCCCATCCCCCGAATGAGCACGGAACAGGGAACCCGCATGTCCACCACGACGTCTCCCCGAGCCCGCCGCGGCCGGCGCGCACCTCAAGAGGGTCCGCGCGCGAGCCTCAAGCAGCTCCTCCCCTTCCTCTTCGAGCACAAGCGCGTCCTCATCATCGTCGCGATCCTGAGCATCGTCGGTGCCGCGGCCACCCTCGCGCAGCCGCTCTTCGTGGGAGTGCTGATCGGCCGCGTCGAGGCCAGCGAGCCGCTCGGCTACCTCGTGTGGGGCATCGTCGTGCTCGTGGTCATCGCGTCCCTCATCTCGGGGTACCAGCACTACCTCCTCCAGCGCACCGGCACAGCGGTCGTCTACTCCTCGCGCCGCAAGCTCATCGGCCGCATCCTGCACCTGCCGATCGGCGAGTTCGACGCGCGTCGCACCGGCGACCTCGTCTCGCGCGTCGGCACGGATACGACGCTCCTCTACGCCGTCCTCACGCAGGGTCTCGCCGACGCCGTCGGCAACTCCGTCGTCTTCATCGGCGCCCTGGTGGCGATGGCGCTGATCGATCCCGTCCTCCTGGGGCTCATCGTCGTCGTGATCGGCGCATCGATCGCCGTGGTCGGCGGGCTCAGCGGACGCATCCGCCGCGCGACCAAAGACCAGCAGGAGAAGGTCGGCGAGCTCGCCTCCGGCGTCGAGCGGGCCATCGGCTCGATCCGCACCGTCCGGGCGGCCGGCGCGAGCGACCGCGAGGAGCGGGCCCTCGCCGGACTCGCGGAAGAGACATACGACCAGGGTGTGCGCATCGCCAAGGTGTCCGCGCTCATCGTGCCGATCTCGAGCGTGGCCCTGCAGCTCTCGCTCCTCGTCGTGCTCGGCGTCGGCGGCCTGCGGGTGGCGTCCGGGGCCATCTCGGTCGCGGCACTCGTGACATTCGTCATGTTCCTCTTCATGCTGATCGCACCCCTCGGCACCTTCTTCGGCGCCATCACCTCCGTGAACCAGGCGCTCGGCGCGCTCGGGCGCATCCAGGAGATCCTCGACCTCCCGACCGAGACCGGGAAGGATGCCGAGATCGCGGCGACCGTCGTCGAGCGCGAGCCCGCGGCATCCGTCGTCGCACCCGCCGCCGCGATCGAGTTCCGCGACGTGCGCTTCCGCTATCCCGAGGCCGTCGTCGCCGCCCGGCGCAAGGCCGAAGACGCGGCCCTCGCAGCCCTCGACGACGCGCACGTCGACAAGTCCGTCGCCGACGATCTGCGCCGCCTCGCCGGGGGTGAAGGCGAGCCGTCGGCTCTCGAGACGGACGCCTCGACCGAAGTGCTGCGCGGAGTGTCGTTCTCGGTCCCGCAGGGGGCCCGCGTCGCGCTCGTCGGCCCGTCGGGTGCGGGCAAGAGCACGACCCTCGCGCTCATCGAGCGGTTCTACGACCCCACGTCCGGCGCGGTCCTCCTCGGCGGTGCGGACGTGCGCACGCTCGAGCGGGACGCGCTTCGCGCACAGCTCGGCTATGTCGAACAGGATGCCCCGACGCTCGCCGGCACGATCGCCGAGAACCTTCGGCTGGCGTCGCCCGAGGCATCCGACGCGGACTGCGAGCACGTGCTGCGCGCCGTCAACCTCGGCGAGGTGCTCGAGCGGAGCCCGCTCGGTGTCGACGCGCCCGTCGGCGAGAGCGGCGTGATGCTCTCGGGCGGTGAGCGCCAGCGCCTCGCGATCGCCCGCGCCCTGCTGGCCGCTCCCCCGATCCTCCTCCTCGATGAGTCCACCTCGTCGCTCGACGGCCTGAACGAGCAGCGGATGCGCGACGCGATCGACGCGGTGGCCACCGGTCGGACGCTCGTCGTGATCGCGCACCGCCTGTCGACCGTCGTCGACAGCGACCACATCGTCGTGATGGACCACGGTCGGGTGGTGGGTCAGGGCACGCACTCCGAGCTCGTCGAGACGACGCCCCTCTACCGCGACCTCGCGCGGCACCAGCTGCTCGTCTGAGCGCGCCGCTGCCCGACGTCAGTCGTGATGCGCGCTGTGGTCCTCGACATCGGGCTCGGCCCGCAGGATGTCGGCGATCGCCTCCTCGGGGCGCGGCGCGATGGTTTCGTCCTCCTCGAGCTCGGGAACGCTCGGCTCACCCGGCTCGGGGACGTGGTCGTGGCCGACTGGCGCGTGGGTATCCGACATCTCTGCTCCTCGGGGTGATGTTCACAACGTACCTGCCGGTGCGGCCCGCGGTCTTGGATCCGGGCCGGCATGGACGTCCTATGCTGTCGCGGTGACCGAAGCATCGGATGACGGACCGTTCTACCACGGCACCAAGGCTGACCTCCGCGTCGGCGACCTGCTGACGCCGGGATTCCGCTCGAACTACCGGCCCGAGATCGTGATGAATCACATCTACTTCACGGCGCTGCGCGACGGTGCCGGTCTCGCGGCCGAGCTCGCGCCTGGTGAGGATCCGCCCCGCGTCTACCTCGTCGAGCCGACCGGGCCTTTCGAGGACGACCCCAACGTGACCGACAAGAAGTTCCCCGGCAATCCCACGCGGTCCTATCGCAGCACCGCCCCGCTGAAGATCATCGGCGAGTCGGACGACTGGACACGCCTCACACCCGACGCGCTCCAGACGTGGAGAGATCGGCTCGCGGCGCTCCGCGCGGATGAGCGAGGTCAGATCATCAACTGAGGTCGGCGCGTCCGTATCCTTGCGGCATGAATAGACTACGTATAGAAGCGTGATAGAGTCCCTTCACGTAAACGTACTGGGTGCTCAGTCGACGGACCGACCGATTACCTGAGCGGTCCGGCGCGCAAAGGTGTGCATCGGGCGTGCCGCAGCGCGCCGCCGCGCTCCCGCACGTGAAAGGACGAATCGATGGGGACGATGTACTACGGTGGCGCCGAGGCGCCCATCCGTGTCCGAGACCGCGCGCTCGCCCACCTGAAGGTCGTCATGGCGACGAAGCTGCGGCGCAACGAGAGCTTCACACTGTCGTGGCAGCACGCCCCCGACGAACCTCGAGGACGCTCGACGATCTGGGTGCACCCCTCCATTCCGCTGCGCTTCACGTTCGACGACCCCGATCCCTGCGAGCTGAACCCGACGTGGATCGCCCAGCTCGCGAAGTCGGCGAACTCGTCGTCCGGCATCGCGTTCACCGAGGACGAGCCCGAATTCGACGAGCGGTCCCGCTCAGGACTCGTCGCGGCCGGACCGCTCTGACGCCGGTGCGGCGAGCACGGCCGTGACAGCCGAGATCCCCGGCGCGAAGAAGTAGCCGCCGCCGCTGGCGGTCACCCACTCGCGCTCCAGGACGATGTCGCGCTCCCCGCCGTCACTCGCGTGGAGCCGGAGTCGGCGCTCGCGCTCCCCGTGCACGTTGCTCTGTCCGATGATCGGGTCGTGCCCGCCGGCGTTGGGCTGCACGGACGAGTTCGCCCATCGACGCATGACGAACTCGAACTGATCCTCGATCGAGGTCATGTACGCGGCGAAAAGGAGTCCCCTCTCCGTCGCGACGAGGTCGGGCGACGGGTCGCGAACACCGGCGAGCGGGGGTCCGAACGGGATGCCTCGGCGGAGCATGAGTCGGAGGAACGTGTCGCCCGGCGCGCCGAAGTCCGTGCCGCTGTCCCGCGGATTGACCTTGCGGATGTGGCTCGACACGGGGCAGACGTCGCCGAACACGTCGGAGCGCGCTCGTGGATGCGCATCGCCGGCGTAGCCGGCTCCGCTCAGCTCCGCGCTCGGGGTCCAGCCCCTCGTATCGTCGTCGAACTGGAAGTGGTTGTGGGCGAACTCGTCGCCGGCCAGCGCGAGGTCGTCCGCTTCGGGCGCGCGCGAGACGGGGGCCCCGCTCGGCCAGCGGCCTACGAGCATCGACGCGAAGCGGACGGGGTCCGTGCCGTGCTCGCCCGCGGCGCGCGCGACGAAGTCCCAGAATGCCGGCACGTCCTGGTTCAGGCGGCGGAACACGAGGTACGAGCCGTTGCGCGCCCAGACGGGGAACGCTCCCGGCCCCTCGTCGGGAATGAGCGGATCGGCCGGATTCTGCCGCGGCCAGCCGGCGACGAACTGACCAGGCCACACGAGCGGCTGGCCGGGCTTGCCGAAGATCCGCGAGTGCGGATTGCGCGGATCGAGGTAGCGGGGGCTGATGTCCTCGCCGTCGTCCGTCGTCCCACGCACGCCGGGCTGCGAGACGCCGTCCTTGAATCCGAAGTGCTCGTGCCCGGCGAGGTTACCGGGCAGGTTTTCGCCGAGCTGGTCGAAGGCCAGGTCGACCCCGCGGACAGCGGCTTCGGAGATGACGACGGATGCCGCGGCATCCAGTTCGTCCTTCTCATCGGCGGCGATGATCACGAGGAAGTCGGGCTCGGCATCGGGCCCTCCGATGCGCCAGCCGCCACTGTGCCCGGGCGCTCCGGCCGTCGCGGGATCGCCGAGGTACGTGGATCGCGCCGCCATGCCCTGACGGAATGCGCGGTCGCCCATTTCGGCGAGCGCCTGCTCACCGAGGAGCTTCAGCACTGCCGCCCGTGACAGCGCGAAGGCCGTCCAGATCGCCGTCTTGGACGGCTTCGAGCTCCCCGATTCGAGGCGCTCGCGCCGGAACTCGCGCCGGAAGTCGAGCACCTCCTGCATGCTCGACAGTCGTGGGGCCAGCCAGCGCAGCCACGCTCGAGCACCCTCGACCTCACTTGCGGTGAAGAAGAGGAACCGCTGGTGGTCCTTGTTGAACCCGGGGATGACGTTGCCCTGGATGTCGGCAGTGGCAGCGGCGTCGAAGAGAGGCTCGCCGGGGGAGGCGGCATCCGTCGTCTTCTCAGCACCGGGCTCCTCGTCGCCCAGCAGCCCCGACGACGCGCGCTCGGCGGCGGACGGTGCGGGCAGCGTGATCCCCGACAAACGCTCGACCCCGACCGCACCGAGCCCCGCGAGCGCGCTCGCTCCCTCGCCCGTCATGCTTCGCCTCCCGCGACGACGTGCGCCGACATCGTGATGTGCTCGGCGAGCTGCGCGCCGAACTCGATCGGGATGCCGCCGATGGCGATGTCGCCGACGAGGAAGCCCTCGTGCTCGGGCACGCGATACTCGACTCGCAGCGCGGCTCCCGGGATGCCGCGGACGATGGTCCAGTAGTCGCCGACGAGACTTCCGTCGGGCTTCGTCCAGCCCGAGTCGTCCCAGCCGATCATGTAGACGCCAGGCGGGTTCGCGGCGGCGATGCGATGGCCTTGCCGCGAGATGGCCCAGAGGTCGAAGTTGATGCGCGCGTCGGCGCCGGTGGCGCGCGAGTAGGGCAGGGCGTCGTAGCCGTCATCGGCGTGGTGCGAGGGCTCGACCTCCTGCGAGACGCCGAGCAGGTCCCGCATCGAGTTGATCGGCATGACGTAGTGCACCGCCCCGTCGGTCGTGTTCCACCTGTTCAGCGGGTCGTACGCGTCGTCCGGGAACAGCTCCTCGCGCTTCACGTCAGGCGAGACGAGCCGCCGGTACAGGTCGAGCACGGCGTCCGGGTTCACGGACGCCAGGAGGCGCCAGTACTCCGGCGTCTCGGTCGTGAAGGTCACAGCCGAGACCTTGCCGTCCTTCCGCTCGACATGCCACTCGAGGTACTCGATCTGGGCTGACCGCTCCTCCGACGCGATGTACGCGGCTCGCCGGTCGTCGCGGTGCTCCATCAGCAGCGGCCGCGAGAGCCCGGTCCACGTGATGGCCCGCGGCCTTCCGCCGACGACCTCGACAAGCGCCGGGTTCACGTAGGCCCCTCGACCGCTCACCTCCGTGCGCTCGGCGACGAGCGCGCTGACGATGTCGTGCCAGCCGTCGAGGAACGCGGCATCCCCGCCCACATCGTCGATACCGGCCGGCGGCGAGAACCGTACGAGTCCCATGCTCGGAAGCTAGCAGCGGTCGCGGGCCGATGCGATGAAGAGACGACGGATGCCGCGTGCTGTCAACCCCGCGCCGCCTGTCCGCTCCCCCACCTACCGTCGAGTGCATGAGCGATGAGCAGAACACTCAGGGCGCGCCCGAGAACGCCGCGAGCGGAGGCCAGCCCCAGGCCTCCGACGAGGTCCTCGGCGCGACCGAGGAGACGGACAACCCCGCGGCGAAGGATCCGTCGGAGTGGGTCACTGGGGACGAGCCGATCACGGCCGCCCAGCGCAGCTACCTCGACACGCTGGCGCGGGAGGCCGGCGAGACGGTTCCCGCGAACCTCACGAAGGCAGAGGCCTCGGAGCACATCGAGCGGCTGCAGCAGAAGACCGGCCGCGGCTGACCGGCTCCCACCGAGACGACGGATGCCTCGGCCCGCTGCACAGGGCGGGGCGAGGCATCCGTCAGCGAATGGTCCGGACCGGGGTCAGGACTGCTGAGCCGCCTTCAGGCGGTAGCGGAGCGCCGCGAGCTCGGCCTGGAGCGCCGCCGGCACGCGGCCGCCGAACTCTGCGTAGAACTCCTCGGTGAGATCGGCTTCGCGGCTCCACGACACCGGGTCGATGGCGAACAGCTCGTCGAGGTCGGCCTGGGACACATCGGTGCCCTCGAGGTTGAGGTCCTCCGTGCGCGGCAGGCGCCCGATCGGGCTGTCGACGGCGGGCACCTGGCCCTCGACGCGACGGATGATCCAGTCGATGACGCGCGAGTTGTCGCCGAAGCCGGGCCACAGGAACCGGCCGTCGGAGCCCTTGCGGAACCAGTTGACCTGGAACACCCGCGGGGCCCGGTCGAAGCGCAGCTTCTGGCCGATCTTGAGCCAGTGGCCGAAGTAGTCGGCCATGTTGTAGCCGCAGAAGGGCAGCATCGCGAAGGGGTCGCGGCGCAGCTCGCCGACGGTTCCCTCGGCGGCGGCGGTGCGCTCGGACGAGATGTTCGAGCCCATGAAGACGCCGTGCGTCCAGTCGGTCGCCTCGACGACGAGGGGCACGTTGGTCGCACGACGGCCCCCGAACAGGATGGCGTCGAGGGGAACGCCCTGCGGGGCATCCCAGTCGTCCGCGATCTGCGGGCACTGCGCGGCGCTGACCGTGAAGCGGGAGTTCGGGTGCGCCGCCGGGCGACCGGCGGCCGGCGTCCAGGGCTTGCCCTCCCAGTCGATGAGCTCTGCCGGCGGCTCGTCGGTGAGGCCCTCCCACCAGACGTCGCCGTCGGGGCGCAGCGCGACGTTCGTGAAGATCGTGTTGCCCCACAGGGTCTCGACCGCCGTTAC
Organism: Microbacterium sp. 4R-513; assembly: GCF_011046485.1. Lineage (NCBI taxonomy): Bacteria > Bacillati > Actinomycetota > Actinomycetes > Micrococcales > Microbacteriaceae > Microbacterium > Microbacterium sp. 4R-513. The sequence goes on from NZ_CP049256.1 coordinate 433,199, forward strand.
GTTCGTCGACTCGCCCGTGCCCGGCGCGACGCCGAAGAAGCCCGCCTCGGGGTTGATCGCCCAGAGGCGCCCGTCGTCACCGGGTCGGAGCCACGCGATGTCGTCGCCGAGCGTCTCGACGCGCCAGCCGGGGATCGTCGGGCGGAGCATCGCGAGGTTGGTCTTGCCGCACGCCGAGGGGAACGCGGCGGCGACGTGGTACGCCTTCCCCTGGGGGTCGATCACCCGGATGAGGAGCATGTGCTCGGCGAGCCAGCCCTCGTCGCGGCCGATGACCGATGCGATGCGCAGGGCGAAGCACTTCTTCGCGAGGATCGCGTTGCCGCCGTAGCCCGAGCCGAACGACCAGACCTCGAGCGTGTCGGGGAAGTGCACGATGTACTTCTCGTCGTTACACGGCCACGGGACATCCTGCTCGCCCGCTGCCAGAGGTGCGCCGACGGAGTGCACCGTCTTGACCCAGTGCGCCCCGGCGGCGATCTCGCGCACCACCGACGCTCCGACGCGCGTCATGATGCCGATCGAGGTGACGGCGTAGGCGCTGTCGGTGATCTGCACGCCGATGTGCGACAGCGGACCGCCGACGGGTCCCATCGAGAACGGCACGACGTACATGGTCCGTCCGCGCATGCTGCCCTCGAAGAGCGGAGTGATCGTGGCGCGGATCTCGTCGGGCGCGATCCAGTTGTTCGTCGGGCCGGCGTCCTCCTCGTTCTCGGACGCGATGAAGGTCCGGCCCTCGGTGCGCGCGACGTCGCTGGGGTGCGAGCGTGCGAGGTACGAGCCCGGGCGCCACTCCGGGTTGAGCTTGATCAGCTTCCCCTCGTCGACCATCTCCCGCAGCAGCGCCTCGTTCTCGGCGCGCGAACCGTCGACCCAGTGGATGGCCGCCGGCTGTGTGAGGGCGGCGATCTCGTCGACCCAGTCGACGAGCGCCTTCAAGCCCTCGCCGGCGATCCGGGGGCGCGCGCCGAAGGCAGGAGCCGAGGGAGCGGGCGGGGCGGCGGACACGGGCGTGGGGCGAGTGAAGATGTCGGCGAGTGCCATGTCGAGGTTCCTCCCGGGGCGTCGGATGCGCTTCTGTGCTCTCTTCTACTTTGCGACCTTCCTGGAGAGGTTTCCACGCAATACAGTCGCAAGAACCTCAATTCTTTCTCTATGCTCAAGGAATGCCTCCCACCTCTCTTGAGCTCACGACGTTGGGCCACCGCATCCGTCATCAGCGAATCTCACACGGTTTCACGCTCGATGAACTGGGCGAGAAGGTCGGCGTCGCGGGCAGCCAGCTGAGTCTCATCGAGAACGGCAAGCGGGAGCCGAAGCTGTCACTACTGCAGGCGATCGCCCAGGTGACAGGCGTCGAGGTGGGCGACCTGCTGTCGAACGAGCCGCCCAATCGACGCGCCGCGCTGGAGATCGAGCTGGAACGTGCGCAATCGAGCTCGGTCTTCCGGCAGCTCGGCATCGCGCCCGTCAAGGTGACGAAAGGCATGAGCGACGAGACCCTGGAGTCCATCCTCGGCCTGCACCGCGAGCTGCAGCGGCGCGAGCGGGAGGCGATCGCGACGCCCGAAGAGGCCCGCCGCGCGAACACCGACCTGCGCCTGCGCATGCGCGCACACGACAACTACCTCCCCGACATCGAGAAGCTCGCCGAGAAGCAGCTCAAATCCGCCGGCCACGTCTCGGGTGCCCTGACGCACCGGACCGTGAGCATCATGGCGGAGCAGCTGGGCTTCGAGCTCATCTACGTCAACGACCTGCCGCACTCGGCGCGGTCGGTCACGGATCTCGAGAACGGCCGCATCTACCTGCCGCCCGCCTCGATCCCGGGCGGCCACGGCCTCCGGTCGATGGCGCTGCAGGCGATGGCGCACCGCCTGCTCGGCCACAAGCCGCCGACCGACTACGGCGACTTCCTGCAGCAGCGCCTCGAGATCAACTACTTCGCGGCGTGCTGCCTCATGCCCGAGACGAACTCCGTCGCGTTCCTGCAGCAGGCGAAGAAGGACCGCAATCTCGCCGTCGAGGACTTCCGCGACGCCTTCGGTGTGACGCACGAGGCGGCCGGGATGCGCATGACGAATCTCCTCACCAAGCATCTCGGCATCCCGCTGCACTTCCTCCGGGTCGACGGCTCGGGGGCGATCTCACGCGTCTACGAGAACGACGATCTGCCCGTGCCGATGGATGTGACGGGCTCCGTCGAGGGTCAGATCGTGTGCCGACGGTTCCTCGCCCGGTCGGCCTTCGAGGAGCAGAACCGTACCACCGAGCACTACCAGTACACCGACACCCCGGCCGGCACGTTCTGGTGCTCGACGCAGACCGGTACGACGTCGGCAGGCGAGTTCTCGATCACCGTCGGGGTGCCGTTCGACGACGCGAAGTGGTTCCGCGGTCGCGAGACGCAGAAGCGCGCGACGTCGCGGTGTCCCGACGAGTCGTGCTGCCGGCGTCCCTCGTCAGACGTCGCCGAGCGCTGGGAGGGCAAGGCGTGGCCCAGTGCTCGCGTACACATGCAGATGTTCTCGCCGCTTCCCCGCGGCGCCTTCCCGGGCGTCGACGACAACGAGGTCTACGCCTTCCTGGAGCGCCACGCCTGACCCGCCCCGTCCTGGCCCCGCTCGCCTCGGCCCCTCTAGCCCTGGCCCCTCTCGCCCGAGCCCCTCTAGCCCTGCCTCTCTCGCCCGAGCCCACACATCCGCGCCCGAAACGCAGCATCCGCACGGTGTGGATGCGTGGTTGGGAGCACCGAAGTGTGGTCTCGGGGGCGTCAGCCGGTGATGAAGCGCTGTAGCGGTCGAGGTCGGGGGCGTCAGCCGGTGATGAAGCGCTTGTAGCGGTCGAGGGCCGCGCCGACCTCCTCGTCGGTCGCTGCCCCGGGTGTGAAGAGCTCCGGGACGGGGTCGTCGGCATGGCGGCCGACCGCGACGGAGTGCGTCCAGACGCCGACGATCTCGCCGCGCGCGACGAGGATCGGGCGCACGATCCCGTTCATGCTCGGACCGATCGCCGCGAGGAACTCCGGCGCGCAGGGCACAGTGCGGTCGGCGTACGAGAGGTAGTACTCCTCGAACGGCGGCAGGGCGATCACCTCGGGCGCCGGGCTCCGCCGCGGGCGGGCGCCGGCGGCGATGTACTGCGCCTCCGGCTCGTCGGCGACCTGGATGAGGCGATCGGATGCCGCGGCCGCCCCTTGCCGGGCATCGCGAAGCGGCAGCCCCGACCACCACGAGAAGTCGCGCGCGCCGGCGGGGCCGTGCGAGGCGATGAACCGCGCGAAGAACTCCGCGAGCGGGTCGGTCGGGCTCGCGGATTCGGCGATCCAGTCCTCGGTGAGGACGAGGTACTGCTCGCGGGACGGGCCCGAATCGCGCGGTACGACGGGCCCCTGGCACACGACGCCGCGCAGCGACATGGCCACCAGGAGGTGGTAGCCGCGCTGCTTCGCAGTGGAGTGCCCGGCGGCCTCCCAGAGGTCGGCGAGCTCCTTCCGGGTGAGCCGGTTGCCGCCCGAGAGCGCGGCGCGAGTCGCCGCCTCGACGCCGGTCAGCACGTCTTCGTCGATCCCCTCGACACGACGGACCGGTGCGGCGGACCGGCCCTGACGCTCCCCCGTGAGCGAGAGCACCCACGCGAGGTCGCGAGGAGGGATGGCGTGGATGGTGCCGCGCATCGTCCACGACCGCACGACCTCGCCGCGGTCGAAGGCGGCGTCGACGTCGCTCAGCCGCGGCTCGCCGCGGGTCCGCGAGGCGAGCGCCCAGCGCCCGCCCCAGAACTCCTGCGCCTGCGTCGCGAGCATGTGCTCGGCCGCCGCGGCCACCGTCGCGGCGGGGGCGCTCAGCCGATGCGACCGGAGTCTCTCTGCACGCGGGCTCGCAGCATCCATCCCCTCATCCTGCCGGGGAGGCGGACACTTGGTGTCCGGGTTTGGCGCGCGAAACCACCCGTCCGCGGCTGAAACGCCCATCCGGTGCGGGCCGGATGCGGCGTCTCAAGCGCGAACGGGTGGTTTCGGCGGCAGCGACCGGCGACGGAAGGTCAGGCGAAGGGGTTCGGGGTCAGCGTGTACTTCGTCTGGAGGTACTCGTGGATGCCCTCGGCGCCGCCCTCGCGGCCGAGGCCGGAGGACTTCCAGCCGCCGAACGGCGCCGCGGCGTTCGAGACGACCCCGACGTTGAGCCCCATCATCCCGGTCTCGAGCCGCTCGATCATGCGCTGGCCGCGTGCGAGGTTCTCGGTGAAGACGTACGAGACCAGGCCGTACTCCGTGTCGTTCGCGATGCGCACGGCGTCGTCCTCGGTGTCGAACGGGATGATCGCGAGCACCGGCCCGAAGATCTCCTCCTGGAGGATCTCGCTCCCCGGCCGCACGTCGGTCACGACGGTCGGCTCGTAGAAGGTGCCGGGACCGTCGACGGCCTTGCCGCCGGTGGTCACGACCGCGCCCCGGGACACGGCATCCTGAACCAGGGTCGACGCCTTCTCGACGGCGCGGTCGTCGATGAGCGGTCCGATGGCGACGCCGTCCTCGGTGCCCCGACCGATCTTGAACGCCTGCACCTTCTCGGTCACCCGCCGGGCGAACTCGTCGGCGACGGAGCGGTGCACGATGAAGCGGTTCGCCGCCGTGCACGCCTGGCCGATGTTGCGGAACTTCGCGAGCATCGCGCCGTCGACCGCCTTGTCGAGGTCGGCGTCGTCCATGACGACGAAGGGCGCGTTGCCCCCGAGCTCCATCGAGGTGCGAAGGATGCCGCCCGCGGCCTGCTCGAGCAGCCGCACGCCGACGGGGGTCGAGCCAGTGAAGGAGAGCTTGCGCAGACGCGGGTCGCGGATGATCGGCTCGGACACCGCGCCCGACGTGGAGGTCGTGAAGACGTTCACGACGCCCTTCGGCAGCCCGGCGTCTTCGAGCAGCTTCGCGAAGTAGAGGGTGGTGAGCGGCGTGAGCTCGGCCGGCTTGATGACGACCGTGCACCCGGCGGCGAGCGCCGGCGCGATCTTGCGCGTCGCCATCGCGAGGGGGAAGTTCCACGGCGTGATCAGGAAGCACGGCCCGACGGCGTGCTGCGACACGATCATGCGGCCCGTGCCCTCGGGGTTCGCCCCGTAGCGGCCCTGGATGCGCGCGGCCTCCTCGCTGAACCAGCGCAGGAACTCGCCGCCGTAGGCGACCTCGCCGCGCGCCTCGGCGAGGGGCTTTCCCATCTCGATCGTCATGAGGAGCGCGAACTCCTCCTTGCGCTCCTGCAGCAGGTCGAACGCGCGCCGCAGCAGCTCACCTCGCTCGCGCGCCGGCGTCTGCGACCACGAGGGGAACGCGTCGACGGCCGCGTCGAGCGCGGACATGCCATCGCCGGGCGAGGCGTTCGCGATCTCCTTGACGACGTCACCCGTCGCCGGGTCATAGACCTTCAGCGTCTTTCCGCCGTCGGCGGCGAGCCACTCGCCACCGATGAAGAGGCCGTCCGGCACCTTGGCCAGCAGTTCGGTCTCGCGGTTCTCGCTCATGGGACTCCCTCGTCGGTTCGGGATGCCGCGGCATCCCTCTGCTCAGTGTGGTTCGTGGTCATTCTGCCCGCGCCCGGCGTGCGATCCGATAGACGCCGTGTACAGGCGCTCGGCTCGGATCACCCCGACGGACAAGTCAGGACGCGACGGCTGCAGTCTCGCGCTGGTCGACGAGTGCGCCCGAGAAGAACGCGGCGAGCTCATCCGTCGCCGAGAGCGGAAGCACCCCCGCGACGTACTGGTCGGGCCGCACGACGACGACCACGCCGTCGCGCGAGAGCTCCCGCTCGTTGAAGATGTCGGCCGTGCGCCACGCGTCGGCGCCGGCCGCGTAGATCTTCTCCCAGTCCGTGAGGCCCAGCGGGCCGGAGGCCGGCAGGAACACCCCGGGGACCCGGTTGATGTCGACGTCTTCGAAACGCTGCTGGTAGACGACCTTCACGTCGAAGACGGAGTCCACATCCGCGCCGGCCGGGGTGTGCCGGGCGATGGGCGACTCGGACGACGCGAGCCACTCGGCCCACTCCGCGAGCCGCGACGGCTCCCCCGCCGCCGGCGCGTCGGCGAACGCGTAGATGCGCCAGCGGCCATCCGCCTTGGCGTGGTGGCCGAGGTGGATGACGTTGCCGTCGCACACCCGAGTGACCTCTACCGACTTGAACCGCTTGCCCAGTGGAAACCCGGCCGCGAGCGCCTGGTGCGAGGCATCCGTCACGATCTGCGACGGACCGTACTGCGTCATGAAGCCCGATGGGAACTCCGCGGTGCCGAGATAGAAGGTCGCGAGCTCCTGCGGATCGCTGATCTCTTCGGGCTTGCGCGCCATGAGCGACGACCACTCCTTGTCGAAGTCGATCAGCTGCTGCGCGACGGGCTGGCGCTCTGCGGAGTAGGTCTCGAGGAGGGATGCCGGGGCGAGGCCCGTCAGCACGTGACCGAGCTTCCAGCCGAGGTTGAAGCCGTCCTGCATCGACACGTTCATCCCTTGGCCCGCCTTCGCGCTGTGGGTGTGGCAGGCGTCGCCGGTGAGGAAGACGCGCGGGGGGCGGTCCTCTCCGAGGTCGACGTCGTCGAACTTGTCGGTCACGCGGTGGCCGACCTCGTAGACGCTGTGCCATGCGACCTGCTTCACGTCGATCGAGTACGGATGCAGGATCTCGTTCGCCCTGCGGATGATCTCGTCGATCGGAGTCTGGCGCACGCGGTGGTCGTCGTCCTGCGCGACGGCTCCGAGGTCGATGTACATGCGGGAGAGGTAGCCGCCCTCGCGCGGGATGTGCAGGATGTTGCCCGCTTCGGCATTGATCGCGCACTTGGTGCGCCAGTCCGGGAAGTCGGTGTTGACGAGCACGTCCATCACGCCCCACGCGTGGGCCGAGATGCCGCCGATGTGCTTGCGGCCGATCGCCTCGCGCACGCCGCTGCGGGCGCCGTCGCAGCCGACGACGTACTTCGCACGGATGGTGCGCACCTCCCCGGCCCGGTCGCCCGCCCGGGTCCCTGGGCCGGCCCCGGTCCCTGAGCCGGCCCCGGTCCCTGAGCCGGCCCCGGTCCCTGAGCCTGTCGAAGGGCGCACCCGCACCTCAACCGGGTACTCGCCCTCGTCGTGCACCGTGAGCCCGACGAACTCGATGCCGTAGTCCGGCACGATGCGGCCCGGACCATGGGCCGCCGCCTCGGCGAAGTAGTCGAGCACGCGCGCCTGGTTGACGATGAGGTGCGGGAACTCACTGATCTTGAAGGCGTAGTCCTCCGTGCGGGTCGTGCGGATGATGTTGCCCGGGTTCTCGGGGTCGGGCCCCCAGAAGTTCATGTAGGCGATGTTGTACGCCTCGGCGACGATGCGCTCGGCGAAGCCGAAGGCCTGGAACGTCTCGACGCTGCGCGGCTGGATGCCGTCCGCCTGGCCCAGAACCAGCCGGCCGTCGCGTCGCTCGATGATGCGCGTCGTGACGTCGGGGAACTGCGAGAGCTGCGCGGCGAGGAGCATGCCCGCAGGGCCGGAGCCGACGATCAGCACGTCCATCTCCTCGGGGAGCTCGGCCGGACGGTCGATGCCCGCGCCCGCGGCATCCTGAACGCGCGGCTCTCCCGAGACGTACCCGTGGTGGTGGAACTGCATCTTCGTCGATCCCTTCCTCGGACATCGATGTCGAGGTCTTGCCGGTTCGCCCACTGTGTTCTATATTCGAACACACCGTTCTACTATTGAACAGATCGTATACGACTTGCCGAGTCGCGACAAGAGGGTGTGGATGCCGATGGTCATCGCCGAGACGAAGAGCCCCGCGTCGCAGACGCTCAGCCGGGGCATCCGGATCCTCGAGATCCTCGCCGATGCGCGCGGGCCCCTCACGATCGACGAGCTGTCCCGGCGGCTCGACGTGCACCGGTCCATCGCCTACCGCCTGCTGCGGACCCTCGAGGATCACGGCCTCGTCGTGCGCGACGGCAACGGCCGGGTCGCGCTGGGCTCCCGCATGGCGGCCCTCGCCGCCGGCGTGGCGCACGACCTGCAGGCCGAGGCGCTCCCCGAGCTCACCGCGGCCGCGAACGAACTCGGGATGACGTGCTTCCTGTCGATCCTCGACCGGGACGAGTGCATCACCCTGGCGAGCGTCGAACCCCGGCACGGCGTCGCCTCGGTCGCGCAGCGGCCGGGGACGCGGCATCCCGTCACCGTCGGAGCGCCGGGCAAGGCGATCCTGTCGATGCTGCCCGAGGGTCGCTGGCCCGCGGGGCTCGACGACGCCCACCGCGCCGACGTCGCTGCGGCTCGCGAGCGCGGCTGGGCGACGAGCCACGACGAGGTGATCGCGGGATTGCGCTCTATCGCGGTGCCCCTGCTTCTGCCCAAGGGCGAGCTCGCGGCGATCGCCGTCGTCTATCTGTCCGACCCGCACCCCGACGCCGAGATCGCGGGCCGCCTCACCCGCGTCGCCGCGGCGATCACGGCGGCCATCGGCGGCTGACTCGGCGCCCCGGGCCCCTCGGCCGGGCATCGATGGGTTTGGGGCGTGATCCGGCCGCGGCGCGCCGCAGGTCCCGGCGTGTCGCCGGCCGAATCCGCCCCGAACCCGGGAGGGGCCGGTGGTAACGGACGCGCGGCCCGGGCGTGCGCTCGACGCCGCTCCAGACAGGCCGGAACGGTTTGGGGCGTGGTCCGGCCGCGGCGCGCCGAACACCCCGGCGTGTCGCCGGTGGAATCCGCCCCGAACCCGGGAACGGTCAGCCGGCAGCCGGGGTCAGGACGTCCTCGACCAGGTGGATGTCGTACTCCGCGATCCGCTGGGGAACGCCGTCGAACGCCTGGGCGCGCTCGGGCGAGGCCAGGTACCCCTTCTCGAGCTCGAGGAACGCCTCCCGGTCGCCCTCGGCGCTCACCGCCCAGATGAACTGGTTCTGCTCGCGCAGCCCGTAGGCGAAGTCGATCGTGAACCCGGCGCGGGCGCGCACGCGCGGCATCCACTCCTCCCACCAGGCGAGGAAGGCGTCGTATTCGCCTTCGACGAGCAGGTACCGGCGAAACTGGATCGTCCTCACGCGTCGATCCTGCCACGCGGCCCGGATGCCTATACTCGTCATGTCCGGCGGGGACGAACCCGCCGGTGCTCGAAAAAAGGGCACGCAGCGCACACGCGCGAGACACATACGGCCTGATCATCCGTCCCTGTCTCTTCTGGAGCACCGCCATGCCCACCGTCTCCGCGCACGTCGCCGTCACCCTCGCCCGCCACATCGACCACGTCTTCGGTGTGATGGGCAACGGCAACGCCTGGTTCCTCGACGCCCTCGAGCGGCAGACCGCTGCGACCTACACGGCGGTGCGGCACGAGGCGGGCGCCGTCGTCGCCGCCGATGCCTACCACCGCGCCTCCGGACGCCTCGCCGCCGCGACCGCGACCTATGGCGCCGGCTTCACCAACACGCTCACGGCCCTCGCCGAAGCGGTTCAGGCGCACGTCCCGCTCGTGCTCGTGGTAGGCGACGAGCCGACGTCGGGTCCGCGTCCGTGGGACGTCGACCAGATCGCGCTCGCATCGGCCGTCGGCGCGCGCACCTACACGGTGGGACGGACGGATGCCGCGGCCACGACCGTCATCGCGATCGAGCACGCGCTCACCTATCGTGTGCCGACGGTGCTCGCGATCCCGTATGACGTCGCAACACGCGAGGCGGGCCCCGTCCCCGAGGCGCCGATGCCGGCTCTGCCGACGCCGCTCGCCCCGACCGGCCCGTTCGCGGCTGCAGCGGTGGGCGAGCTGGCCGCGGTCCTCGCCTCCGCCGAGCGCCCCTTCCTCCTCGCGGGCCGCGGGGCGTGGGTGTCCGGCGCGGGCGAGGCGTTCGGCGAACTGGCCGACGCGACCGGAGCCGTCACCGCCTCCACGGCCCTCGGCCGGGGCGTGTTCCCCCGCGCCGAGTTCGATCTCGGCGTCACGGGCGGCTTCGGCGCCGAGGGCGCCATGGAGCTCGTGCGCGAAGCCGACGTGGCGGTCGTGTTCGGGGCATCCCTCAATCAGTTCACGATGCGCTTCGGCGAGCTCTTCTCGCCGGGAACCCGCGTGGTGCAGGTCGACATCGCGCCCGCGGCGACCCACCCGCACGTCGGCGGATACCTCCGCGGAGACGCCGGCGTCGTCGCGCAGTCCCTCGTCGGCGCCCTGCGGGACCTCGGTGCGACGCCGTCGGGGTGGCGGGAGTCGGTCGACTTCGACGGCTTGCGCGCCTACGAGCCCGGCGACGAGCTGGCCGGCGACGGCCGTCTCGACCCCCGGTCGGTGGCTGCGCGCATCGGCGAGCTCCTCCCAGAGGACCGGGTCGTCGTCTCGGACGGCGGCCACTTCATCGGCTGGGCGAACATGTACTGGCCGGTCGCCTCGCCCGACCGAATGATCATGGTCGGCACCGCCTACCAGTCGATCGGCCTGGGCTTCCCCTCGGTGCCGGGCGCGGCTCTCGCGAAGCCGTCGGCGACCGTCGTGCTCACGACCGGGGACGGCGGAGGGCTCATGGCCCTCGCCGACCTCGAGTCGGCGGTGCGCGTGGCGGGCGGCCGCGGTCTCTGCGTCGTCTGGAACGACCGGGCGTACGGGGCGGAGGTCAACCTCTACGGACTCAAGGGCGTCGCCGAAGAGCCGATGCTCATCCCCGAGGTCGACTTCGCGGGACTCGCGCGGGCGGTCGGGGCCGAGGGGGTCGTCGTGCGCTCGCTCTCCGATCTCGATCGGCTCGCCGAGTGGACGGCGACGGATGCCTCGGCCCGCCCCTTCCTCCTCCTCGACTGCCGCGTCTCGACGTCGGTCATCGCGCCGTACCAGCGCGAGATCATCCGCGTGAACTCCTGACGAGCGCTCGGCGACTGGGCGAGCATCGACCCTCGCGCTCCGCGAAGCGCCGCGGGAAGGCGCTGCCGACGCGTGCTCAGGCCGGCGCAGGAGGTCGGCAGACCAGGCCGCTGAGGGTGCCCGTCAGGAGCTGATCGCCGGCCGCATGCGGCACGACCACGGTCGCGCCGGCGCGCAACGGCAGCTCGCCGGCCGCCGACCGCAGCGTCCCCGCGCCGTCGGTGACGACCAGGACCGCGAACCCGGCGGAGATCCGGGGCCTCTGCACGGCGGACGCCCGCTCGATCCGGAAGAACGGATCAGCGGCGGGCACCAGCGCTTGCTCCGTCGCCGACCGGGGTTCGATCAGGGCGTCGATCTCGGCATCCGTCCTCCCACGGCGATCGATCGCGTCCAGAGCCGCCTCGAAGCCGATTCCGAGATGACCGTCGGCACGGCCGTCGATGGCGAATCCGCGCCACTCGAGGAGGATCGACAGGTCCTCCGGCTGCTGCACCTCGACGAGGAGGACGCCGTCGTCGATGGCGTGCGGGAGGCCGGCCGGCACGAGGACCGTGTCGCCCGCCTCCACCCGGCGGGTATGGAGCAGATCCAGCAGGCGCCGGGTGTCCTGCTCATCGACGAGCCGCTCCAGCTCCTCGCGCGACACATCGCGGACGAAGCCGAGGTGCACCGTGCCGGGTTCGAGGATGAACCAGGCCTCCGTCTTGCCGTGCCCGTGACCGATGCGGCCGGCGAAGGCGTCGTCGGGATGCGCGTGCACCGGCAGCCGCTGACCCGCATCCAACAGCTTCACGAGGAGGCGCGTATCGGTGCCGAACGCCGCGACGTGCGCGGCGCCGAGCCACCCGACCGGATCGGCTTCGACGAGGTCGCGCAGCACGTCGCCTTCGACGGTGGTCAGGCCCGTGCGGGTCTCGCCGAAGAGGGCGGTGGTGGAGGCCACCCAGTCCTCTGGCGTGTGGGGCTCTGCCGCCGGAAGGCCGCGGAAGCGCGCGATGCGCTCTCCGCCGCGGTAGAACCGGGCGGAGGGCTGGTTCGCGGGGAGCGCGATCGGCCGGAGGTGCATGAAGGCATTGTTCACCCGCCGGGTGCTCCGCGCCCCTACCGGAAAGGGCGGCCCCGGCATCCGGGACCGCCCTTCCATCGCGGAGGTCAGGCCTTCGAGAGCCCGTAGATCGGGCTCTGCGCCTGCTCGGCCTCGTGATCGGGACCGAGCGGGATGCCGGAGCGGTCGCGCAGCAGCAGCGTCGCCAGAAGGCCGATCACGGTCATGCCGGCGAGGTACCACGTGACCGAGAGGGTCGTGCCGGTCGCCTGCACGAGCGCCGTCGCGATCGTCGGGGCGAACGCACCGCCGAGGATCGCGCCGATCGCGTAGGAGATCGAGACGCCCGAGAAGCGGATCGACGCCGGGAACAGCTCGGAGTAGAGCGCCGCCTGCGGGCCGTACGTGAAGCCGAGGCCGATCGTGAGGATCGCGAGACCCAGGAACAGCAGCCCGACGTTGCCCGTGTTGACGAGGGGGAACAGGGCGAAGACGCCGATGAGCTGCAGGATCCAGCCGATGATGTAGGTCGTGCGGCGGCCGAGGCGATCCGAGACGACGCCCGCCGCGAATGTCGACAGCAGCCAGGTGACCGCCGAGGCGGCGACGGCCCAGAGCACGGGGGTGCGGTCGAGGCCCAGCGGACCTTCGGGGTTCGTCGAGTAGTTCTGGATGTAGCCTCCGGTCGTCATGTAGCCGACGGCGTTGTTGCCGGCGAAGACGAGCGCGGCGATCAGCACAAGGAGCGCGTGCTTGCGGAAGAGCTGCACGATCGGCGTACGGGCCTTCTCCTTGCGCTCGGCGAGCTCGACGAACACCGGGCTCTCTTCGACGCGACGGCGCACGTACCAGCCCACGAGGATCAGCACGACGCTGAGGAGGAAGGGAACGCGCCAGCCCCATGCGAGGAAGGCGTCGCCGGGGGCGATCATCGCCATGAGCGCCATGATTCCCGAGGCGAGGAGCAGTCCGAGCGGAACGCCGATCTGCGGGGATGCGCCGTAGGCGCCGCGGCGCTTCTTGGGGGCGTGCTCGACCGCCATGAGCACCGCGCCGCCCCACTCGCCACCGGCCGAGAGTCCCTGGAGGATGCGCAGCAGCACGAGGAGGATCGGCGCGGCGACGCCGATCGCCTCGTAGGTCGGCAGCAGGCCGATGAGGGCGGTCGACAGACCCATGAGCACGAGCGTCCACATCAGGACGACCTTGCGGCCGTACTTGTCACCGAAGTGCCCGGCGAGGAAAGCACCCAGGGGACGGAAGAGGAAGCTGATGCCCACGGTCGCGAACCCGATGAGCACGCTGTTCGCGCCGAGCGGCGCGAAGAACAGCTGCCCGAACACCAGGCCTACGGCGGTGGCGTAGATGAAGAAGTCGTACCACTCGACGGTGGTTCCCACGACGGTGGCGAAGACCACGCGTCGGCGATCGGCGGGCGTCGCGATCGTGCCCGTCGGTGTGAAGCCCGGCGTTGCGGACCTCCGGTCTTGCATGCTCATTTCGATGACTCCCTCGTCAGTTCGGCGTCTTCGCCCGGGATGAATCGGTGTTGCCCGTTCGGGACCGATGATATACGATTTCGAATACGACGCAAGAGCGAGGGAGCTCATGGACAATCAGACGGATGCCGCGGACCCGCGTTTCTCGGGGCTCCCGGGCCGCCCCGGCAAGATCATCGCCGTACATCTGAGCTACGCCTCCCGCGCCGATCAGCGCGGCCGGCGCCCCGCCGACCCGTCGTACTTCTTCAAGCCCGCCAGCTCGGTCGCGGCATCCGGCGGCACGATCGAGCGCCCCGCGGGCACCGAGCTGCTCGCCTTCGAGGGCGAGATGGCGCTCATCATCGGCACGGCGGCCCGATGGGTCTCGCTCGCGGACGCCTGGCAGCACGTCGGCTGGGTCACGGCGGCGAACGACTTCGGGCTTTACGACCTTCGAGCCAACGACAAGGGCTCCAACGTGCGCTCGAAGGGCGGGGACGGGTTCACGCCGATCGGCCCGTCCCTCATCGACGCGCGGGCCATCGACCCCGGACTGCTCCGGCTGCGCACCTGGGTGAACGGCGACCTCGTTCAGCACGACGACGCAGCCGGGCTCATCTTCCCGCTCGCGCAGTTCGTCGCCGACCTCTCCCAGCACTTCACGCTCGAACCGGGCGACGTCATCCTCACCGGCACCCCGGCGGGCTCGTCCGTCGTCGAGCCGGGCGACGTCGTCGAGGTCGAGGTCGACGTGCCCGACGGCCCGAGCTCGGGCCGGCTCGTCACGACCGTCGTGCAGGGACGGCACGACGCGTTCGATGCCTCGGTCGGATCGCTCCCCTCCGTCGACGACACGCAGCGCGCCGAGGCGTGGGGCTCGCGCGAGGCCGCCGGCCTCTCCCCCGCCCCGGTCGCTGACCCCGCCCCGGTCCCCGAGCTTGTCGAAGGGTCGACATTCGGACCGACGAGCGCCACCGAGGACGACCCCTCGACGAGCTCGGGAACCGCTTTGGACCCCGCCCTCCGGGCGAAGCTCGAGCGCACGCCCGTCGCGGGCCTGTCGCAGCAGCTGCGCAAGCGCGGCTTGAACAACGTCACGATCGACGGAGTCCGCCCGCTCACGCCCGGGGTGAAGATCGTCGGCACCGCCAAGACCCTCCGCTTCGTCCCGAACCGTGAGGACCTCTTCGCATCGCACGGCGGCGGCTACAACGCCCAGAAGCGCGCATTCGACGCCGTCGGCGACGGCGAGGTCATCGTCATCGAGGCCCGCGGTGAGGCCGGCTCGGGCACCCTCGGAGACATCCTCGCGATCCGCGCCCACGCGCGCGGCGCCGCCGGTATCGTGACCGACGGAGGTGTCCGGGATGCCGAGGCCGTGGCATCCGTCGGCATCCCGGTCTTCTCGAACGGCGCGCACCCCGCCGTCCTCGGCCGCAAGCACGTCCCCTGGGACCACGACGTCACGATCGCCTGCGGCGGCACGACGGTGCAGCCGGGCGACATCATCGTCGGCGACGCCGACGGGGTGATCGTCGTCCCGCCCGCGCTGGCCGAAGAGGTCGTCGACGCCGCGCTTGCACAGGAGGACGAGGATGCCTGGATCGCCGAGCAGGTGGCGGCGGGGCATCCGGTCGACGGGCTCTTCCCCATGAACGCCGAGTGGCGCGCCCGCTACGAGGCGGAGAGGGGCGAGGCGAAGTGACGACCCTTCGACAAGCTCAGGGACCGGGACCGGCTCAGGTGCCGGGAGGGGCTCAGGGACCGGGACCGGCTCAGGGACCGGAGTCGCTCAGCAAGTCCCAGGTGGCGTACGCGTGGATCAAGGAGCGCATCGCGCGGCACGAGTACACCCCCGGCTACCGGCTCGTGCTCGGCACGATCGCCGGCGAGCTGGACATGAGCGTCGTCCCAGTGCGCGAGGCGGTGCGTCAGCTCGAAGCCGAGGGCCTCGTGACGTTCGAGCGCAACGTCGGCGCTCGCGTGACCCTCGTCGACGAGTCGGAGTACGTCCACACCATGCAGACGCTGGGCCTCGTCGAAGGCTGCGCGACGGCGCTGTCGGCGCCGCTCCTGAGCCCGGAAGACCTGGAGCGGGCCGCCGGGATCAACGACCGGATGCAGGAGCTGCTCGACCACTTCGACCCGCATGCCTTCACGCAGCTCAATCAGCAGTTCCACTCGGTGCTCTACGAACCGTGCCCGAACCCGCTCCTGCTCGACCTGGTTCACCGCGGATGGTCGCGCCTCTCGGGCCTCCGCGACACGACCTTCGCATTCGTGCCGGGACGCGCGCAGCACTCCGTCGAGGAGCACGCCGAGATCCTCGAGCTCATCCGCTCCGGCGCCGAGCCCATCGAGGTCGAACTCGCCGCCCGCAACCACCGCTGGCGCACGATGACCGCGTTCCTCGAGGCGCGGCATCCCGACAGCGCAGCGAACTGACGAAGACTTCGCCCCACCCACGGAGGAAACCCATGACCGACACGACCACGCTCGCAGCGCAGCGGCACGTGCCCGACGACCTGCCCACCCGCATCCAGCACTACATCGACGGCGAATTCGTCGACTCGGCGGACGGCGACACGTTCGACGTGCTCGACCCCGTCTCGAACGAGGTCTATCTGCAGGCCGCGGCGGGCAAGAAGGCCGACATCGACCGAGCGGTCGCGGCCGCGCGCCGCGCGTTCACCGAGGGACCCTGGCCCCGGATGCTGCCGCGCGAGCGCTCCCGCATCCTCCACCGCATCGCCGACATCGTCGAGTCCCGCGACGCGCGGCTCGCCGAGCTCGAGAGCTTCGACTCGGGCTTGCCGATCACGCAGGCGCTCGGTCAGGCCCGGCGCGCGGCCGAGAACTTCCGATTCTTCGCAGACCTGATCGTCGCGCAGGCCGATGACACGTACAAGGTGCCGGGCCGCCAGATCAACTACGTCAACCGCAAGCCGATCGGCGTCGCGGGGCTCATCACGCCCTGGAACACCCCGTTCATGCTGGAGTCCTGGAAGCTCGGCCCCGCCCTCGCGACCGGCAACACCGTCGTGCTCAAGCCCGCCGAGTTCACTCCCCTGTCGGCGTCGCTCTGGGCCGGGATCTTCGAGGAGGCAGGGCTCCCCAAGGGCGTCTTCAACCTCGTCAACGGACTCGGTGAGGATGCCGGCGACGCCCTGGTGAAGCATCCCGATGTCCCGCTCATCTCGTTCACGGGCGAGAGCTCGACCGGCCAGCTGATCTTCGGCAACGCCGCGCCCTTCCTCAAGGGCCTCTCGATGGAGCTCGGCGGCAAGTCGCCCGCCGTCGTCTTCGCCGACGCCGATCTCGATGCCGCGGTCGACGCGACGATCTTCGGCGTGTTCTCGCTCAACGGCGAGCGCTGCACCGCGGGTTCGCGCATCCTCGTCGAGCGCGCGATCTACGACGAGTTCGTCGAGAAGTACGCGGCTCAGGCGAAGCGCGTCGTCGTCGGCTACCCGCACGACCCGAAGACCGAAGTCGGTGCGCTCGTGCACCCCGAGCACTACGACAAGGTCGTCTCGTACATCGAGATCGGCAAGTCGGAGGGTCGTCTGGTCGCCGGCGGCGGTCGCCCCGAGGGCTTCGAGACGGGCAACTTCGTCGAGCCGACCGTGTTCGCCGACGTCGCCCCCGACGCGCGGATCTTCCAGGAGGAGATCTTCGGACCGGTCGTGGCGATCACGCCGTTCGACTCCGACGAAGAGGCGCTCGCTCTCGCGAACAACACGAAGTATGGGCTCGCCGCCTACATCTGGACGAACGACCTCAAGCGCGCGCACAACTTCTCGCAGGCCGTCGAGGCCGGCATGGTGTGGCTCAACTCGAACAACGTCCGCGACCTCCGCACCCCCCTTCGGCGGCGTCAAGGCCTCGGGTCTCGGTCACGAGGGCGGCTACCGCTCGATCGACTTCTACACCGACCAGCAGTCGGTGCACATCACGCTGGGCGAGGTGCACAACCCCACCTTCGGCAAGTCCGTGCACGAGGACCACACCGACCTCGACGACCCCGATCCGCGCTGACGCGTTTCGTCTCGGTCGCTTCGCACGCTCGCTCAACGACCGGAGGTTTCGGTCGCTGAGCGAGCGAAGCGAGACGAGACGCCCAGACCCACTGACGACCCAGAGCAAGGACGCTGAAATGACCCACGACAAGACCCTCACCTCCTCCGGCTTCTACGTCAGCCAGGAGGCGCCCATCCACTCGGACAACCCGATCCCGACACCGCAGGCGTCGCCCCCCGACATCCTGCGCTGCGCGTACATGGAGCTCGTCGTGACCGACCTCGCGGCGTCCCGCGTGTTCTACGTCGACGTGCTCGGCCTGTACGTGACGGAGGAGGACGGCGAGGCGATCTACCTCCGCTCGACAGAGGAGTTCATCCACCACAACCTCGTGCTGCGTCAGGGCCCCGTCGCCGCCGTCGCCGCCTTCTCCTACCGCGTGCGGACGCCCGAGGACCTCGACAAGGCGGTCGCCTTCTACGAGGAGCTGGGATGCCGCATCGAGCGCCGCCCCGAGGGCTTCACCAAGGGCATCGGCGACTCGGTGCGGGTGACCGACCCCCTCGGCTTCCCGTACGAGTTCTTCTACCAGACCGAGCACGTCGAGCGGCTGTCGTGGCGCTACGACCTGCACACGCCGGGCGAGCTCGTCCGCCTCGACCACTTCAACCAGGTCACCCCGGACGTGCCGCGCGCCGTGAACTTCATGCAGTCGCTGGGGTTCCGCGTGACCGAGGACATCCAGGACGAGGAGGGCACGGTCTACGCCGCGTGGATGCGCCGCAAGCCCACGGTGCACGACACGGCGATGACGGGCGGCGACGGCCCGCGCATGCACCACGTCGCCTTCGCGACGCACGAGAAGCACAACATCCTCGCGATCTGCGACAAGCTCGGCGCGCTCCGCCGCTCCGACGCGATCGAGCGCGGCCCGGGCCGGCACGGCGTGAGCAACGCGTTCTACCTCTACCTGCGCGATCCCGACGGGCACCGCGTCGAGATCTACACGCAGGACTACTACACGGGCGACCCGGACAACCCGGTCGTCACGTGGGACGTCCACGACAACCAGCGGCGCGACTGGTGGGGCAACCCCGTCGTCCCGTCCTGGTACACCGAGGCATCCCTCGTCCTCGACCTCGACGGCAACCCGCAGCCGGTCGTCGCGCGCACCGACACAAGCGAGATGGCCGTCACGATCGGCGCCGACGGCTTCTCCTACACCCGCCCGGAGGACGCGCCCGACGAGCTGCCCAGCTGGAAGCAGGGCGAGTTCAAGCTCGGCGCGCAGCTGTAGCCGCAGCATCCACCGGTTGATGTCCCGATCCTCTTCGAGCGTCGCGGCACCACCACCCGGTTGATGTCCCGAAGTTGGTCGCTTTCGCGGCGCGAAAGCGACCAACTTCGGGACATGCACAGCAAGAGCAGGACGCACGAGACAGGGAGAGAAGGATGCTGTCATCCGAGCAGATCGCGGCGATCGCCGAAGAGCTCGCCGAGGCCGACCGCACGCACGGCGTGATCCCCCGCATCACGGCGCGCTACCCGGATGCGACGGTCGAGGACTCGTACGCGATCCAGGGCGTCTGGCGCGACAGGAACCTCGCCGCGGGCCGGAAGCTCGTCGGGCGCAAGATCGGGCTCACGAGCAAGGCGATGCAGCAGGCGACGGGCATCACCGAGCCCGACTACGGGGTCATGTTCGACGACACCGTCTACGAGTCCGGCGCCGAGATCCCGGTCGCGGGCTTCTCGAACGTCCGGATCGAGGTCGAGCTCGCCTTCTCGCTCGGCACCCCGCTCGAGGGGCCCGACTGCACGCTCGACGATGCGCTCGCGGCGATCGACTACGCCGTCCCCGCGCTCGAGGTGCTCAACTCGCACATCGAGCTCGAGGGCCGGACGATCGTGGACACGATCAGCGACAACGCCGCCTACGGCGCGATGGTGCTCGGCACGACCCGCAAGCGCCCCGACGAGATCGACCTGCGCTGGGTTCCTGCCCTGCTCTACAAGAACGACGAGATCGAAGAGACCGGCGTCGCCGCCGGGGTACTCGGCCACCCGGCGACGGGTGTCGCGTGGCTTGCGAACAAGTTCCACCAGCACGGCGCGCGTCTCGAGGCGGGCGAGATCATCCTGGCAGGGTCGTTCACGCGTCCCATGTGGGTCGCGGCGGGCGACAGCGTTCGCGCCGACTACGGACCGATGGGAGTCATCGAATGCCGCTTCATCTGACGCCGACCTTCCGCGAGGCGCTGGCCGCGGCATCCCGTCCCCTCGCGGGGATGTGGGTGTGCACGGGCAGCCCGCTCGTCGCCGAGATCTGCGCGGGGGCGGGGCTCGACTGGGTGCTCATCGACATGGAGCACGCCCCGAACGGCCTCGAGTCCGTCGTCGCGCAGCTGCACGCCGTATCCGCCTACCCGGTCACACCCGTGGTGCGCGTGCCGATCGGCGACGTCGTGACCATCAAGCAGGTGCTCGACCTCGGAGCGCAGAGCCTCCTCGTGCCGATGATCTCGTCGGCCGATGAGGCGCGGGCGGTGGTGCGGGCCGTGCGGTATCCCCCGCGCGGCACGCGCGGCGTCGGGTCGGCGCTCGCGCGCAGCGGCCGCTGGAACCGCATCGACGGATATCTGACGAATGCCGATGCCCACGTCTCGCTCTTCGTGCAGATCGAGACGGCGGCCGGCGTCGAGGCGGCGGCCGAGATCGCGGCGGTCGACGGCGTCGATGGCGTCTTCGTCGGTCCGAGCGACCTCGCAGCATCGATGGGAGTGCTCGGCGCGCAGACGCATCCCGAGGTCGTCGCGGCGGTCCGGCGGACGTTCGAGGCGGTGAAGGCCGCGGGCAAGCCCGTCGGGGTGAACGCCTTCGATCCCGCCGTCGCCGACGGCTACCTCGACGACGGCGCGGACTTCATCCTCGTCGGGGCCGACGTCGCGCTCCTCGCGCGCGGCTCGGAGGCCCTCGAGGCTCGGTTCATCGGCCGCGGGCGCGACGGCGAGCGCGCTTCGTACTGAGGCTCAGACCCAGCCGCGACGGACCGCCTCGGCACCGAGCTGGATGCGCGTCGCGACGCCGGCGCGCTCCATGAGGTCGGCGACCCGGCGCTGGACGGTGCGCACCGAGATGCCGAGCTGCGTCGCGGCCGCGGCATCCGTCAATCCCAGCAGAAGCAGGTTGAGCAGGTCGGTGTCGACGGGATCCTCGTCCCGCTCCTGCAACACGCCGCGTGAGGCGAGGAGCGTCGGCGCCGACTTCCACGCCTCTTCGAACATTGCGATGACGAGGTCGAGCAGGCCGCTCGGATGGATCAGGAGGCCACCCGCCACGCGGCGCTCACCGCGCGAGTACATCGGGATCAGGGCGAAGGACGAGTCGGCGATGAAGAGCCTCGTCGGCAGACTCGGCAGGACCCGCACCTCCTCGCCGAGGGGCTCGAGCTCGCGGACCGTATCGACGAATCCGGGTCGATTCAGCACGCCCGCTTCGGCGACGACGCGGTACCGCACGCCTCGGGCGAGGGCGAGGTCCTCCTCGACGTTGTCCTCGCCCGACATGATCGCGACGTCCTCGAGGACGAAGACCCGCACCTGGTGCTCGGCAGACGCCTGCAGCTGTCCGAGGCGCTGGACGACGGCCTCCGGGCCGAAGACGACCTCGACGACATCCGGCGCGGCTCGCTGAGCGGCTCCTCCCCGATACAGGTCGCTCAGGTGCACGAGCGCCTCATGGCCGGCCGCGAGCTGCCGCTCGCGCTCCCGCAGGATCGGCAGCATCGCGACGGCGGGCGAGGATGCGACGACGCGGTCGGGCGCCGAGGCGAGGCGCGCGATCAGGCCGAGCTCCTCGAGGTCGTCGACGACCTGCCGTGCCATGCGGACGGGGATCGAGGCGTCCGCGGCGATCTCGGCCAGGTCGGCGGAGGGAAGCGCCAGCAGCAGCCGATAGACCGCCGAATGGTCCTCGCTCAATCCGATCGCTTCGAGCATCGCGCCTCCTCGAATGTCTGGCGGATGAGCGCCATGGCGCTTCTCCGCCATCACTGTAGACCGACTCTCAGCGACAGTTGAAAGGACGCTTCACGAGAGGTCCCTCCCCGCCATGTCCCACCACCCCCTTTCCCCACGTCACCGCGCCCGCACGGTGACAGCCGTCCTGAGCTCCGCAGCGATCGCGGCAGCCGGCATCGGCCTCGCGGCACCGGCCGGCGCCGCACCCCCTCCAACGGATCGGCGACCTCCATCGGTCAGCCCGCCGAGCACACGGTCACGCTGATCACCGGCGATCGCGTGACCGTGCAGACCCTCGCCGACGGCAAGGACGCCGTCGACGTCGAGCCGGCCGTCCCCGGCACGGGGTTCCGCACCCTTCGCACGAAGGACGACCTGTACGTCATGCCGGAGGGCGTCGACCGCTACGTCGCGGCCGGTGTCGTCGACCGCGACCTCTTCAACGTGACGCGGCTCATCGACTTCGGCTACGACGACGCGCACGTGGATGCCACCCCCGTCATCGTCGAGCTCGAGTCCGGCCCCACGACCTTCGCAGCGGATCCCCCCGTCCCGGGCATCGAGCTCGGCCTGCCGCTCGAGAGCATCGGCGGCGCGGCGGCGAAGGCTGATCACGCGGATGCCGCGGCCACCTGGGCCGCTCTCACCCATGCCGAGGGCCCCACCGCCTTCGGCTCCGACGTCAGCCTCGCCGGCGGCGTCGAGGCGATCCACCTCGACGGCAAGGTTCAGGCGACGCTCGACTCGAGCGTCCCGTGGATCGGCGCCCCCGAGGCCTGGGAGAAGGGGTACACCGGCGAAGGGGTCACCGTGGCCGTGCTCGACACGGGCTACGACGACACGCACCCCGACCTCGCGGGCCGGGTGCTGCCCGAGTCGACGAGCTTCGTCCCGGACGAGGACGTCGCCTGGGACCCGAACGGTCACGGCACCCACGTCGCATCGACGATCGCCGGCACAGGCGCCGCCAGCGGCGGCTCCCACCGAGGCGTCGCGGATGGCGCGGACCTGCTCGTCGGCAAGATCCTCGACTCCTCGGGCCAGGGCCAGGACTCGTGGGTCATCGCCGGCATGGAGTGGGCCGCCTCTCACGCGCCGATCGTCTCGATGAGCATCGGCTCGCAGATGCCGTCCGACGGCACCGACATGATGTCGACGGCGCTCAACGAGATCGCCGAGAAGACCGGCACCCTGTTCGTCGTCGCGGCCGGCAACTCCGGCGCCCCTGAGACCGTCAACGCTCCGGGCGCCGCGGCCGAGGCGCTCACCGTCAGCTCGGTCGACGACCCAGGCGGCGAGCTGTCCGGCTTCTCGAGCCAGGGGCCGCTGTGGGGTACGGGCGTGATGAAGCCGAACATCGCCGGGCCGGGAAACAATGTCACGGCCGCACGATCTGCGGACTCGCCCGGAGAGGGCGATTACATCGCCATGAGCGGCACGTCGATGGCCACACCGCACGTCTCGGGCGCGGCTGCGATCATCAAGCAGCAGCACCCGGAGTACACCGCCGACCAGCTGCGCGCGGCGCTTCTGAGCAGCGCGAAGGACCTCGGTCTGACGGCCTATCAGCAGGGTGCCGGCGTGGTAGACATCGCCGCCGCGCTCGACGCGCAGGTGGTGGCTTCGGGCTCGGGCGACTTCGGGCTCGTGTCGTGGGGCGAGGACCTCTCGCCGATCGAGCGGACCGTCGAGTACACGAACCACTCGGACGCCGAGGTCACGGTCGACCTCGCCGCGACCCTGCGCGACTCGACGAACGGCGGCTCCGGCGACGACACCGCGGCCGCGCTCGCCCTGGGTGCGGACAGCCTCACGATCCCGGCGGGCGAGACGCGGTCGGTGAAGATCGCCGCCAACCCGGCCGATGTCGAGCCCGGCACCCAGAACACCGGCGCGCTCACCGCGTCGATCGACGGGACCGCTGTCGCGCGCACGCCCCTCGGACTCCTCCGCGAGGGCGAGCGCTATGACCTGACCCTCACGGCGACCGGATTCCACGGCGAGCCCCTCGACCTCGTGGCGACGGTCGTCAATCTCGACGAGGGCTGGTTCGACCCGGTGTACGTCTCCGGCGAGCGCACCCTCCGGCTTCCGAAGGGACGCTGGGCCGTCGTCGCCTACCCGGACATCGCACGTGAGCCCGACACCCTCGCCACGGTCGCGCTCGGCGACCCGGACATCCTCCTCGACGGCGCGAAGACCGTCGAGCTGGACGCGCGCCAGGCGGTGCCGGTAACGGTGGACGTCGACCGCGACGGGCTCGAGCAGACCGTCCGGCGCATGGACGTGAACATCGACGGCATCGGCACCGGGGTCCTCGTCCCGATCATGGCCGACGAGATGTGGGCTCAGCCGATGGATCCCTCCGACGCCGTGGCCGTCGACTTCACGACCCGGTGGCGTCTCACCCACGAGCGGATGAGCATCGACATCGGCGGCCGGCACCTCGACGCGCTGCCGCTGAACTCCTCCAAGCCGATGACCGGTGAGCTGAAGACCCAGGTCGTCGACGCCGGAGCAGGCAGCCCTGAGGAGTTCGCCTCAGCAGGCGCCCGCGACAGGATCGCCTTCGTCACGCTCTCCCCCGACGTGACCCCGATGCAGCAGGCGGCCAACGCCGCCGCCGCGGGTGCCGCGATGCTCATCATGGCCAACGACGCCGATGAGGAGTTCAACACCTTCGTCGGCGGCGAGGACGAGTACACGAAGGGCCCCATCGCGGTCGCCGGGATCAGCGGCGTCGAGGGCGACCTCGTACGGGCCATGCTCGCGAAGAAGAAGGAGAAGGCGACCGTCGTCGCCGAGGCCTACTCGGACGAGATCTGGGACCTCTCGCACTTCGTCGACGGATCGGTTCCCGCCGACCTCGCCTACCACCCGAAGGATCTCGCCCGAGTGGACACCACGATCTTCGGCAAGAAGGGCGCCGAGGTCGCGGAGATCCGCTGGGACGTCAATCCGGCCGGCCGGATGGGCTACGCGCTGCACATGTCCACGCAGCGCGGCATGGTGCGGACGGACTGGACCGACGCGTCTGCGGATTGGGACCAGGAGCTCGTGACGGTCGACGGCCTGTGGCTCATGCGGGACATCACTCGCAGCTACGAGCCGGGTGAACGGACCGAGACGGCGTACTTCTCGCCCATCGTGCGCCCGTTCGTCGGCCAGAGCTTCCGAGCGCCCGTGCGCGCGGGGACCGCGCTGTCGATCATCGTCCCGGCCTACTCCGACGGCGGCGAGCTCTTCCACGAGGGAACCATCAGCACGGATGCGGAAGACTCCAACGCCGCCATCACGACGGAGCTCTTCGTCGACGAAACGCTCGTCCGCTCCTCGCCGTTCATCGACGCCAACTACTGGGAGATGCCGGACGGGACCCACGACGTGCGAGTCACGCAGACGGCCACGCACGATGGAACGGTCCTGACGTCGTCGACGAAGCTGGCCTCGTCGTGGACGTTCAAGACGACCGGCGACTCGGAGGACTGGACGATGCAGTTCCTCCCGATGCTCCAGGCCTACTACGACGTTGATCTCAACGCCGCGGGTCTGGCAGGCGACGGACGCAAGAAGGGCGAGACCGTCCCCCTTGCGCTGGAGATCGGTCACATCGCGGGTGCTGTGGGCAGTGGAGCCGTCAAGACGACGAAGCTCGAGATGCGGGTCGCAGGAGGCGGCTGGACGGCCGTCCCGCTCGGACTCGTGTCGCGCGACACCTCCGGCCCGGGCGAGCCTCCGACCGATGGGAGCGAGAGCGCGACAGGTCGTGCGTTCGTCGCGGCGTACAAGGCCGGGCTGAAGGTGCCGGACGCGGGAGGGTGGATCGACCTCAGGGTCACGACCGCCGACGAGGCCGGCAACACGATGTCGCAGGAGATCGAGCACGCGGTCGAGGTCGCCCCCGCGAAGGGCGGCAAGCCCCGCCCCTGACCTTCCCCGACTCCGGTCGACCCCGAGCCGAGCCCGGCGATCCGCATCCCCCCGGAGGATCGCCGGGCCCTCCGCGGGGCGGGGTCGACCGGCACCTCGTCTCATCCACGGCCGCTGTCAAGCGTTCGTCCGCCGTGGGCGCGCATGACATCGTGGAACTCATGAAGAGGGATGTCTCCGCGCGCATCGTCCTGAACGTCAGCGAACCCGCCGACCTCGTCTTCGCGATCGCGGTCGCGAGACAGTACGAATCGGTCGACGAGCGGTTCGAGGCATCCGTCGGCGGAGAACCCGTGCCGCACCACGAGCTGTCGGACGCGCACGGCACCCGGTTGCACCGCCTGCAGGCGGGTGCGGGCGAGCTCGTCGTGGAGTACCAGGCATCCGTCGACGATGCGGCGCCCGTCCCGGACGCCGGCGAGACCGAGCTGCTCGTCTACTCGCGACCGAGTCGCTACGCGGAGTCGGACTCGCTCCTCCCCACGGCGGCCGCGGAGTTCGGCGGGATCACCCAGCCGTCCGATCTGCTCGCCGCGGTCTCGTCGTGGGTCGGCACCGAGCTCGCCTACGTCTCGGGATCCTCGCTCGTGACCGACGGCGCGGTGCGCACGCTGCTCGCCAGGCAGGGCGTCTGCCGCGACTACTCGCACCTGTGCATCGCGCTCCTGCGGTCGCTCGGCGTCCCGGCGCGCCTGGCCGCCGTCTATGCGCCGGGACTCTCGCCGATGGACTTCCATGCCGTCGCCGAGGCGTGGGTGGACGGCCGCTGGTGTGCGGTGGACGCGACGACGCTCGCGCCGCGCTCGACCCTCGTGCGGATCGCGACGGGACGGGATGCCGCGGACACGGCGTTCCTCAACATCGTGTCGGGGCGGGCCGAGCTCGTCGACATCTCGGTGTCGGCCGTCGCCGACAGCCTCCCCTACGACGACGTCACGCAGCTCGTCTCGATCACCTGAGCCGTACCGGTCGCCCGGCCGGGTGGCCGCCCGTCGCCGGGCGTGCGAACCTGGACGCATGAAGAAGTGGGTCGTCCGATTCGCGACGCTTTACGTGTTCAACCTCGCCGTGCTCCTCGTCATCGATCTGCTCGTCGCGGGCGTCTCGGTGGGCTGGGGCGTCCTGTGGGCGAGCGTCATCCTCACCGCGGCCGTGCTCTGGGTGAAGCCTCTGATCCACAAGTGGTTCACCGGCATGGCCGCGCGGTCGGCCGGGCAGCGGACGAAGGCCGGCGAGTGGCTCGTCCGCGCCGGTCTGGTCTTCCTCGTCGAGCTCATCGTGTGGGTGATCGTCGTCATGCTGTCGGGCGTGCAGGTGCGGCACTTCTTCCTCGGATACCTCCTGCCCCCCGTCCTGCTCCTCATCGCATGGGCGATCTACGCCGCGATCGACGACCGTCTCGAGGCGCGTGCGGGCGACCTGTTCGACCGCGCCTCGGCGGGCATCGGGCGCGGGAGGACGGATGCCGCGGCCCCCGTCGCTCCTCCCTCCGCTGAAGCGCGGGCCGCCCGCGAAGAGCTGCAGGACGGCCTGACGGCGGAGCAGCGGCGCATGCTCGACGAGCTGGGCTGACGGATCTCCCCCGGGCTGTCGATCCACCGCGGACTCGATCGTCATCACGGTGTCGCAACCGACCTGAAGGGATGACACCATGCGCTACACGCTTCTGCTCCACTACCCCGAGATGAGCGCGGAAGAGCTCGGACCCGAGGCGCTCGCCGAGGGAATGCGCGAGTTCGACGAGTACGCCAAAGCGCTCGACGCCGCCGGAGTGCTCCGGTCCGCGGAGGTGCTGCAGCCGTCCGAGCTGACGACGACCATCACGTCGGCGGACGGCTCGCTCCGCGTGCAGGACGGTCCCTACGCCGACACGAAGGAGCAGCTCGGGGGCACCTTCGTCATCGAGGTCGACGATCTGGACGCCGCGATCGTCTGGGCAGGCAAGGCGCCCTCCGTCGCGTGGGGCGCCGTGGAGATCCGTCCCGTAGGGACGCGCTTCGTCGACGGCGCCTGGTCGGCGTTCGACTACCGATGACCGGATCCGTACGAGCGCGGGAGGTCGCCGAGGCCGCCGCCCGCGACTCGTACGGACGCCTGCTCGCCCTCGTCGCGGCGTCGACCCATGACATCGCCTGGGCGGAGGACGCCCTCGCCGACGCGTTCGAGCGTGCACTGACGACCTGGCCGGGCAGCGGCATCCCGGACAATCCGGAAGGGTGGCTTCTGACCGTGGCTCGCAATCGACTTCGCGACCACTTCCGCTCCGCCGCCCAGCGGACGGGCGTGCCCCTGGACGAGGCCATCCTGGCCGGCCTGGACGAGAGGACGGATGCCGCCGCCCTCGTCGCCCGCCGCGAGGCGATCCCCGACAAGCGCCTGGAGCTCCTCTTCGCGTGCGCGCATCCGGGCATCGACCCCGCGATCCGCCCGCCCCTCATGCTGCAGGTCGTGCTGGGCTTCGACGCTGCACAGGTCGCGGGCGTCTTCGGCGTGGAGCAGGCGACGATGGCGCAGCGCCTCGTCCGCGCCAAGCGCCGGATCCGCGGCGCCGGCATCCCGTTCACCGTGCCGTCGCGCGCCGACATGCCCGATCGGCTGCCGGCCGTGCTCGAGGCGATCTACGGCGCGTATGCGATCGACTGGCTCGACCAGGGCGACGCGATCCGGGAGTCGATCGCCGACGAGGCTCGGTGGCTCGCCGTCCTCGTCGCGAGCCTGCTCCCCGACGAGCCGGAGGCCTGGGGCCTCGCCGCCCTCCTGACGTTCGCACAGTCGCGCGCGCCCGCGCGCGCCGTCGCGCCGTGGCCGCCGCTGGACGAACAGGATCCGCGCGAGTGGGATGCCGAGCTCATCGCCGAGGGGCGTTCGCTCCTCTCGCGCGCCTCGGCGCTGGGCCGGCCTCTCGGCCGCTTCCAGCTCGAAGCCGCGATCCAGGCCGTGCACTGCGACCGGGCGCGGACGGGCGTGCTCGACGTCGACTCCCTCGTGACGCTGTATCGCGGCCTCGTCGCGATCGCTCCGACCGCGGGCGCCCGCGCGGCCCTCGCCGCCGCCCAGGCCCGGCGGGGCCCGTAACAATCGGACGCGCGAGGGCGAGGCATCCGTCGCCTCCGAGAGGATGGGGGCACGCCGACAGCACGGCGCCGCACCCGACCCCTGGAGGCTCGCATGTCTCGTTCCTTCCTGCGCTCCGCCCTCGTCGCTTCGACCGTCGTCGCGGGCCTCGCACTCGCGGGCTGCGCATCGGGATCGGCTTCGACTGGCGAGACCGCGGCAGCCGACCAGGGCTGGGTGACCCCTGGCAAGCTCACCGTGGGCACCGGCGAGCCGGCGTACTACCCGTGGGTCATCGACGACAAGCCGGAGAGCGGCGAGGGCTTCGAGGCCGCTGTCGCCTACGCCGTGGCAGATCAGCTCGGCTTCTCGAAGGACGACGTCGTGTGGGTGCGCACGGGCTTCGAAGAGGCCATCGCCCCCGGCCCGAAGGACTTCGACTTCAACCTGCAGCAGTTCTCCATCACCGACGAGCGCAAGAAGTCCGTGGACTTCAGCTCCCCGTACTACGAGACCACGCAGGTCGTCGTGACGACGGGCTCCTCTCCCGCGGCCGATGCGTCCTCGATCGCGGATCTCAAGGATCTCCTCGTCGGCGCGCAGACCGGCACGACGAGCTTCACGACGATCGAGTCGGTCATCCAGCCGACGCAGGGTGCACAGGCGTTCAACACGAACGACGACGCCAAGCTCGCCCTCGAGAACGGCCAGGTCGACGCGATCGTCGTCGACCTGCCGACGGCGTTCTACATCGCCGGTGCGGAGCTCAGCGACGGCGTCATCGTGGGTCAGCTTCCCAACCCCGAGGGGGTGGCGGGGGACCAGTTCGGTCTGATCCTCGCGAAGGACTCGCCGCTCACCGAGAAGGTGTCGGCCGCCGTCGACGCGCTGCGCGACGACGGCACCCTCGACGAGCTCGCGACGAAATGGCTCGGTGGCGACGACACCGCCCCGCTCCTCAAGTGACGGCGGGGCGTCCGCGCCCCCGCGCCGCGCACCCGACCGTTAGCCTGGCGCGATGACCGTGGCACCGCCCACCGCTCCGGCCGCACGCGCCGTGAGCGGCACCGAACTCGCACGCCGGGCCTATCGCAAGCGGCAGGGCACGAAGTCGGTTGTGATCAGCGTGATCTCGACGCTCGTGCTCGCCGCGCTGGTGTGGGTGACTCTCATCAACACACCGGGGTGGGATGCCGTCCGGCAGATGTTCTTCAACGGCGAGATCATGCTGGCCTCGCTCCCCCGGATCTGGCAGGGATTCCTGCTGAATCTGCAGGTGCTCGCGATCTCGGCCGTGCTGGTGCTGATCTTCGGGATGCTGCTCGCCACGCTCCGCACGCTGCGGGGGCCGGTCTGGCTGCCGCTCCGCGCACTCGCCGCGGGATACACCGATCTCTTCCGCGGACTCCCGCTCATCATCGTCCTGTACCTCGTGGGCTTCGGCATCCCCGGGCTCGACCTCATCCCCGTGCGACTGCCGTACGCCTTCTGGGGAACCGTCGCCCTGACGCTCACCTACTCGGCGTACGTCTCGGAAGTGTTCCGCGCGGGGATCGACGCCGTCCACCCTTCTCAGCGTCAGGCCGCGCGCTCGCTCGGCCTGAGTCACGCGAAGACCATGCGACTCGTCGTCGTGCCGCAGGCGATCCGCAAGGTGACACCGGCGCTCATGAACGACTTCGTCGCACTCCAGAAGGACGTGGGCCTGATCTCGGTGCTGGGTGCGGTGGATGCCGTTCGGGCCGCGCAGATCGAGACGGCGAAGTACTTCAACTTCACCCCGTACGTCGTCGCCGGGATACTGTTCGTCCTCCTCGCCATCCCAACGATCCGACTGACGGACTGGTACACGGCCCGTGTGCGGGCCCGCGAGCAGATCGGCGGCATCGTATGAGCGACGTGCTCCGACTCGACGGCGTGTGGAAGGCGTTCGACGAGCATGAGGTTCTGCGCGGGATCGACCTGGAGGTCGCCGAGGGCGAGGTCGTCGCCCTCATCGGCGCGAGCGGATCGGGCAAGTCGACGCTCCTGCGCACGGTCAACCTGCTCGAGCCGATCGACGACGGCCGCATCCTCCTGCGCGGCGACGACATCAGCGATCCGCGCGTCGACGCCGATGCGGTTCGCGCCCGAATCGGTGTCGTCTTCCAGCAGTACAACCTCTTCCCGCACCTCACGGTGCTCGGCAACATCACTCTCGGGCTGCGGCACGTGCACGGCATCTCCCGGCGGGAAGCGGATGCCGGGGCCCTCGCACTCCTCGAGCGTGTGGGCCTCGCGGACAAGGCGTCGGCGCACCCGGACCGGCTCTCGGGCGGTCAGCAGCAGCGGGTCGCCATCGCACGGGCGATCGCGACCTCGCCGGATCTGCTGCTCCTCGACGAGATCACCTCGGCGCTCGACCCCGAGCTCGTCGGCGAGGTGCTCGATCTCGTGCGTGCCCTGGCCGACGACGGAATGACCATCGTCATGGCGACGCACGAGATGGCGTTCGCCCGCGACGTGGCCGACCGTGTCGTCTTCCTCGACGCCGGACGCATCCTCGAGCAGGGGCGGCCGGCAGACGTGTTCGGCGCTCCTCGTGAGGAGCGGACCCGGGCTTTTCTGGCGCGTTTCAGCGCCTGATCCGCATCATCGCGGCACCCATGGCGGGGTGCGGACCCCGCGTGACGCCTAGGCTCTGACGCTCGACTGCCAGCGACGGTGCTCGCGCGCGACGAGGACCGCGAGGATGCCCCACACGCCGATGTCGTCGGTGAGCCCGAGGGGACCGAGCACCAATTCCGGAATCAGATCGATCGGGGCGAGGGTGTAGACGACCGCGGCCGCCGCGGCGATCCATGTCGTCGCTGCGACCCGATGCTCGCGGCTCTTGACCGCCTTTACGAATCTCCACCACATTCGACCAGTGTCCGTCAGCGGGGCCGGTCCGGCGCCGGAGATACCGATCCGTGACCGAACGTGGAGGATTCGCCCAGCAAGTCGCGGCGCCTCGGCGCTCTCCACCGCCGCGGCATCCGTCACCATCCGGCGCGGGTGCAGGTCTTGCCCACACGAGCGAGCGTGAGGAGAATCGCACCGTTCGAAGGCGACCGGATGCCGGAGCACCCGGGCGCCGCCGAGCATCACAGCAGGATCGCGAAAGAAGTCCCCGCGGTCGGAAGCGCGCGACGGACATGAACCCGAGGAGCAATCGATGAGCGACAAGAACCTGGCACTCGTGGTCGGATCGTACGACGACGCGGGAGCCGCGTCGCATGACTACGACGCGCTGCGCAGCGGGCAGGATTCGGGCGGCTACGAGATCGTCGGCGCGGTCGTGCTGAGTCGCGACAAGGACGGGAAGGTCGAGGTCAAGGAGCACGGCGACAAGTCCGTCGGCCATGGCGCCGCGTGGGGTGCCGGCGCTGGTGTCGTGGTCGGACTCTTCGCACCGCCTCTGCTGGCGGCGACCGCGGTGGGAGCCGGCATCGGGGCGATCCTCGGGAAGATCAGGAAGGGGCGCGAGGAGAAGAAGCTCTCGGGCGACCTCGACGAGTACCTCGCTCCCGGAACGTCGGCGGTCGTCGCGGTGGTCGACGACAAGTGGGCGGACCGAGTCGAGAAGGCGCTCGCGCGTTCGGACAAGCGCATCAGCCGGGCGATCGACGCGGACGACTACGAGAAGCTCGAGAAGGCGCTCGCAGAGTCGGCCGACGACGTCGTCAAGCAGATCAACTCCTGAGACGCGCTCGCCCGCGCGCCGTCGGGGGTGCCAGCTATCCTCCCGTCATGGCCGAGCGCATGACCAAGCCGGAGCTGCACGTCGACACGGTGGCCGACTGGGAGGCCTGGTTGGAGGCGGACCCCGACCCGAACGGAGTGCGGCTGCGCCTGCGGAAGAAGGGAACGGCCCAGCCGGGGATCACGTACGCCGAGGCGCTGGATGTCGCGCTCTGCTTCGGGTGGATCGACGGGCAGTCGCACTCCCTCGATGCCGACTACTTCCTGCAGACCTTCACGCCGCGCCGCCCGCGGAGCATCTGGTCGAAGGTGAACATCGGACATGTGGGTCGGCTCATCGACGAAGGTCGGATGCGGCCGGAGGGTCAGCGCGAGATCGACCGCGCCAAGGCGGACGGTCGGTGGGACAGCGCCTATCGGCAGCGCGACGGCGAGCTCCCCGTCGAGCTGCAGGAAGCCCTCGACGCGGATCCGGAGATCGCCCGGGCCTTCGCGGCGCAGTCGGCGCAGAACCGGTTCGCGATGTCCTTCCGCGTGGCGAACCTCAAGCGGCCGGCTTCGCGAGCCGCGCGCGTCGCACAGTACGTCGAGATGCTCAAGCGCGGCGAGACGATCTACTGACGATCGCTGCGACGAGTCGACTCGAACCGGGGCAGGCAAGGCACCTCAGCTCTGTGCGGGCAGGTCCTGGAACTCGGAGATGAGCTCTCCGAAACCACCATCCGCCTCTCGCTGCGTGAGGAGGACGCCGATGGTGCCGTCCGGATCGACGTAGAAGTTCGTCCCCTGTCCTCCCGACCAGGTGTACCGACCGGGGTGCGGCCCCGTCGTCTCGACGCCGACCCCATAGCCCCAGCCTGTGTGCTCCCAGAAATCGGGAGAGAAGAAGCTGTCGCTCGCCTTCGCGGAAGCAGGAACCTGGTCTCGGACCATCGCAGCCGCCAGTTCCGCCGGGACGATCCGCTCGCCCCGCGCGGGGCCGGTCTGGGCGATGCCGCCGTGCACCAGCATCCGCAAGAACCCGAAGTAGTCGTCCGCGGTCGACACCAGCTCGCCGTGGCTCACATCGAACGGCGGCTCGCCCGCGGAGAAGCCGCCACCGACCGGCTCCGTCTCCAGGAACCCGGTCTTCGCGTGCCGGTACGCGGCCGGCAGTCGATGCGCTTTCTCGGGGGGCGCCCAGAAGGACGTGTCGACCATGCCGAGCGGGTCGAACAGATCGTCGCGCAGGTGGTCACCGGCGAGCCGGCCGGTGATCCGGGAGAGGAGGATGCCCAGGATCGAGAACGAGTGGTGGTAGCGCCATCCCTCGCCCGGCTGGAAGGCGAGTGGCAGTTCGGCGAGCCGCGCGAGCCACTCGTCCGCGCCCAGCGCGACCGGGTCGACGCCCGCCTCGGTGCCGTTCTCGGCCATCGCACGCTGCAGCGGCGACTCGGCGGGGATCATGCCGTATCCGCTGGTATTCGTGAGGAGGTGCCGGAGCGTGATCGGCCGAGTGGCGGGCACCGTCTCGGAAAGCGCCGCCGCGGGCGAGGCCAGCACACGACGATCGGCCAGCTCGGGCAGCCACGGCTCGAGGCCGTCATCGAGCCCCAGACGTCCCGAGGCGACCAGTCGCAGGGCCGACACGCTCGTGACCGCCTTCGTCATCGACTGGATCCGCATGATCGCATCGGATCGCAGAGGGGGTCCGTCCACTGCGACTGAGCCGACCGTGACCTGCTCGGGCATGCCGTCGGCAGTGCCGAGAAGGGCGACAGCGCCCAGGATCGTTCCGCGCTCGACGTGCGAATCCAGGAGGCTCTGCAACGGCGTCGTCATGCCGGCGAGTATTCCACGCCATCACGCCGGCCGAGACGCACGCAGTGGGTGCTGACGGATGACGGGTCACCTCCCGTACAGCACCGCTTCAGCCGCTTCCGGGCCGCCGAAAGTCGTCCCGTCCGGGGCTGGCGCTTCCGGGCATGCTTGTGTGAACATTTGTGCACGGCATCTCGCCGCGGCTGGGCTGGGCAAGCTCCGTCGCACTTGGGGGCGAGAAGGCCAGCTGCGGGGCGCCGGAATATCCCCTCCAATCGCGTCCCGGCGTTCCGCAGCCTTCTTCGGGCTCGATCGAGGCACGCGGTTCGCCGGTCACCCCTCGGCTACGCCCTGGCCCTGCGATCGGAAGTCGGGCGACGATCGTTCCATGCGGACGCGCACGGAGGGTCGCATACGGGCGTCAGCCCTCGGCGGCGCGCTCCGCGGCCTCGACCACGTTCGTCATGAGGAGCGCCACCGTCATCGGGCCCACTCCCCCGGGGTTCGGCGAGAGCCACCCGGCGACCTCGGCGACATCGGGCGCGACATCCCCGTGCACGACGCTCTTGCCGGTCTCGGGGTCGGTCTCCCGTGTCACGCCGACGTCGAGCACGGCGGCGCCGGGCTTCACGTCGGCCGCCTGCACGATGTGCTTCACGCCCGCCGCGGCGACGATGACGTCGGCATCGCGGAGGTGCTTGCCGAGGTCCACGGTTCCCGTGTGGGTCAGCGTGACCGTCGCGTTGTACTCGCGACGGGTGAGCAGGAGTCCGATGGACCGCCCGATCGTGACTCCGCGGCCGACGACCACGACATGCTTGCCGGCGAGGTCGTACCCGTTCCTCACGAGCAGCTCGATGACTCCCCGCGGCGTGCACGGCAACGGCGTGGTGATCGGCGAGTTGACGTTGAGCACGAGCCGGCCCAGGTTCGTCGGATGCAGGCCATCGGCGTCCTTCGCCGGGTCGATGCGCTCGAGGATCGCGTCCGTGTCCAGGTGCTTGGGAAGGGGCAGCTGGACGATGTAGCCGTGGCACGACGGGTCGGCGTTGAGGTCGTCGATCAGCGCCTCGACGTCCTCCTGCGTCGCGTCGGCGGGCAGCTCGCGCTGAATCGAGTTCATCCCGATCGCCTCGGATTCGCGGTGCTTCATGCCGACGTACAGCTGCGACGCGGGGTCGGCGCCCACGAGCACCGTCGCGATGCCGGGTGTGATGCCGCGCTCCTTCAGCGCATCGACGCGGCCCTTCAGCTCCGCCTTGATGTCGGCCGCGGCCGCGCGGCCGTCCAGCTTCTGTGCCGTCATGTCGTGCCTCCGATTCGGCCCTCGTACGGACCCGGGATCAGTGCGGAATCGATTCGGATCACGGATGCCTCGGCCGAGGCATCCGCTATCCCTACGTCGATAGTGATATCAGACGAGCCGCGATCACGCGACGGTCTTTCCGTTGAGCGGGCGGACTACTGCTGCAGACCGGGGTACAGCGGGAAGGCCGCCGTGAGCGCGGCGACGCGCGCGCGGAGCGCCTCCACATCCGCGCCCGGCTGTAGCGCGAGCGCGATGACGTCGGCGACCTCCGTGAACTCCGCGTCGCCGAACCCGCGGGTCGCGAGGGCCGGGGTTCCGATGCGGAGGCCGGACGTCACCATCGGCGGGCGGGGGTCGTTCGGCACGGCGTTGCGGTTGACCGTGATGTGGATCTCGTGCAGGAGATCCTCGGCCTGCTTGCCGTCGATCTCGGCGTTGCGCAGGTCGACGAGCACGAGGTGCACGTCGGTGCCGCCCGAGCGGACGGTGATGCCGGCGTCCTTCACGTCCTGCAGCGAAAGGCGCTCCGCGATGATGTGCGCGCCGCGGAGGACACGCTCCTGACGCTCCTTGAACTCGGGCGTGGCGGCGAGCTTGAACGCCGTCGCCTTCGCCGCGATGACGTGCATGAGCGGGCCACCCTGCTGACCCGGGAACACCGCCGTGTTGAGCTTCTTCGCGAGATCTTCGTCGTTCGTGAGGATGAAGCCGGAGCGGGGTCCACCGATCGTCTTGTGAACGGTCGACGACACGACGTGCGCGTGCGGCACGGGCGACGGGTGAACCCCGGCGGCCACGAGACCCGCGAAGTGCGCCATGTCGACCCAGAGGTAGGCGCCCACCTCGTCGGCGATCGCGCGGAAGCGCGCGAAGTCGAGCTGACGGGGGTAGGCGGACCAGCCCGCGATGATGACCTTGGGCTTGTGCTCCACGGCCAGGCGGTGGACCTCGTCCATGTCGATGACCGAGGTCTCGGGGTCGACGCCGTAGGCGACGATGTTGTAGAGCCGGCCCGAGAAGTTGATCTTCATGCCGTGCGTGAGGTGTCCGCCCTGGTCGAGCGACAGACCGAGCAGCGTGTCGCCGGGGCGGGCGATCGCGTGCAGGACGGCCGCGTTCGCGGTCGCGCCCGAGTGCGGCTGGACGTTGGCGAATTTCGCCCCGAAGAGGGCCTTGGCGCGGTCGATCGCGAGCTCCTCCGCGACGTCGACCTCTTCGCAGCCACCGTAGTAGCGGCGACCGGGGTAGCCCTCGGCGTACTTGTTCGTGAGCACCGAGCCCTGCGACTGCAGCACCGACACGGGCACGAAGTTCTCGGACGCGATCATCTCGAGATAGCCGCGCTGACGATCGAGCTCGCGCTCGAGCACCTGCGCGATCTCGGGGTCGACCTCGGCGAGAGGGGCGTTGAAGAACTGATCGGTCATGGCGATCTCCTTGACGAACGGCTTTCGGGTGCGGCACGGGGTGCCGGGAATCACATCGGCCCAGGCGTGCGGTCGAATGCCGTTGTCGGTCGCTCCCCGGTGGTGGACCACCTCAACGCCAGTCGCGACATCCCGAGCATAACGGATGCCGCACGCCGGTCCTCTCTCGATGTCACGTGGTTTCGCCGCCCGGCCCGCGCGCGCCTGGGTCGCTGAGGCGACCACTGCTAGGCTGAGGTCAGCTTTTGTTAAGGATCCTTACATGATCAGTCGACGACGACTCGTCTCGGTCTCCGCCGCCGTGGCGATGCTGGTCGTGGGCTTGGCCGGCTGCACCGCCGCCGACCAGAATGGAGAGACCGTGCCACTCCCCGCCCTCGTTCCCGTGCCCGCCTCGCTCGAGGCCGTCGGTTCCGCTCCGTTCGCCCTCGACGGCGAGGTGAGCATCGCCGGAGACACGGATGCCGCGGCCGCCTTGAGCGCCCTGATCGCCGCTCGAACGGGTCTCCGGATCGGAACCGACGACGACGGCACGATCGAGCTGCGGATCGACCGCGCCGCCGGGAAGCGGGAGTCCTACCGCCTCGCCGTGGACGAGGCATCCGTCGTCGTCACCGGAGCCGACGCGGCCGGCCTCTTCTACGGCGTCCAGACGCTGGGGCAGCTCCTCACCCGCGAGGGCGAAGGATGGCTCTTCCCCGCCGTCGTCGTGGAGGATGCGCCGCGCTTCGCGTACCGGGGCGTCATGCTCGATGTGGCCCGGCACTTCCAGCCCGTGGAGACCGTGAAGGCCTATATCGACCGCGCGTCGGGCCTGAAGCTGAACGCGCTGCACCTCCACCTGTCCGACGACCAGGGCTGGCGCATCGAGCTCTCGTCGCGGCCGAAGCTCACGGAGCTCGCGTCCGGCTCGGCGGTCGGCGGCGACCCGGGCGGGTTCTTCACCAAGGCCGACTATCGCGAGATCGTCGAGTACGCGGCATCCCGTCACATGATCGTCGTTCCCGAGATCGACATGCCGGGGCACACGCAGGCCGTGAGTGCGGCGTATCCCGAGCTCGTCGAGGATCCGGTCATCACCCCCGGGATGCTGGAGGCCGTCGCCGAGTACGGGGGCGGCACGCCCACCCCCGGCGAGGTGTACGAGGGCATCGCGGTGGGGTTCTCTTCGCTCAGGATCCACGACGAGGCCACGTACGACTTCGTCGCCGACGTCTTCGGGGAGCTCGCCGCGATGACGCCGGGACCGTACCTCCATCTCGGGGGCGACGAATCGCTGGGCACCGATCCCGACGACTTCGCTGAGTTCATGGACCGTGCGACCGACATCGTGGCCGACCTCGGAAAGACGCCGATCACGTGGCATGAAGCCGGTGCCGCTCCGGGTCTGAACCCCGACACGATCGGGCAGTACTGGGGGTACACGACACCGACCGACGGGATGGACGAGAAGGCGCGCTCGTACGTCCGCAACGGAGCGCAGCTCATCCTCTCGCCGGCCGACGCCGTCTACCTCGACATGAAGTACGACCAGAGCACGACGCTCGGACTCGCGTGGGCGAACGGTCCCACGAGCGTCGAGCGCGCGTACTCGTGGGAGCCGTCGCAGATCATCGACGGCGTCGAAGAGGCCGACGTCCTCGGCATCGAGGCGCCGCTCTGGGCCGAGACGGTCCGCGACCTCGACGACATCGACGAGCTCGCCTTCCCCCGCATCGCCGCGGCGGCGGAGGCGGCGTGGTCACCTGCCACTGGCGCCCATCCCCAGCGCACGTGGGATTCGTTCCGCGAGCGAGTCGGGGCCATGGGCCCCCTGTGGACGAGCCTCGGCATCCGTTTCCACCCCTCCGACGAGATCCCCTGGGTCAGCGAGTGACGACTCTTCTGCACTCCGTCCGCCTCGTCGACGGAGGCATCGTCATCGACGACGCCTGGGTGCTCTTCGGGGGTGGCCGCGTCGAAGCGCGCGGCACGGGAACCGACCGACCGGATGCCTCTACCGCGGTCGACGCACGATCGCTCGCGGGTGAAGGAGCCGTCCTCACTCCGGGCTTCATCGACATCCACGGTCACGGCGGCGCGGGCGTCTCGTACGACGACGGCCCCGAGGCGATTCGCGCGGCGCGGGCGCTTCACCGGGCGCACGGCACGACCCGCGCCGTGATCTCGCTCGTGACGGCTCCGCTTGAGACCCTCGAACGCCGGGCGGCGATGGTCGCCGACCTCATGGCGACGGATGCCGACATCCTCGGTTCGCACCTCGAAGGACCCTTCCTCGACCCCGGCCACAAGGGCGCCCACGATCCGTCGCTCCTCCGCGCACCCGACGCCGCCTCGGTCGAACGCCTGCTCGAGGCCGGTCGCGGGACGGTCCGGCAGATCACGCTCGCGCCCGAGCTGCCCGGCGGGCTCGAGGCCATCCGAGCGGTCGT
The DNA here is from genome assembly GCF_011046485.1 of Microbacterium sp. 4R-513. Taxonomy (NCBI): domain Bacteria; kingdom Bacillati; phylum Actinomycetota; class Actinomycetes; order Micrococcales; family Microbacteriaceae; genus Microbacterium; species Microbacterium sp. 4R-513. Next base: position 472,307 of record NZ_CP049256.1, read on the forward strand.
CGCGGCCGGGGCGGCCGCCGCCGTGGGCCACACCTCCGCCGATGCGCACCAGGCCCGGGAGGCGTTCGATGCGGGCGCCACGATCCTCACCCACGCGTTCAACGCGATGCCGGGCCTGCACCACCGGGATCCCGGCCCTGTCGGTGCCGCGGCATCCGACCCCCGCGTGACCCTCGAGGTCATCGCCGACGGCGTGCACCTCGACCCGGAGATCGTCCGGATCGCCTTCGCCGCCGCGCCGGGCCGCATCGCACTGGTCACCGACGCGATGGCGGCGGCGGGCGCCGAAGACGGGCGCTACGACCTGGGTTCGCTCGCCGTCGACGTCGTCGGCGGGGTCGCGCGCCTCGCGGGCGGCGGATCGATCGCGGGATCGACGCTCACGCAGGACGTCGCGCTCCGCCATGCCGTCGCGGCGGGTGTGCCGTTCTCGGAAGCGGTCGCCGCGCTGACGAGCGTGCCCGCACGGGCGGTCGGCCGTTCGCACGACCTCGGCTCGCTGGACATCGGCTCGCTCGGTGACGCGGTGCTTTTGGATACCGACCTTCAGGTGCGAGCCGTCTGGGTGGGCGGCGAGCGCAGCTAAGGAGTGGCGCTCGACCCGTCGTTCGCGTCGACGGACGGGTCTGCGATCGCGGCAACGGCCTCGATCTCGACGAGCTGATCCGCATAGCCCAGAACGGTGACGCCCAGCAGCGTGCTCGGGACGTCATGGTCGCCGAAGGCATCGTGGACGACTCCCCACACGAGGCCGAGATCCGACCTCTCAGCGGAGACGACCAGAACGCGCGTGCTCACGACATCCTGCAATGTCGCGCCCACTGCCCGGAGGGCCGCGATCAGATTCTCGATGCACTTCTCGGCCTGGCCGACGTAGCTCCCGACGGCCGCCGTCGTCCCGTCGTGCTCCAGCGGGCACGCCCCGGCGAGAAAGACCAGCCGCACGCCGCTGGCCACGACGGCCGCGTACGCATACGGCGCATCGCTGAGCTCGGCGGATCGAACGAGGCGCACGGGCGAGACCATCGGCTCATCATCGCATCGACGTGCCGAATCCGCCTCCGCGGGCGCCGACGGGGGGCGGCGGCGCCCGCAGAGACGGGTGCGGCCGTTGCATCCCCAAGGTGCAACGGCCGCGATTCCCGGAGAATCGGGGTTGGAAAACCCTCCCCCGAGTTCTCTCCATCCCCGCGGCGATCCGAGGCGTTCCGTTCCTGGGATCGTCGTGCCCGCGGGTTTGTCGGGAACGGAGCGGGCAATGTCTCCTGACCATGAGATGCAGGCGGTCGCGTTCTATGACGCGAAACTCGGAAAATAATCCGAACGAATTCGCGGGCGTAGCGCGAAACCGCGAGACACAGGAGAATGGACCCACTTGGGGGGACGGTCGACGACGACTGAGGCGGTCCCGAAACGTGCAGATCCGGAGTTCCGCGTGACCAGCATCGACAGCCCCGGCGAGGCCTTGGAAACGGGCGACAGCTCAGAGCCCGCCGACGCCGACCTCGTCCTGCGCACCCGTTCGGGCGACAAGTCCGCCTTCGGGGAGCTGTGGTTCCGCCACTATCGGTCCGGCATCACCGTCGCCCGCTCCGTCAGCCCGACGCTCGACGCGGACGACCTCGTGCAGGAGGCGTACGCCCGCATCTACCAGTCGATCCTCCGCGGGGGCGGTCCCACCGGATCGTTCCGCGCCTACCTCTTCACCAGCATCCGCAACACCGCGGCCGGCTGGGGCCGCGCGGGCCGGGAAGACACGATCGACCTTCTCGACACGCTGGAAGACCCTGCCACGAGCGATGAGGCGACGGATGCCGCGCTCGACCGTGGTCTCACGCATCGGGCGTTCCGCAGCCTGCCGACGAGGTGGCAGGAGGTGCTCTGGTACACCGAGATCGAGCAGATGAAGCCGGCCGAGATCGCGCCGCTGCTCGGCATGAAGCCGACGGCCGTCGCCCAGCTCGCCTTCCGGGCGCGCGAGGGCCTGCGCGAGGCGTGGATCCAGGCTCATCTGCAGTCACTCGCGGACGGCTCCGAGTGCCAGTGGACGATCGAGCGCCTGGGAGCCCACGCCCGCGAGAACCTGTCCCGTCGTGACCGGCGCAAGGTGGACGAGCATCTCGCGGATTGCGCGCGGTGCACCATCGTGGCGGCTGAGGCGAAGGATGTCTCGAGCCGGCTGGCCCTCGTGCTCCTTCCTCTCGCTCTCGGTGCGACCGGCGCCGCGGCCTATCTGGCGACGCTTCAGGGCGGTGGCGTCCCGGCCGTGGCACTCGCGGCGAGTGCTGCTCCGGCGGTGCCGTCGAGTCTCGCCGTCGCACCGACGGCCAAGATCGCCGGAGGCAGCACCTCGGGAGCAGGCGGCTCTGCGGCTGCGGGCGGATCGACGACGGCCGGCGGATCGGTCGCGGCCGGGTCGACGGCCGCGGGCGGCACGACGGTCGGTGGAACGGCCGCGGCAGGCGGATCGGTGGCCGCCGGCGGCTCTGCCGCAGCGGGCGGGTCTGCCGTCGCCGTCGGCTCTGCCGCGGCGGGCGCTGTCGGCGTCGGCACGGCCGCCGCCGCAGCGGGAGCGGGAGCGGGCGGAATCCTCTCGGGAATCGGCGCGATGGTCGGCGTCACGACAGCGGCAGCCGTCCTGGTGGGATCGGCGGTGGCTGCGTCGATCGTCGCCCCCGAGGCCTTCGGCCTGACTGCTCCCTCCGCCGCGTCGGACACCACCACCACTAGCCAGACTTCGGCGGATGATCCGACGGCGATCTTGGCCGAGGAGACGTCCGACGGGGCCGCGGATCCCGGCGCGGGCACGGAGGTCGTCCCGGGCCTCTCGTTCCCCGCGGGCATGCCCTCGGCCGGCAGCGCGAGCGTCTCGTGGGCGGGCGAACAGCCGACCTTCACGATCCCCCTGTCGGGCGACGCGGGCGCAACAGTGGAAGTGCTCTTGAACGGCTCCGTCGCCTCGGCGACGTCCCTCGATGCCGGAGGCGGCGGAAGCGCCTCGATCGCGCCCAACTACGGTCTCGTCAACAGCGATGCGCGCGTGGGCCTCCGCTACCGGGTCGGCGACTGGACCGGTGCGACTCGGTCTCTGCGTCTGAGCGACATCGCCGACCTCGCCGCCGTCGCCGCGGCCATGAAGCCGCAGCCGAACGACAGCCGCCCCGACTCGTCCGACCCGGGCACCACGGTCGAACAGGGAAGCACTCCTGGCCAGGGCGGCACCACGGGCACGCAGGGGAACGGCCCCACGCAGAACAAAGGCAATCCCACCGGCAACGGCACGACGAACGGCAAGGGCGCTTCGAGCGGCGGCGCTTCGACGGGGACCACCGAGAACGACACGACCCACTCTTCCACCGGCAAGAGCGGTGCAACCGGGACGTCCACCACGGGCAAGGGCACGACCGCGACGACGGGCAAAGGCAGCGGCGCGGCGACCGGAAAGGGCGTCACGGTCGCAACGGACCCCATCACCGCCTCCACCACCGACAGCATCCTGAGCGATCCGAGCACCACGACCGCGTCGAGCGGATCCAACCGCAACACCACCCCGGCCAACGCCAACGCGGCGGGCGGCAACGGCAACGCAGCCGGCAACGGCAACGGGTCGGGCGGCAACGGGAACAGAGGCGCCGCGAGCGGGAAGGCCACCGCCTCGGCCGGCAACAAGACTGCGGTGCCCCCGTCCACCGTCACGCCGACGCCGGTGGAGGAGCCCGCACCGACCCCGATCACGGACGAGGCGGCGCTGCCCGCGTCTTAGACTGGAGGTCATGCCCGACACTCCAAACGTCCGCCCCACCGCACCGGCCGAGCCGGAGCCGGGCACGCGGGCACCCCTCTCGGGCATCGACATCCTGGCCTTCCTTTGCGAGCTGTTCGCGTTCGCCTCGCTCGCCATCTGGGGCTTCCTCTTCTGGGCCTTCCCGTGGAACATCGTCTTCGGCATCGGCGCGCCGATCGTCGCGATCCTCGTGTGGGCGCTCTTCGTCTCGCCGCGCGCCGTCTTCGGTGTGCACCCCTTCATCCGCGCGCTCGTCGAGCTGCTCGTCTACGCGTCGGCCACCATGGCGTGGTGGAGCATGGGGCAGCCCTGGATCGGACTCGGCTTCGGGATCGTCGCCGTGACGATCGGCGTCTTCGCAGGCCGGCGCCGATTCGCGTGAGCGCGACCGCCGACGACGTCGTCGCCCGCCTGAGCGCCGTCCTCGGCGACTGTCTCGACACCTCGGAGGCGGCACGACAGGACGCCCGCGCCGACAAGTCGGGGCACGCGGCATCCGGTCTCCCCCTCGCCGTCGTCCACGCGCAGTCCGTCTCGGACGTCCAGCAGACGCTGCGCATCGCGACCGAGACCCGCACCCCGGTCGTCACCCGCGGCGCGGGCACGGGGCTCGCCGGCGGCGCCAATGCCGGAGGCGGAGAGATCGCGCTCTCGGTCCGCGCGATGCAGCGGATCCTCGAGGTGCGTCCCGACGACCTCCTCGCCGTCGTCGAGCCCGGGATCATCAACGCCGAGCTCAACGCCGCGCTCGCGGACTACGGCCTGTGGTGGGCGCCCGATCCCGCGAGCCGTGCGATCGCGACGGTCGGCGGCAACATCGCGACCGGCGCCGGCGGCCTCCTGTGCGCGAAGTACGGTGTGGTCCGGGATGCCGTGCTCGGCGTCGATCTGGTGCTCGCCGACGGGCGGCTGCTGAAGCTCGGTCACCGTACGGTCAAGGGCGTCACTGGCCTGGACCTCACGTCGCTCGTCATCGGCTCGGAGGGCACGCTCGGCGTCATCGTCGGCGCGACGCTCAAGCTGCGACGCCTCGTGCCGGGCACGGTCGCGACGATCGCCGCGACTTTCCCCGACGTGCGGACGGCGGCCGAGGCATCCGCTGCCGTCACGGCATCGGGCGCGCAGCCGGCGATCATGGAGCTGATGGATGCCGCGTCCCTCCGCGCCGTCCACGCCCTGCTGAGCCTGGGGCCGCCGACCGCGGGGGCCGCGCAGCTCACGATCCAGACGGACGGGCCGGCAGCCGATGTCGAAGCCGACGCGATCGCCGCCGTCCTGCAGGCGACGGGCGGCACTGTCGCGGTGACCCATGATCGTGAAGAGGGCGAGCGTCTGCTCGCGATCCGCCGCTCGATGCATCCGGCGATGGAGACCCTCGGGACGACGCTCATCGAGGACGTCTCGGTGCCCCGGAGCATGCTTCCCGCGATGTTCGACGAGATCGCCCGCGTCGAGCGAGACCACGGCATCGTCATCCCGACCGTCGCGCACGCGGGTGACGGCAACCTCCACCCCAACTTCGTGTTCGCCGGCGAGGTGGGCCCCGACGGCACGGTCGAGGTCCCGCCCGCCGTGTGGGACGCCGCGGACGACCTCTTCCGCGCCGCGCTGCGGCTCGGCGGCACCCTCACGGGCGAGCACGGTGTCGGGGTGCTCAAGCGGCGCTGGCTGGCCGACGAGCTGGGCGACGACCAGTGGCGGCTGCAGCGGGACATCACACGCGTCTTCGATCCGCTCGGCATCCTCAATCCGGGCAAGGTCTTCGCGGAGTGACCCGCGACATCCGCGTCAGCGCCGCCGTGGTGACCGATGCCGCGGGCCGCGCCCTCGTCGTCCGGAAAGCCGGCACGTCGCTGTTCATGCAGCCGGGAGGCAAGCGCGAGCCGGGCGAGTCGGCGACCGAGGCGCTCGTGCGCGAGCTTCGGGAAGAGATCGGCGTGGTCGTCGGCGAGGATGCCCTGGCCCCGCTGGGAGTCTTCACGACGGATGCCGCGAACGAGCCCGGCCATCGCGTCGTCGCCGATGCCTTCCGCCTGGAGGTCGATCCCGCGCGGGTCGAACGCTCGGGAGAGATCGAAGAGCTTCGCTGGATCGCCGCGGGAGACGCGGCATCCACTCCCCTCGCACCGCTCAGCCGCGACCTGCTCCTGCCGCTCGTCTGGGGGTAGCGGGCCCGTCCGGTTGCTGAGCTCGGCGAAGGGCCGGGGTCCGACCCTTCGACGAGCTCAGGGATCGAGGCGTCAGAGGCCCTGCCAGGCCGGCTTGTTGTCGTAGGTGTAGCGGTAGTAGTCGGCGTGGTTCAGACGCGAAGCGGCCGCCTCGTCGACGACGACCGTCGCGTGGGGGTGCAGCTGGATCGCCGATCCGGGAAGGGATGCCGTGAGGGGGCCCTCGACGGCACCCGCGACGGCCTCGGCCTTGCCCTCGCCGAAGGCGAGCAGCACGAGGTGCTTGGCGCGGAGGATCGTGCCCAGGCCCTGCGTGATGCAGTGACGCGGCACGTCGTCGACCGAGTCGAAGAACCGCGCGTTGTCGTCGCGGGTCTGCTGGGTGAGGGTCTTCACCCGCGTGAGGGACGCGAACGACGAGCCGGGCTCGTTGAAGCCGATGTGGCCGTCCGTGCCGATGCCGAGGATCTGCAGGTCGACGCCTCCCGCCGCGACGATCGCCCGCTCGTACTCCTCGCCCGCGTGCTCGATGCCCTCGAGCGACCCGTTCGGGACGCGGATGCGCGCCGGGTCGAGGCCGAGCGGCTCGACGACCTCCCGGTGGATGACGGATCGGTAGGACTCGGGATGCGCGGGGTCGAGGCCGACGTACTCGTCGAGCGCGAAGCCGCGCACGCGCGACACGTCGACACCGGCGAGCCGGGGGGCGAGCGCCTCGTAGACAGGAAGCGGCGTCGAGCCCGTGGCGAGACCCAGGACCGCCTCCGGGTCGGCCCGCACGAGCCGCACGATCTCGTCGGCGACGAGAGCGCCGGCGGCCGCGGCATCCGGAACGATGACGATCTCAGCCATGCGTCAGCACCTCTTCCGGCTCGGGGTCGTGGGCGCCGATGAGCGCGGCGCCGAGCGCTGCGGCCGGTGATCCGGTCGGGAGGAGCTCGACACGCTCGTCGAGGCGCAGGGAACGCATGAACGGGGATGCCTCGGCACTCGCGGCGAGTTCGGCCGAGACATCCGTCATGAGGCGATCGCCGAGAGCCGTGACACCGCCGCCGAGGACGACGACATCGACGTCCGCGGTCAGCACGAGGATTCGAACGGCCGCCGCCACGCCGCGCGCGAGGCCGACCCGCAGAGACTTCGCCTCGGGGTCGCCCGCATCGGCGGCGTCGAAGACGTCCCGGACCGGCAGCTGGCCGGGCCGCCCCCAGCGCTCGGCGATCGCTCCCCCGCCGGCGAGCGCTTCGATGCAGCCCCGCTGTCCGCACCGGCAGAGCGGGCCGTGCGGATCGACCGAGATGTGCCCCACTTCGCCCGCCGTGCCGCGGGCCCCGCGCCACAGCTCGCCGTCCGCGACGATGCCCGCCGCGATGCCGGTGCCGAGGTTGAGGTACGCCATCGAGCCGTGCCGGAGATCGAGGCCATGTGCGCTTCCGCGCAGCGCGTAGGCGCCGAAGGCAGCGGCCTTCACGTCGTTCTCGACGCGGACCGGCATCCCGACCATCGGAGCGACAGCCGCTGCCAGGTCGAGCTCCTCGACACCCAGGTTCACGGCGTGCGAGACGCGGCCGGTTCCCGCTTCGATCTGGCCCGGGATGCCGATGCCCACCGATTCGATCTCTTCGAGGGCGATCGCGGCATCCGTCGCCACCGCGTGCACCGCCGCAACGGCGGTCCGCACGATCTCCTCGCCGCCCCAGCCCGTCGCGAGACGGACGCGCGCGGCGACCGCGCCGTCGGCGTCCACGACGACCGCGTCGGTCTTCGTGCCGCCCATGTCGAGTCCGACTCTCATCGGCCGTCCTCCCGTCGGGAGGCGGCTGCTCTGCCCGCGCGCATCAGCCCTTGACCGCCCCTGCGACGAGGCCGCCCGTCATCCGGTTCTGTACGAAGAGGAAGAACACCACGACCGGAATCGCGACGAGGGTGGAAGCCGCCATCAGCTCCGCCCAGTTGATGCCTCCGTTGGGGTCGAGGAACGTCCGCAGCCAGACCGGAAGGGTCATGGCCTCGGGACGCGGGTTGAGGACGAGCGCGAAGACGAACTCGTTCCACGCCTGGATGAACCCGAAGATGCCGGTCGCCACCAGACCCGGCGCGAGGAGCGGGAACGTGATGCGCCAGAACGCGCCGGAGCGGCTGAGTCCGTCGATCATCGCCGCCTCCTCGAGCTCGGCGGGCACGCCGTTGACGAAGCCGCGCAGCGTCCAGATCGTGAAGGGAAGGACCGTGGCGATGTAGACGGCCGAGAGGCCGAGCACCGAGTTGAGCAGATGCCAGCCGTCGATGAGGCGGAAGATCGAGATGATCATGGCCTCGGCGGGGATCATCTGCACGATGAGGATGGCCACGATGAAGGTCACGCGGCTGCGGAACCGGAAGCGCGTCACGGCGAGCGCGGCGCAGAAGGCGAAGAGGAGCGCGACGACGACCGTGATCGCGCTCACCATCACCGAGTTGGCCAGAGCGGGGCCGAACGGCGCACGGGTGTGGCCGAGGATGACGTTCGAGTAGTTCTGGATGGTGAAGTTGTCGGGCCAGAAGTGCAGCTCGGAGCCGCGGATCTGGGCGTTGGGCTGGAAGGACGTGTTGAGCATCCAGTAGACCGGGAACACTGACGCGACGAACACCACGATCGCGGCGATGCCGGCCAGGATCGAGCCGATGCGGGGTCGGCGGCGGCGAGCGGACGGCGGGGGCGCCGTGCTCGGGGACGGGGCAACGGGGGCCGGGGCGGTGACGGCGGTCACAGCGTCTCCTCCTTCGCACTCTGGCGGACGTAGAAGATCGAGGCGATCGAGAGCATCAGGACGATCAGCACCGAGACGGCGCCGCCGACCCCGAAGTCGCCGGAGCCCAGCGATACGCGGTAGATGTACACGCCGAGCGTGTTGGTCTGCTCGGCGAGGCCGCCGATCGACTGCAGGGCGTAGATCTGGGTGAAGACGCGCAGATCCCAGATGATCTGGAGGATCAGGACGATCACGAGGATCGACTTGATGTAGGGCACCACCACGAGGAAGAACCGCTTGGCGGCGCCTGCTCCATCGAGCTGCGCGGCCTCGAGGACCTCGTCCGGCACCTGGGTGAGACCGGCGTAGACGGTGAACGCGACGAACGGCACGGCGCCCCACACGATGATGACCGCGGCGACGAAGAAGAAGCTGAGCGGCTCGATGAGCCAGGAGTGGCCCTCGAAGTCGAGCCCGAACCAGTTCGTCAGGACGTGGTTGAGCACGCCGTACTGCGTGTCGAAGATCCAGCCCCACACGATCGTGGCGGACAGGGGCGGCATCGCCCAGGCGAGCAGCAGACCCACGGACACGAGGGTGCGGAGGAAGGCGCCGAGGCGGTTCAGGAGGAGGGCAACGAGGACGCCGAGGACCATCGTCGCGACGACGCACACGAAGGCGAAGCCGACCGACCGCCCGAGCACGCCCCAGAACTCCGGGTCGGTCAGGATCGAGATGTAGTTGTCGAACCAGACGAACTCGGGCGGGGCGCCGAACACCTGCGCGCGCCCGTACTTCTGGAATGACATGATGAGCAGCTGCAGCAGCGGCCAGCCGGTGATCGCGACGAGGGCGATGAGGGCCGGGATCAGCAGGGCGTACGGCGTGAGACCGCCCGCCTGCATGAAGCGGCGGCGTGCGGGCGGCCGCTCCGGCGGCGCCGTCAGGTGGCCTTCGCCATCGACCGGCAGCACCGCGGGGGTGAGCCTGCTGGACGCGGTGGACATGGGAACTCCTGGGGGAAGCTAAGCATGGGACCGGGCCGGCGGCGAGTGTTTCACGCCGCCGGCCCGGGTCGACGCACGAGGCGTCGAGGATGCGCCCGAGGGCGCAGGGAAGAGGGGCGAGCCCCTCCCCGGGTCAGCCGTTGAGGATGTCCTCGATCTTCTGGTCGACCTCTTCGGCGAGCGACTGCACGTCGCCGCCCTGAGCGATCTTGACGAAGAAGTCCTCGAGCACGCGCGAGGCCTCCACCTGCGCCCAGTTGGGCGACGCGGGCGTCAGCTTCGCGTTCGCGGCGGCCTCGGTGAAGGCCTTCGCCTCAGGGGTGTCGCCGAGCGTCGAGGCAAGCGACTTCTTGGCCGGGATGAGGCCGTTCTCGCCGTAGATCTTCTGGAACTCATCGCTCTCGATGATCTCGAGCGCCTTCTTGGCGAGCTCGGGGTTGGCCGACTTCGCCGAGATGCCGATGTTCGAGCCGCCGGCGAAGACCTGCGCCGCGCCGCCCTTCATGCCGGGCAGGGCGTAGACGAACGGAGCGTCCGGGTGCGGGTCGGTCTCGCACTTGCTGGCCAGGCCCAGTGCCCAGTTGGGGGCCGAGAACTGAGCGGCGGCACCCTCGCAGTACGGGGTCCACGGCTCGGCGTTGTCGCCGTCCTTCGGCGCGAGCGAGGCCGTCGTCATGAGGTCCTGAACCTGCTTGAGGCCCTTGACCGACTCGGGCGAGCTCAGCTGAGCGTCCCACTTGTCACCGTCCTGGACGGCGATCTCGCCGCCGTTCTCCCAGATGAAGGGAAGGGCGTTGTACCAGTCCTGACCGGCGAAGTAGATGCCCGACTTGCCGGGGTTGGCGGCGGCGAGCTCCTTGGCCTTGGCGATGTAGTCGTCGAGGCTCGCGGGAGCCTCGGTGACGAGGGCCGGGTCCGCGAAGACGACGCGGGCGCCCGAGTACAGCGGGGCGGCATAGAACTTGCCGTCGTACGAGCCGGCCTCGACGAAGCCCGGCAGCAGGTCGTCGCCGCCGAGGTCCTCGTAGATGTCGGAGATGTCGAGCAGCGCGCCGACCGACGTGAAGGCCGGGGCCTGCGTGTTGCCGAACTCGACGAGGTCGGGGCTGTCCGAGCTGGAGAGGCTCGTCGTCAGCTTGTCGACGAGACCGTCCCAGGTCTGCTCCTCGATCGTGAGGGTCGAACCGGGGTTCTCCTCCTCGAACGTCGTCTTCAGGTAGTCGCGTGCGTCCTGAGGCGTGTCGGCGCCGACAAGCCAGACGCGGATCTCTTCGCCCTCCGCGTTGCCCGTGGAGCCTGCATTGCCTCCCGTGGAGCAGCCGGCGAGGACGAGCGCCGAGGCGCCGAGCAGTGCGAGTGCTCCGAGCGTCTTCTTCATGGTGTCTTCCTTTGTGTTTTTCTCTTGGTGTGAGGAGGGGCCGGGCGGCCCATCCGGGGGGAAGTTCGGGTGTCCGGGATGCCCCGGGAGCACGGTCGGGCTGTGCTACGACACCCCCAGTTGTCCCGACAGGACCATGACGGCGGCGCCGCGCAGGACGATGTCCTGGCCTTGCTCCGTCATCCGCACGCGAACGCCGTCGTGGAACTCGGCGAGCGTCCGTGCGCGGAGGGTCTCGACGGTCGCTTGCGCGAGAGGCCCGTCGAGAAGTTCGGTGGGGCCGGAGAGCACGATCTCCGAAACGTCGAGCACGCCCACGACGGGCGCGAGCGCGATGCCCAGGCGCTCCCCCGCGTCGCGGAGGATGCCTTCGCGGGCGGCGTCGTCGGATGCCTCGGCGAGCCGCGCGGTGAGCGGCGGCACTGCCAGCCAGGCCTCGAGGCATCCCACCTTGCCGCACACGCAGACCGGGCCGCCATCGGTCCCGACGGTGACGTGGCCGATCTCCCCCGCGGCGAAGTGCGCACCGCGCATGGGCTGACCCGACGCGAGGAGGCCGGAGCCGACACCTCGGCCGACCTTCACGAGGAGCACGTCGTCGCCCGCTCCGCCGAATGTGTACTCGGCGAGCACAGCGGCGTTGGCGTCGTTCGCGACGAGGACCGGGAGGTCGAGGGCCCCGCGCAGCGCCGTCTCGAGGTCGAACCCGGCCCAGCGGAAGTTCGGGGCGGTGAGGATCACGCCCTGATCGTCGACGACACCGGGAGTGCCGACGCCGATCCCGAGCACGGGAGCGTGCGATTCGGCGACCAGGTCGCGCGCGAGGGCGACGACCGTCGCGACGACGTCTCCGTCGATCGGCGGCACGGGCACCTGGCGGCGGGCCACGATGTCACCGTCGAGCTTGAGCACCGCGCCGATGAACTCGTCGCTCCCCGAAAGGTCGATCCCGACGATCCGGTGGCCGTCACGGTCGAGGTCGACGAGCATGGCCGGCTTGCCGGGACCGGATGCCTCGCGCACGCCCTTCTCGGCGACGAAGCCGTCCGCGATCAGCTCACCGACGAGATCGGAGATGGTGACCCGCGTGAGGCCCGTCTCGCGCGACAGGTCGGCGCGGCTCATCGCGCCCTGGTGGAACAGCGTCTGCATGACGAGCGACCGATTGTGGCCGCGGGCGTGCTCGGGGAGCACCTTGCCGCCCTGGCGGAGCGCGCGCCCTGGGCCGAACGTGCGGCCGGCGGCTCCGTTGGCAGCGTGCGGCGGCTCGAGAGTGGAAGAGCCGCGCTGCACTTCCGATGCAGACATGTTTGTTAGTAGACCTTACGAACAAACAATCCGCAAGTGATCGGAGGGGTTTGAACGGCGGCTTTACAAACTTGTTACATTCCGCTTCGATCACTCCCTCTTAAGAGGTTGGATGCCGTCGCCTAGGCTGAGCGGCGGAGGAATCATGAACCGCCGCATCGCCATCGTCTCCCTGTCCGCCGCCGTGCTGCTCGGGCTCGCCGGCTGCACGCTGCCATCCACCAACGGCGCGGCGACTTCGTCGGAGCCGTCCTCCACCGCAAGCACGACGAGCTCCGCCGACGGCCAATCCGTCGAGGACGCCTGCGCCCTGATCCAGGACACGATCGCCGAGGCGACGGACGAGTTCGGCAAGGCCGCGACGGAAGACCCCGCACAGGTCGTGGAGGCCATGAAATCGGCCGCCGACAAGCTGACGGACGCGGCATCCCAGGTCACGAACGAAGATGTCGCAGCGCTGCTGCCCGACCTGCAGGAGATGTTCGCGAAGACAGCGGAGACCATGCAGGGGATCGTCGACGGCGATGTGTCGAAGCTCGAAGACCTCACCTCGCTGGGCGATGAGTTCCAGGACACGAGCCAGCGATTCCAGGAACTCTGCGCGCCAGAATGACCTCGCGCGGTCCACTGTGATAGGACCGTTGCCCTTTTGGAATACGTCATCCCGTAGCATGTAATGGCATGTTCGGGAGCCGGGGGGTTTGAAGGCATGACCGATCTGGCTACGAGGCCTGACGCCAACGACTCGTCACCTGACGACGGGACGGCGATCATCGACGACGTCACGACGCAGTCCGACGACTCCGGCGAGACGCCGCCGACGACGTATGAGTGGGCTCCGACAGAGCCCGCGCCGAAGAAGCGCCACCTGGGGCTGTGGATCGGGATCCCGGTCGCCGCAGTGGCCATCGGCGTGGGCGTCACGTCTCTCTTCCTCATCGCGCCGGGCACCTCGATCGCCGGCGTACCGGTCGGGGGCCTGACCCCGGGCGCCGCGGCCGAAGCCGTTCAGCAGCAGCTCGCGACGACGACCATCGTGCTCACCGGACCCGGCGGCGACGCCGAGGTGACGGCAGCCGAGCTCGGCGCGACGATCGACGCCAAGGCGCTCGCCGACGAGGCGTTCGCCCAGCACCCGGCCTGGAACCCGACGACGTGGAACGCGACGCCGGCCGAGGTCGAGGTGACGCTCGACCCCGCGACCGCGACCGAGGCCCTGCGCGCCGCCGTGCCGTCGATGTACGTCGACCCGACGGATGCGACGATCGGCTTCGATCCCGCGAGCGCGACCTACGTCGTGACCCCGGCCGTCGACGGCCAGGGCATCGACGTCGCGTCCGTCGAGGGTGCGCTGACGGATGCCTTCGCCTCCGGCGACACGAACATCGACCTCGCCGCCGCCACCGCGCCGGTCCCGGCCGAGGGCACGACCGCGGTCGCCGAGGCCACCGCGGGACAGCTCAACGGCATGCTCGACAGCGCCGGGTTCTATGTCGGCGACGAGCGCACGGTTCCGATCGACCGGGCGACGTTCGCCTCCTGGCTCACGGTGACGCCCGCCGATCGCGGGACCTTCACGATCAGCGCCGACCCGAACGCCATCCAGCCGACCGTCGACGGTCTCGCCGCCGCCGTGAACCGCGCACCCGTCGACTCCACGACGATCGTCAATGCGGCGGGCCGGGTGCTGAGCACGCCGACTGCCGGCGCCGTGGGCCGCGAGCTCGGTGCGACCGACGGCATCGCGAAGGCCTTCGCCGACCAGATCGGAGCCGGCAACGCCGTGTACGCGCTCCCGGTCACCGAGGTGCCGTTCCACACGACGAGCCTCGCCCGCATGCTCGAGGTCGACCTCAGCGAGCAGCGCCTCTACGTCAAGGAGAACGGCAACGTCGTCGACTCCTGGCTGATCTCGAGCGGCGCGAACAACACCCCGACCTACACGGGCCACTACAACATCGGCTACAAGGCCACCGTTCAGACGATGAACGGTTACAACCGCGACGCCGCCGGCAACATCACGGGCACGTACTCGACGCCCAACGTGAAGTGGCCGATGTACTTCAACGGCGGCCAGGCCTTCCACGGCGTGTACTGGCACAACAACTACGGCCACACGATGAGCCACGGCTGCGTCGGCATGCCGGAGTGGCGCGCGCAGTGGATCTACAACTGGGCGCCGAGCGGCACCGACGTCTGGATCCACAACTGATCTGACGGATCGCCGGCGAACGAAGAAGAGCGGATGCCGAGGCATCCGCTCTTCTTCTGTCTCAGCTGATCAGCGCAGCGCGTCGATGATCCCGTTGAAGGTCGCCGACGGACGCATGACCTCGTCGACGAGCTTCGTGTCGGGGCGGTAGTAGCCGCCGATCTCGACCGGCGATCCCTGCACCGCGAGGAGCTCGTCGACGATCGTCTGCTCCTGCGCCGCGAGCGACTCCGCGACCGGGCCGAAGGCTTCGGCGAGCTCGGGGGCGGCCGTCTGCTTCGCGAGCTCCTGGGCCCAGTAGAGCGCGAGATAGAAGTGGCTTCCGCGGTTGTCGATCGTGCCGAGCGCGCGGCCGGGCGACTTGTCGTTCTCGAGGAACGTGCCGGTCGCGGCATCCAGCGTGTCGGCGAGCACCTGTGCCTTGACGTTGCCCGTGAAGGTCGCGAGATGCTCGAGCGAGGCCGCCAGCGCGAAGAACTCGCCGAGCGAATCCCAGCGCAGGTAGTTCTCGGCCAGGAGCTGTTGCACGTGCTTCGGGGCGGACCCGCCGGCGCCCGTCTCGAACAGGCCGCCGCCGGCGAGGAGTGGGACGATGCTGAGCATCTTCGCCGACGTGCCGACCTCGAGGATCGGGAAGAGGTCGGTGAGATAGTCGCGCAGGACGTTGCCCGTGACCGAGATCGTGTCTTCGCCCTTGCGGAGGCGGTCGAGCGAGTACTGGGTCGCCTCAGCGGGAGCCAGGATCTCGATCGTCAGGCCCTCGGTGTCGTGCTCAGCGAGGTACTCGTGCACCTTCTCGATGAGCGCGGCGTCGTGCGAGCGGGTCTTGTCGAGCCAGAACACGGCGGGGGCGCCGGTGGCGCGGGCGCGCGTGACCGCGAGCTTCACCCAGTCACGGACGGCGATGTCCTTCGTCTGCATCGCGCGCCAGATGTCGCCCGGCTGCACGGCGTGCTCGAGGAGCACGTCGCCCGCGGTGTTCACGACCTGAACGGTTCCGGATGCCTCGATCTCGAACGTCTTGTCGTGGCTGCCGTACTCCTCGGCCGCCTGCGCCATGAGGCCGACGTTGGGAACGGTGCCGATGGTGGCGGGATCGAGGGGACCGTGCGCGATGACGTCGTCGATCGTCGTCTGGTAGACGCTGGCGTAGGACGAGTCGGGGATGACGGCGAGCGTGTCGGCCTCTCCCCCGTCGACGCCCCACAGCTTGCCGCCGTTGCGGACGAGCGCGGGCATCGAGGCATCCACGATCACATCCGACGGTACGTGCAGGTTCGTGATGCCCTTGTCGGAGTTGACGTACGACAGGCGCGGGCCGTTCTGCAGGTCGGCCTCGATCGCCGCGGCGATCTCGTCGCCGCCCTCGATCGACCCGAGGCCCGCCAGGATCGCGCCGAGGCCGTCGTTGGGCGTCAGCCCCGCCTCGGCGATCTTGTCGCCGTAGCGGTCGAAGACGTCGGCGAAGTACGCCTTCACGACGTGCCCGAAGATGATCGGGTCGCTGACCTTCATCATCGTGGCCTTGAGGTGCACGGAGTAGAGGACGTCGTCGTTCTTGGCGGTCTCCAGCGTCTCGGCGAGGAACGCGTCGAGGGCGGCGGCCGAGAGGAACGTGGCATCCACGATCTCGCCGGGAAGCACCTTCAGGCCCGTCTTCAGCGCCGTCGTCGTGCCGTCGGCGGCGACGTGCTGAATCGTCAGGACGTCGTCGGTGGGAATGACCGTCGTCTTCTCGTTGGACTTGAAGTCGTCGTGGCCGAGGGTCGCGACGCGGGTCTTCGAGCCCTCGGCGAACGCCTTGTTGCGGTGCGGGTGCTTGCGCGCATAGCCCTTGACGGCGAGCGGAGCACGGCGGTCGCTGTTGCCCTCGCGGAGGACGGGGTTGACGGCCGATCCCTTGATCCGGTCGTAGCGCGCGCGGACGTCCTTCTCTTCGAGCGTCTGCGGCTCGTCCGGGTAGTCGGGGATGTCGTAGCCCTGGCCCTGCAGCTCGGCGATCGCGCCCTTGAGCTGCGGGATGGACGCCGAGATGTTGGGGAGCTTGATGATGTTCGCCTCGGGCAGCGTCGCGAGGCCGCCGAGCTCGGCGAGCGCGTCACCGACCTGCTGCTCGGGCGTCAGGTTCTGCGGGAAGGCCGCGAGGATGCGGCCCGAGAGCGAGATGTCGCGCGTCTCGACATCGACACCTGCCTGGCGCGTCACCGCCTGGATGATCGGCAGGAATGAGGCCGTCGCGAGAGCCGGCGCCTCGTCGGTGTGGGTGTAGATGATGGTCGATTCGGTCACCTGAGTCGTCTCCGTTCGGGTCGCCGTCCCAGCCTATCGCAAGGAGCCAAAGTATCTTGACGTCGAGATATCTCCTGGTCACACGGAGACTCGGGCATGCCGGATCGGCGTCTTCCCGCTAGCCTGTGCGTTATGGGCGACCTGCGACTTGTGGAACTGTCGGCGAGCACGATCGTGGCGGTCAACAATCTGTCCCTCAAGCCGGGGCAGGAGCAGTTCCTCGCTCCGATCTCGTACGCGGTCGCGGGCGCGGTCTCGAATCCGGCGACGGCATGGCAGCGCGTCGTGCTCGACGGCGATGAGGTCGTCGGCTTCGTCAGCGCGAACTTCGACGACGAGGCCCCCGAGGAGCACTTCAAGTCGGTGCTGTGGCGCATCAACGTCGACGCCGACGATCAGGGCCGCGGCGTCGGCCGCTTCGCCGTCGAGAAGCTCCTCGAAGAGGCGCGCAAGCGCGGCAAGGATCACGTCGACGTCATCTACGAGGCGGGCGAGGGCGGCCCCGAGGCATTCTTCCAGCGCGTGGGATTCACGCCGGTCGGCGAGACCGAGTACGGCGAGGTCATCGCGGAGCTCCGCTTCTAGGCCTTCATCCCGCCCCCGTGGCGTCAGGCGTTCTTCGGCTCTTCGGCGGTCGACTGCTCCGCGCGCATCTTCTTGTCGGCCGCATCGATCGCCTCGACGACATCGGCGGCGCGCTTCTTCAGACGTCCGAAACCGGCCGTATCGGCCGCCGTGGTCAGCTCCGGGTCGCTCGGGATGAAGCGGGACTGCAGATCGGAGGTCAGTGCGGTGTCGAAGAGGAACCGGACCGGCGGGACGTCGAACTGCATTCCGCGCCAGCGGACGAGGAAGCATGCGACGCTGTAGGCCAGGCGCGGCTGGAGGGTGACGAATCGCCACTCCTCGTCGGTGAGCGCCTCGGGGACGGGGTTCGCGCCGGCGAGAGGAGCAAGGGCCAGGTCGGCCGTAGGTGCCGGCGTCGGTGGAAGAGCGGCGTTGACCGGCGCAGCGGAGGCAGTGGCGACCGACGGAGCCGGGTCCTGGTCCCCTGCTGCCGAAGGCTCCGTCGGGATCGCGTCGACCACGGCACCGAGCACGAGGATCTCGATCTTGCGGCTGATGACATTGCGTCTGTCTTCCGGGGTGACCGGTTCTGGAAGGGCGAGTTTCTCGAGCCTCGTCTTGGCCGATACGAGGTGATTCCGCACATCGTCGCGCCGCTCGTCTGCGATGCTTCGGTGGACGGTGTTCTGTGCGTAGTCCGCCCACGCTTCGGCGGCTCTCGCCGCCTTCGCCGCCTCCGCCTCTGCGACGTGAGCCTCATCCGCGCATGAGCTCGCCGTCGGCAGGTCGAGAGCGTCCAGAGCCCGCTGGGCGCGGGCGGCGGCCGCGGCGGCGAGTCGCTGGGCCTCTCTCGCGCATGTCTCAGCCGCTGTCTGCGCCGCCTCGAGCTCGGCAGACGGCGGGCGGCCCGCCGCGATGTCCGTGATGCGCGCCACGGCGGCGACGGCGCGGGACTGGGCCTTCCGCGCGGCTGCGTCGGAGTCGGACGCGCGTCGCCACGCCGCCGTGACGGGACTTGGCCGCGGCGACCGCTCCAGCTCGGGAGGAGGCTCTTCGAGGTCGACGTCCGCGCCCGGCGGTGAGAAGTCGGGCGGCCAAGGGAAGCTCGCTCGCCCCGTCGACGCGTCGGGCTCGCGCAGGCGCCCCGATTCTTTCGGCTCCTTGGACTGCCCGGACCTCGCGGCCTCGAAGGCGTCGAGGACGCCATCGATCACCCCCGGATCCAGAGGGACATCGAGCCTGGAGGCGGCGACGGCGGCGACGGAGCGCAGCGCGCGCCGCCATGAGCCGTCGGCGGGCGGATCGGTCGGCGCCGCGCGCGCGGCCTCGACGCCATCGCCCTGCGCACCTGACACAGCGGCCGAAGGGACTGCCGCTGCATCCGGTGGCGGATCGCTCTTCGGCCGCAGGAGCGGCTCGACGATCGCCGCGACGTTGCGGGCGGCAGCGGCCTGAGCGAACGCCCGCCCGATCTCCAACTTCCCGGGCGCCGGCACCGCCTGTTCCCTGGTGCTCACGTCGACTGTCCTTGCAGCCACGATGCGTACGAGAGGAGCTCCTCGATGTCGTCGCTCTGTCGGAACCGTGCCGACTGGAGAGTAGCGATGGAGAGTCGGTGACCCGGGTCTACCTCGACGGCACGACGGAGGAGGGCGACCGCCTGCTCGGAGGACGGCTGACGCATGTACCACTGCTCGCAGATGAATTGCAGCGCGACGGCGTCGGCCTTGGTCGCCCCATCGAGTCCCGCTTCGAAGTCCCGGGGATAGGCGGGCCGGAGGGCCATCAAGATCTCGGCGGCGATGAAGACGGCGAGGATGTCGGCGGGGGTCACGCCGCTCGGGAGCGGAGTCAGCGCCCGGAGCGCCGGCGCATCGAGGCGGATCTGCCGCGCATCGACTGTACGGCCGTTCCGACCCACGATGACGGATGCCTCGTTCGCTCCGCCGACCTTGACGGTGGCCCGCCAGGGCTTGATGCCGACGAGGAAGAGGACGACGTTCTGCACGGCGACGATCCAGCGGTCCTTCGAGAGGTCGCCGAGGTCCTTGGAGATGTCGCGGAGCATCGGCGCGCTCTGCAGCTCGATGCTCCTCCCGGTGTCCGTCGCCAGGCCACGCAGTCGCGCGACGATCTGCTCGAGTCCCGGGCCTGTCTTCCCGGTGTCGTCCACCGAGACGTCCAGCTTGCGGAGCGTCGCGATCCAAGCGGCCAGTGCGGCGGCGCCGAGTACGCCGATCGCGGCGACCGCACCGAGCGCGATCGCGATCCCGACCCCACTCCTCGCACCCGCGGCCGTCACGACTCCGAGGATTCCCAGCGCGAGCGGGACCACGAGCAGCGTCACCCAGCCGATCACGGCAGCGGCCCGGCGGGACGCCGTGGACGACGTCAGGTCTCGGGCGATCGGGAGCTCCACGAGGAGCCGCGCGAGCACGATGAGCGCGAGCCATCCGCCGAGGAGGAACAATCCCCCGCTCGCCAGCGGAGTCAGGTAGTGCTCGACGAAGTCGTCCCACCATCCGCCGACCTGCTCGGCGCCCGTGTCGTCGGCGACCCCCGCCTTCGCGGCATCCGCCAGCGAAGCGGCCACGGCCCATACGCCGGGACAGTTCTCCGGCTGGCTCGCCTCGGACGCTCCGGCGGCGCGCAGCGTGGCGACGGCCGCGGCGTACTCGCCCTTGAAGAGCTGACGTTCCGCGAGATCGCACGCGACATCCAGCGGCCCCGCGCCCTGCGCTGTCGTGCCCTGTCCTGCGCCCGCATCGCCGTCGGTGCCGGCGTCGTCGGCCGCGTCCGCGCTCAACCGCCACACCAGAGCGCACCCGGCGGGGAGATCATCGGCATTCTCGGCGGATACCCCCGCCTCATCCAGCGTGTCGCGGGCATCGTCGACGGACCCCTCGGCGAGCTGGGCACGAGCCTTCTCGCACTGTTCTGCCAAGTCGGGCTTCAGGTCGGCGGAGAGCCACCGGGCCTTCTGCAGGACGGTGTCGCAGAGCTCGGGCCAGGGCGCCGACTTCGGATCGCCGACGCCGGCGTCGGTGAGAATGGCGACGACTTCCTCGGCGCGGTCCTCGTCGCCGGCGAGCAGCCGATTGGCGGACTGGCACAAGAGGGTCGTGTCGCCCAGGCTGACGCCGCGCGAGCTCAGTGCTGAGACGACGACGGCGACGAACGCGACGGCCACGAGCGCCGCGCCGATGAACGCGAGCACACGCAGCAGCGCGCTCAGCTCGCGCCGTCCACCTTCGGTCGATGCCCCCACACCAGCCTCCTGACTGCGCCCATCGTGGCGGCTCGGGTGCCAGGCGTCAAGAGGTCCGGTCCGCGTCCCCTTACGCCACAACGTCGGAGATCGCCGCAACGTCGGATGATCGGGCGCGGATTCCTCCGACGCTCTGGTTATCTCCGACGCTGTGGCGTGCGCTCGTGCCGGAGTGACGAGGGTCATCTCCGACGCTGTGGCGTGCAGGGGCGCCGGAATGACGGATGCCGCGGCCCCGCGCAGTGCGGGGGCCGCGGCATCCGTCGTTCCAGACCGGAGCCGGCTGCGGCTACACGAGCGACTCGCGCCAGGCGGCGTGCAGCTGGGCGAATTTGCCCGTGCCGCCGATGAGGTTCTCGGGCGCGTCGTCCTCGATGATCTCCCCGTGCTCCATGACGAGGACGCGGTCGGCGATCGCGACCGTCGACAGGCGGTGGGCGATGATGATCGCGGTGCGGTCGGCCAGGAGGCTCTGCAGTGCCTCCTGGATCTGGCGCTCGCTCGGGATGTCGAGCGACGCCGTCGCCTCGTCGAGGATCAGCACCGCGGGATCGGCGAGGAAGGCCCGCGCGAACGAGATCAGCTGACGCTGCCCCGCCGAGACGCGGCCGCCGCGCTTGTTCACGTCGGTGTTGTAGCCGTCGGGCAGCTCTTCGATGAATTCGTCGGCGCCCACGGCACGGGCGGCCGCCTTGATCTCGCCGAGCGTCGCGTCGGGCTTGCCGAGCGCGATGTTGTCGGCCACCGAGCCGCTGAAGAGGTAGGCCTCCTGCGTGACCATGACGATCGCGCGGCGGAGGTCCTTCGGGTGCAGCGAACGCAGATCGACGTCGTCGAGCGTCACACGTCCGTCGGTCGGGTCGTAGAACCGCGACACGAGCTTCGCGAGCGTCGACTTGCCCGCGCCCGTCGTGCCCACGAGGGCGACGGTCTGGCCGGCCGGGATGTCGAGCGAGAAGTGCGGCAGGATGTTGCGGTCCTTCGTGTATCCGAAGGTCACGTCGTCGAAGCGCACGTGTCCGCGTGCCGTCCAGAGGTCGACAGGGTTGACCGGATCCGGAACCGTCGGCTCTTCTTCCAGGACGCCCGACACCTTCTCGAGCGCCGCCGTCGCAGCCTGGTACGAGTTCAAGAAGAACGCGACCTCCTGCATCGGCGAGAAGAAGTTGCGCACATACAGAACCGCGGCCAGCAGCACACCGACCTCGAGCGTGCCCGTCGAGACACGCAAGCCGCCCCACAGCAGGACGAGGGCCAGCGACAGCGCCGAGACCGCGATGAGGCCCGGCTCGAAGGTTCCGAAGATGCGGATCGACCGGAGGTTGACGTCGCGGTACTGGCCGGCGAGCTCGCCGAACCGCTCGTCGTTCCGGGGCTCCTTGCGGAACGCCTTGACGGCGCGGATGCCCGTCATGGTCTCGACGAACTGCACGATGACCTTCGCGCTCACGACCCGCGACTGGCGGTACGCGAGCTGGGAGCGCGTGTAGAACCAGCGCATGAGCAGGAGCATCGGGATGCCCATCACGAGCAGGATGACACCCGACTGCCAGTCGAGGAGCAGCAGCGCGATGAGCGTGAATCCGCCGTAGAGGATGCCCGAGACGAGCTCGTTCAGCCCGCCGTCGAGGAGTTCCCGGATGGAGTCGAGGTCGCTCGTCTGACGCGAGATGATGCGGCCGGACGTGTACGACTCGTGGAACTCGAGGCTCAGGCGCTGCGTGTGGTGGAAGATCCGCTTGCGCAGCTCGAGCATGACGGCTTGCGTCAGGCGCGCCGCGACGACGACGTACCACCCGATGAGGGCGGCGCCGCCGACGGCCGAGAGGAGGTAGACGCCTACGACCACGATGGCCGGCATCCAGTTCGCCTCGTCGATGACCGCAGGGAGGGCCGTGTCGATCCCGTACGCGATGAGCGCCGGGCCGATGACCCGCAGAACGGTCGAGACCACGAGCACCACGGCGGCGAGCACGAGCTGCCAGCGCAGGGGGCTGACGAGCGAGCCGAGCAGGCGCAACGAGCGACGCCGGATCTGCCGGCTCTCCTCGCGCGTGTAGTCCGAGCGGTCTTCGCCACTCGTTCCGGTGACGGTCGCGCTGCTCACAGGGCCACCTCCGTCGCTTCCTGGGTCTGCAAGGCCCGCACGCGGGCCTCTTCGATCTCGAGGCTCGAGATCACGTATCGGTAGTGCTCGCTCGTGCGGAGGAGCTCGGAGTGCGCGCCCACCGCCGTCACCCGGCCGCGCTCGAGGAGCGCGACGCGGTCGGCGAGGGCGACGGTCGAGGGCCGGTGCGCGACCACGAGCGCCGTCGTGTCGGCGAGCACGTGGCGGAGCGCCTCCTCGACGAGCGCCTCGGTGTCGACGTCGAGCGCCGACAGCGGGTCGTCCAGCACGAGCACGGCGGGCTTGGCGGCGACGGCGCGCGCGAGCGCGAGCCGCTGACGCTGACCGCCCGAGAGCGACAGCCCCTCCTCGCCGATGACCGTGTCGACGCCGTCGGGAAGGTCGTAGACGAAGGATGCCTGGGCCACCGCGAGAGCCTCGGTCAGTGCCGCTTCGGCCTCGGGGCTGCCGGGCGCCAGGTCTTCCCGGCCGAGCAGCACGTTCTCACGGACCGTCGAGGAGAAGAGCGTCGCATCCTCGAAGGCCATCGAGATGTGGCGGCGGAGCTCCGTCAGGGTCAGGTCGCGCACATCGACCCCATCGAGCGTGACCCGGCCGCCTGTCACGTCGTACAGACGCGTCGGCAGGGTGGTCAGGGTCGTCTTCCCCGAGCCCGTGAGACCCACGAGCGCCATCGTCTCACCCGGACGGAGGACGAGATCGATGCCGTCCAGCAGGTCGCGCTGGGTGGCCGGGGCATCCTGATACCGGAAGTGCACGCCCTCGAAGGCGAGCTCCCCACGCGGCTCGGAGATCGAGACCGGGCTCTCGGGGTCGACGATCGTGTTCTGCTCGTCGAAGACCTCGAAGATGCGGTCGGTCGCCGTGCGCGCGTCGAGGAGGAACGAGAACAGGAACCCGATCGACTCCATCGGCCAGCGCAGCACCGTCGCCATCGCGAAGAAGGCGAAGAGCTCCTGCACCTGCAGCTGCCCGTTGGCAGCCAGAACGATGCCTACGGCGAGGCACAGTGCGAATGCGACGTCGGGCAGCAGCACGAGCCAGAACCAGATGAGTCCGACCGCGCGCGCCTTGTCGAGCTCGGTCTCGCGCAGCGTCTCGGCCTGGCGGACGAACTTGCGGAGGGCGTGCTTGCCCCGCCCGAAGGCCTTGAGCACGCGGATGCCGTGGACGCTCTCCTCGACGGCCGTGGCGAGGTCGCCCGCCTGGTCCTGGCTCTGCCGCGTGAGCGCGCCGTAGCGCTTCTCGAAGCGGTAGCCGGCGTACCAGAGGGGAAGGGAGCAGACGAGGAACGTCGTTCCGAGCGCCCAGTGCCAGCGGAAGAGGATGATCGAGCCCACGAAGATCGTCAGCATGTTGACGAGCAGCATGATCAGGCCGAACGCGACCCAGCGGCGGATGACGCTCAGGTCCTGCATCATGCGGCTCAGCAGCTGACCGGACTGCCAGCGGTCGTGGAACGAGACCGGGAGCCGCTGGAGGCGCTGGTAGAAGCCTGTGCGCAGGTCGTACTCGACCGACGTCGCCGGCGTGAGGACGAACCAGCGGCGCAGCCAGATGAGCCCCGCCTCGGCGAGCCCGAGCGCGAGCACCACGGCGCTGCCCCACAGGATCGGTGCGAGCTCGCCCGACGCGATGGGGCCGTTCTCGGCGACGAACGCCTCGAGCACGAGCGGGATGGCGAGTGCGACGAGGCTCGCGAGCAGTGCGCTGACCGCGCCCGCGATGAGCCGGGGCATGACCGGCTTGGCGAACGGGAGGAGTCTCGCCAGTGCGCGTGGAGTGGACAGACGGGCGGAGGGGGCGGTGGAAGTCATGATCCTTGTGGGGTGACGGATGCCGCGACATCGCGACGGGATAGCGAGGATGGCGCACTGGCGCACGGAGGCCGAGTGACCGACCTGTCGAGGAGAACGCTGGCGGGTCCGAGGCTATGCCGGACCCGGGACACGGCTAGTGCTGCGGAACTCCGTCGACGAGGCCGGTCTTGCCGGTCGACGCACCGAGGAGGATGCGGAAGGCGACCGGCTGAATAGCGGTGACGGCCTGGTACATGGCTTCCTCCTCGGATCGTGGGATGCCGCGACGGACGCGCGACAGCCCTCCAGCCTAAACCTGAGAGTCCGCTGAACGCAAGCTTCTCTTCGGGCGGAGAAGAGGAAAGAAGTCCTGACGATCAGGCAGCCTCGCGAGCGAGGAGCGAGCGCTTCACCTCGAGGCCCCACGCGAAGCCGCCCAGGGAGCCGTCGGACCGCAGCACGCGGTGGCACGGCACGAAGAGCGCCGGAGCGTTGCGCGCGCAGATGGATGCCGCGGCCCGCACGGCGCTCGGCTGACCCAGGGCTGCCGCGAACTCGGCGTAGGAGAGGGGGGCGCCGGGCGTGATCCCCCGCAGCGCCTTCCAGCCCGCGAGCTGCATCGCGGTGCCTCCCTGGGCGACCTCGACCGATTCGATGGCCGAGAGATCGCCGTCGTAGTAGGCGCGGGCGGCGGCCGCGGCATCCGTCTCTCCTTGTGCGACCGAAGCCGGACGAAGACGCGGGGCGATTCGAGTGAGGGCGGCCTCGGGGTCGGACGTCCAGCCCGAGGCCAGGACGCGCCCGTTCTCGTCGGCGACGATCGTGAAGGCGCCGTCGGGGGTGTCGATCGTCTGGATGGTGGCGGTGCTCATGAGTTCTCCAGTGTCGGGATGGGATGCCGAGGCGACGCGGCCGTCGCGCGGCGCGCCCGTGGGGCGGTGTCGGGTCGTCGGGGGCGAGATGCCGGAGCCGCCGCCCAGAGGTGCGCCATGAGGTAGCTGCGCCACGGTGCGGTCCGGGCGGACCAGGCGACGAGGCCCGCAGGGTCGGCGGGGATGCCGGAGGCCGCCGCGCCGGCTCGCGCCGCGACATCGCCCGGCAGGAGGACGTCGGGATCGCCGAGGACGCGCATGCGGAGGTAGTCGGCCGTCCAGGGGCCGATGCCCGGCATCGCGAGGAGGGCGGCGCGCTGCTCGGGCCCGTCGTCACCCGTGGTCAGTGTGAGGCTGCCGTCGGCGAGGGCCCCCGCCGCGCCGAGGAGGGCTCGCGTGCGGGCGGCGGGCCCGCGGAGCACTTCGTGGCCACGCTCGGCGATCGCGGCCATCGTCGGGAAGAGCACCGTGTCGCCCTCGAACCCGTCCACCCGCTCGCCGAGCGCCTCGGCGAGCGCCGTCAGCGCCGTGCGGGCCGCGGAGACGGTGATCTGCTGGCCGGCCATCGCGCGGATGAGCATCTCGTGCGGGTCGACGGCGCCGGGGACGCGGATGCCCGGGATTCGCGCCACGAGCGGAGCGACCTCCGGATGCCTCGCCAGGGCCTCGTCGACGGCGATCGGATCGGCGTCGAGGTCGAACAGGCGCCGGGCGCGCGCCACGACCGCCGGCAGGTCGCGGAGCGCGGTCAGGCGCGCGCGGAGCCGGACGTGCCCGGCCTCGTCGACCCGGAGCTGAAACCAGGCCGGACCTCCCGCGAGCCGGAGGGTGCGCGAGAACGACGTGTCGGTCGCCGTCTCGACCCCGGGGAGGGCACGGGCCTTCATCCAGGCGAAGAGCCCCGCCGAGTCGAGGGGGCCGCGGTGCGGCAGCACGAGATCGATCGAGCCGGGAGCATCCGTCGCGGCGCTCGCGCCCCCGACGGCGTGGGCAGGGCGGCGTCGCCGCGCGCGCAGCTCGAGCGGCGGCATCCCGAACACCTCGCGCACCGTCTCGTTGAACTGCCGCACGCTCGCGAACCCCGCCGAGAAGGCGACGTCGGCGGCCGGAAGGTCTGTGCCGACGAGCAGCATGCGGGCCGTGTGCGCGCGGTGCGCGCGGCTCAGGGCGAGAGGTCCGGCCCCGAGCTCAGCGGTCAGGAGGCGCGTCAGATGCCGGGACGAGTAGCCCAGGCGACGGGCGAGCCCGGGGACACCCTCACGCTCGACGACGCCGTCGGCGATGAGCCGCATCGCCCTCGCGGTCGTGTCGCCGCGCACGTTCCACGCGGGCGAGCCGGGAGCCGCCTCGGGCAGGCACCGCTTGCACGCGCGGTAGCCCGCTTCGTGCGCGGCGGCGCTCGTCGCGTAGAACGTGACGTTCGACTCCTTGGGGGTGCGCGCAGGACAGCTGGGCCGGCAGTAGATGCCCGTCGACCGGACGGCCGTGACGAACTGGCCGTCGAACCGCGGGTCGCGCGATCGGATGACGCTGTACCGCTCGTCGAACGTCATGGCCGGGCTGCTCATGACTCCACTCTGACACGCCCCACCGACACCGGCTGGCGGAAATCGGACACGGCGGTGGCGGCATCCGTCACCGTCCGCGCTCAAGGCGAAGGCGGCCGGAGTGGCCGCGGGCTCAGTGGAAGAAGTGGCGCTCGCCGGTGAAGAACATCGTGACGCCGGCCTCACGCGCGGCCTCGATGACCTCTTCGTCGCGCACCGAGCCGCCCGGCTGCACGATCGCCGAGATGCCGGCGTCGATGAGCACCTGGGGGCCGTCGGCGAAGGGGAAGAAGGCGTCGGATGCCGCGACCGATCCGGCGGCGCGGTCTCCGGCCCGCTCGACCGCGAGGCGGCACGAGTCGACGCGGTTGACCTGGCCCATGCCGATGCCGACGGTCGCGGAGTTCTTCGCGAGCACGATGGCGTTGGACTTGACGGCGCGGCACGACTTCCACGCGAAGATGAGGTTCTCCATCTCGGCCTCGGCCGGGCGCTCCCCCGACACCAGCTGCCAGTCCTTGGCGACGACGTCGATCTCGTCCGGGAACCGGTCGGCGTCCTGCAGGAGCAGCCCGCCGGAGACGAGCCTGACGTCCATGGGCTCTTGGCGCCAGTCGGCGGGGAGCTGCAGGACGCGCAGGTTCTTCTTGAGCTTGAAGACCTCGAGCGCCTCGGGCTCGAAGTCGGGCGCCACGATGACCTCGGTGAAGATGTCGCGGAGGTTCTCGGCCATCTTGAGCGTGATCGTCCGGTTGGCCGCGATGACGCCTCCGAAGGCCGAGACGGGGTCGCACTCGTGCGCCCGGAGGTGCGCGCTCGCGATGGGGTCGAGGGCGTTCGGCGCCGCGACGGCGATGCCGCACGGGTTGGCGTGCTTGATGATCGCGACGGCGGGCTTGACCATGTCGAATGCGGCGCGGAGGGCTGCGTCGGCGTCGACGTAGTTGTTGTACGACATCTCCTTGCCCTGCAGCTGCGTCGCCTGTGCGATGCCGTGGCCGCCGACGCGCGTGTAGATGGCGGCGCGCTGATGCGAGTTCTCGCCGTAGCGCAGCGTCGCGAGGCGCTCCGCCTTGATCGTCAGGTGCTGCGGGAGGTCTTCCGACTCCCCGAGCGTGCCCTCGGCGAACCATGTCGCGACGGCGCGGTCGTACTGCGCGGTGTGGGTGAACGCGCGGGCGGCCAGCTCCCTGCGCTGACCCAGGGTCGTTCCGCCGGCACCGAGCGCCTCGATGATCGCGGGGTACGACTCGGGCGAGACGACGATCGCGACATTCGCGAAGTTCTTCGCCGAGGCGCGGACCATCGCGGGACCGCCGATGTCGATCTGCTCGACGACGTCATCACCCTGGGCACCCGAGGCGACCGTCTCGACGAACGGGTAGAGATTGACCACGACGAGCTCGAACGGGTCGATGTGCAGCTCGGCGAGCTGGCGCTCGTGGTCTTCGAGGCGCAGGTCGGCCAGAAGTCCCGCGTGCACGCTCGGGTGCAGCGTCTTGACCCGGCCGTCGAGCGACTCGGGGAAGCCCGTCACCGATGCGACGTCGACGACGGGGATGCCGGCATCCCGCAGCATCGACGCAGAACCGCCCGTCGACACGATCTCGACGCCCGCGCCCTGCAGCGCCTCCGCGAGCCGCAGCAGGTCGGTCTTGTCGCTCACCGAGATGAGCGCGCGACGGATCGGGACGACGTCGCGGTCGCGGTAGAGGGACGGGTCGTGGCTGGGGCCGGCCATGAATGGCTCCTCGGGTCGGATCGTGGGTTCGAGGGGGGCGGGCGCGTGCGCGTCCGCCTGGTCAGGAAGAAGGAGAGACGGATGCCGCGGCCGCGGCCAGGTCGAGTTCACCCGTCGCGATGCGCCGCACGACATCGATGAGCAGTCGGCGCTCGACGGGCTTGATGCGGTCGTGAAGGGTGTGCTCGTCGTCGCCGGGGAGGACGGGCACCCGCTCCTGCGCGACGATCGGCCCCGTGTCGACGCCGTCATCGACGACGATGACGCTGGCCCCGGTCTGCGCGACCCCCGCCGCGATCGCGTCGCGCACGGCGTGCGCGCCCGGGAACTCGGGCAGGTAGGCGGGGTGGGTGTTGATGATGTTCGGCGCCCACGCCTCGACGACGGCCGGCGGAAGAAGGCGCATGAGGCCGCTCAGCACGACGAGGTCGGGCCGCCAGACGCCGAGCTGGGCGGCGAGCTCGGCGCCCCACTCCTCGCGGGAGTCGAACTCGCGCCACGGGACGAGGAACGTCGGGACGCCGTACTCCTCGGCGTGCGCGAAGCCCTCGGCCTCGCGATCCGCGCCCACGACGACGACTCGCGCGGGATAGTCGGCGTCGGCCGCGGCATCCAGGAGGGCCCGCAGATTCGAGCCCGTGCCTGAGATGAGGACGGCGACCGAGAGCACCCGCCTAGTCTACCGACGGCCGCTCGGGCGGCGTGTCGGGTGACGGCGGGAGCTCGATGGGCGCCGTGATGGCGTCGGGATCGGCTGGCGGCGTGGGTCCGGACGGCGCCGGCGGCGAGGCGGCCGCGACGGGCTTCTCCGCGGGCGGGGATGCCTCGGGTCGGGGCTCGGGGATCTGAGGCGCCGGCGGGGTGGGGGTGCGCTCCGGAGTCGCGGGGGAGATACCGCCTGCGGCGTCCGGGGCCAGGGCACCGTGCCAGAAGCGACCGCCGTCGTGCCGGGCACGACCGCTTCCGAGCCGGGCACGACCGGTGGCGTCGCAGCCTCCGCCGCGTCGGCGAGGGCCACGAGGTCGTCGTCGTGGCTGCCGCGGCGGCTCGCGAGGAGGAGGATGCCGGCGCCGACGACGATCTCGAGGCCTACGGCGAGTGCGACGGGGCCCGGGTCCGGTCCGACGTCGGACAGCCGGCCGGGCCCGGCGGACCCCGAGGCGAACAGAGCAAGCAGTGCGGCTGCGCCGGCGGCGACGAGCGCGATCGCGACGGTCACGACGAGGCGCGGGAGGAACGGCTCGTGGATGTGGACGGAGGGCTCGTGCGGCGGCTGCTCCGCGGGCACAGCCGCGGGCACGGGCGACTCGGCCTCGGGCGCCGCGTCGACGCGACCCGCCGCCAGCAGCGCCTCGAGGGTCGAGCGGCGGGGGTCGTCGGTGGGCCTCACGACGATGCGTTCTTCAGCGGCAGGGGGCGCGGCATCCGTCGCCTTCTTGTTCCGCGGAGGGCGCGGACGCGGGACGTACCCCGCCGCCGCCAGCAGCCGCGAACGGGCGACCCAGCCCGCCAGGGCGCCGATCGCCACCGGGACGAGCGCGAGCAAGAGGAGCCACGGCGACGAGGACTCGGGGACGGCGCCGAGCAGCGGCACGCCGGGCACGACACCGACCTGCGTCCCGGACGGAGAGACGGCGGTGCCCGCGCCGAGGCTGAACCCCGGGCCGGCGACGAAGGCGATCCCCCACACGACGAGGGTCGGGAGGTACGCGAGCTGACCGAGCGTCACGACAGTCGCACCCAGGAGGTCGACGTTGCCGGCCTGGTAGAGCGCCACGATGTCCCCCGCGCGCAGCGTGATCGACACCGCCACGAGCAGCGCCCCGGCCCCCACGAGTCCGACGACGGCCACGGACGACGCGCGGGCGGACACTCCGATCACGTCGCCCCACCCGCCACGCCACGACTCCGCGCGATCGCGCAGGCTCGCGACCAGCCCGCTCGGGGCCTCGCGCCACTCGGTCACGACCGCGCCGACGAGGGCGGGGACGGCGTAGATCAGCGTCGGGAAGGCGATCCCCTGCCACACCTCCGACTTCGCGACGGGGTTCTGCGAGGTCAGCGCGACGAGCGTCGCGAGCACGGCGACGACGACGGTGCCGGTCGCGACTCCGGTGGCCCAGGCATCCGCTCGCGACGCCCGAGATCCCGAGCGTGCGGCGAAGACGCCCGTGAAGGTCGCGAACGCGAGGGGGGCGAGCGAGAGGACGAAGGATGCCGCGGACTCGTCGATCCCCGTCGCCGCGAGGTAGTCGCCGGGCAGCGCGACGGCCAGTGGCACCAGATGGCCGAGCTGCCAGACGGCGGCGCTCGCGGGCCAGAGGGAGCCCCAGTCGGCGGTGTCCCCGAGGCCGAGGACCCACACCAGGGTGAGCGGGGCGAGGATCGCCGCGACGCCCACGGCGACCGCGATGGCGGCGTCGAAGGCGGCAAGGAAGGCGACGATCAGGCGGTGCATGCCCTGACGACCCTACCTACCGCCCGCACGCCCCCCAGTCGGGCACGCCCGATGCCGGACGATCGACGACGACCCTCCCCGATGGCCGAATCACCGCCTCGGCGCGCGCGTGAAGCCCCATGGGGGCTAACGTCGTTCTCGGAAATCCTGGAGAGGCTGCCTGTGACCACTACGCCCACGCCCGAGACAGACGTCGCCGAACCCCGCGGACGCGTCGATCGCTTCTTCGAGATCACCAAGCGCGGTTCGACTCCCGGTGCGGAGGTGCGGGGCGGCCTCGTGACGTTCGTGACGATGGCCTACATCGTCATCCTGAACCCGATCATCCTGTCGGGGAGCACGGATGTCGCGGGCGACAGTCTCGGGTTCTCGCAGGTCGCCGCCGTCACGGCGCTGACCGCCGGCGTCATGACGATCCTGTTCGGCCTCATCTCGCGCCTGCCGTTCGCCTTCGCGGCGGGGCTCGGCATCAACTCGTTCCTCGCCGTGAGCGTGGTGGGCGAGCTGACGTGGCCCGAGGCGATGGGGCTCGTCGTCATCAACGGTCTGATCATCGTGCTGCTGGCCGCGACGGGACTGCGACGCCTCATCTTCAATGCGGTGCCGGTGGCGCTCAAGACGGCGATCACGGTCGGCATCGGCCTCTTCATCGCTTTCATCGGGTTCGTCGACGCCGGATTCGTCACGGCGACGGGGGTCGCATCGCCCCCCGTCGGGCTCGGGATCAACGGGTCGATCGCAACCGTCCCCACCCTGCTCTTCGTCGTGACGCTACTCCTGTGCGCCGTCCTGATGGCACTGCGTGTGCGCGCCGCCCTCCTCATCGGGCTCGTCGTGGGCACGGTCCTCGCGGTGATCGCCGAGGCGATCTGGCACTTCGGTCCCGCGGTGGGAGCCGACGGCGAGGTCACCGTCGGCGGCTGGGGGCTCTCGGTCCCCGCGCTTCCCGCGAACCTCGTCAGCCTGCCCGACCTGAGCCTCGTCGGTCAGGTCGACCTCTTCGGCGCGTTCGCGCGCATCGGCGCCCCCGCCGCGATCGGTCTCATCTTCACCCTCGTCTTCACCAACTTCTTCGACGCGATGGGCACCATGACGGGCCTCTCCCGTGAGGCCGGACTCTCCGACCCCAAGGGCGACTTCCCCCGCCTTCGCTCGGCGCTCATCGTCGAGGGCGTGGGCGCCGTCGCGGGCGGCTTCACGTCGTCGTCGTCGAACACCGTCTTCATCGAGTCGGCGTCGGGGATCGGCGAGGGAGCCCGTACGGGCCTCGCCAACATCGTGACGGGAGTGCTCTTCCTCGCGGCGATGTTCTTCACCCCGCTCACGACTGTCGTCCCATCGGAGGTGGCGGCGGCGGCGCTCGTCATCGTCGGTGCGCTCATGATGTCGCAGATCCGTCACCTGGATCTCAGCGAGTTCTCGGTGCTCGTGCCGGTCTTCCTCACGGTAACGGTCATGCCGTTCACGTACTCGATCGCCAACGGAATCGGCGCGGGATTCATCTCGTGGGTCGTGATCCGCTCGATCACCGGCAAGGCGAAGGAGATCAGCCCGCTCCTGTGGATCGTGGCGGCCGGCTTCGTCCTCTACTTCGCGCGCGGGCCCATCTCGGTGGCGTTCGGCATCTGACGACCCGGGATGCCTCGCCCCGGCCGGCGGCGAAGGACGAGGCCGCCGAGCACGAGGAGCATCAGCGCCGCGAGGAGAAGGCCGAACGGCGCTTCGACGCCCGTCGCTGCGAGGTCCGCGCCCGAGCCGGACTGCGCAGCCGGCTGACCCGAGCCGCCCGGCTGGCCGGGCTGACCCGGCTCACCGGGCTCGACCGGCTCTTCCGGCTCGGCGGGGACGAACGGGTCCGCGTTGATGTAGACGTTGCGCGCCTGCGCGTGGAGGTAGAGGCCGTCCTCGCTCCAGACGGAGTGGCTCACGGTCTGCACGACCATGCCGGGCCCCGGCTGGCTCGTCGGCGCCGCGGTCAGCAGCTGAATCGGGTGGTGGTCGCCGGAACCGGCCTTGAGCCGCACGATGACGGTCTTCGGTGCGGTCTCGCCGATCTCGAAGATCAGGATGACCTGGTCGTGGAAGGTCAGACCGCCGTCGATCGAGATCTCGGCGTACGGGATGCCTCCCGCATACGCCGCGGTGATCGTGATGTAGACCCGCGCCGTGGGCGGGGTGCCGAGCGCGATCGTGTAGCTGTCGGTCTCCTTGACGCCGGCCACGAGGGTCGTCGTGCCGTCGGTCTCGACGATGATGACCTGGCCTGTCCCGTCGACCTCGACAGGGACCGGGACCACGATCGGGTCTGCGGGCGCGAGCTCGTCGCCGGGCAGGCCACGCGGGACACCTGCGGCATAGGGCGCAGCGGTGATCGTCGGCTCGCCGATGCTGTGCAGCTCGACGTGGAGCCCGGCGCCCTGGAGCAGCTTCACGAACGGGTGGACCGGGTCGGGGCCGACGGCGAGGTCGGAGGCGAGCCCGGCGGTCAGCACCTGAAGGAGCGAGGCATCCACTCCCCCGTCGAGCGACAGCAGGCCGTTCGCGCGGAACGTGATCCCGTCCGCGAGGCGCACCGCGAGCAGCAGGAAGAGGTCGGCGCCCTCGTTGGCCTCGAGCCGCAGCTCGGCGACGTGCCCCGAGACGACGAACCTGTCGTCGCCGAGTCCGCCGTAGAGGACCGCCGGGAAGGAGATCCCGCGGCTCGCGTAGCCGAGCTCGGTGGAGACGGTGTCGAAACCGTCGCCCGGCTGGACATTCGGCTCGGTGCGGGGGTCGCGAAGAACTGGCCGACGACGAACGTGTCGTTCCCGTCGCCGCCGAAGACGGTCGTGAGGGTGCTGTTGTCGTCGAAGACGAACGTGTCGTCGCCGTCGTAGCCGTTGACGGTCAGGCGCGCGTTGACGCCCTCGTCGTAGGCGATCCGCTCGACCGTCGCCTGACCGAGGTTGATCTGCGCGACGACTGCGGGGCGGCGTGCGTCCGGGTTCTCCGCGATCGCCGCGAGCGCGCGGAAGAGGAACAGGTCGGCGTCGTCGGTGCCGTAGATCGTGAGGCGGTTGAGACCCTGGGTGACCCCGCCGCCGCGGACGATGATCTGGTAGTCGTGGCCGACCGACTCCTCGCCGCCCCACGTCTGGACGAACACCTCGTTGTCGCCCGCCTGGCCGAACAGCACGAGCGAGTCGCGCACCTCGAGTCCGGCGAACGCGTCGCCGGGCGCCGCGATGTGCGTGCCCGTCATCGACTGCAGGCGCGTCACGAAGAAGCTGTCGTCGCCGTCGAGGTCGCCGGGCTTGTCGGAGGCGCTGCCGTAGACGAGGGTGTGGCCTCCGAGGAGCGTCTCGTCCAGGACGAACGTGTCGTCGCCTGCCCCGCCGAAGATGCGGGTCGGGTGCCCCGTCACCTCGCCCCCGAGGTAGACCATGACGTCCTCGGGCGCGAGCGGGCTCTGCCCGAACGCCGCGCGGATCGTGACGGTGTCGCCCGCGATGATCGTGCCGGCCGGGGCGATCACGTCGTTTCCGACGAGCAGCGTCACGTCGCCGCCGGCGACGATGCGTCCTTCCGTCATCGTCACGAGGCCGTCGATCGTCTCGCCCTCCGTGAGCACCCAGAGGGTCTCGGGGTCGCCGCCGGCGACGAACGGCACCGTGAGGCGCACATCGCCGGTCTCGGCCTCGGCTCGCAGCACCAGCAGCGATCCCGACGCCTCCGTGACGAAGACGCCCGTCGGCGGTACGAAGATGATCGCGTCGCCGGGCACGGACAGCGCGTAGAGGCGTCCGTCCAGGGCTGTGTCGATCACGAGATCGGCACTGCGGTCCGGGCTGTCGCCGCCGATGGTGCCGCCGACGGCGATGAGGTCGATGTCGTGGCCGACGACGCGGGTCGCACCGTTGTCGACGTCGGAGCGGATCGACCCGGCGCGAGTGCGGAGCGACACGTCCGCGTCGCCGTCGCCCAGTCCATCGAACGACTGCACGAGGCTCACGTACAGCGTTCCGAGCACCTGATCGAGAAGGATGTCGCCGCCGGCGAGCGCCGTGAGGCTTCCGCGGCCCGAGTACGACGAGCGGATCTCGAGGAAGTCCGGAGTCGTCCCCGCGCCGCCGATGCGTCCCGAGACGCTCCCGGCGAAGAGCAGGATGTCGCGGCCCACGACGCGCGCCGAGCCGTCGGAGATGTCGCCGGCGTCGAGGATCGAGGCATCCGTCTCCTGCGTGATGAGCGTCACGTCGTCGAGGGTCGAGGTGATCGTCCCGACCCGGAGGTCGTCGACGGTCTCGAGGTCGGTGATCCAGCCGTTCGTGAGCAGCGTGATCTCGCCGTCGCCGTTCTGCGTGGAGTACTGCTGCGCCGGGAAGCGCAGCGAGAAGAGCGTCGCGTCGACGTTGCTCGTGACGGCGAACGTGATCCGGGTGGCGGGAGACGGGTGGAGCACCTTGATGTCGTCGCCCGCGCTCAGGTCGCTGAACGTGTAGTCGCTGTCGTGGAGGACGTTGTTCGTGCCCCACGCCACGAGCACGGGGTCGTCGAAGCCCGCCCAGGGGCCGGGGTCGGGGTGGAAGTAGGTGTGGTACTGCCCCGACGGCGGCGTGATGAGCGTTCCGAGGTCGGGCGGCGACACGACGTTGACCTGCACGAGGTACGAGGTGAGCGGCGGCACATCCGAGCCGAAGAGCGAGTCATGCACGACGATGTCGATGTCGCGCCCGGCGTGGATGGGGCCGAGCACGGGCTTGAAAGCCGTGCCGGCGTACGGCGAGTTCACCGGCATCCGTGCGCTGTAGGTGATGTCGAGGACGACGTCGTCGCGCGCGTCGGCGACGAGCACGACGGGGCGCGTCGGGTCGACGTCGTCGACGAGGAAGTCGCTCTGGACGAGGACGACCGGGATGGGCAGGCGGACCTCGGTGCCGAGGATCGTGAAGACCTGCCCGATGGATCCCTGGTTCGCGTGCAGGAGAGCGATGTTCGTGCGAACGCTGCCGGTCGCCGTGGCCTGGATGTCGCCGTGCTCGTTGATCACCGACGTCGTGCCGATGGGGTTGTCGATCGCGCCCTGCAGGCGGATGTCGGGCGTGCCGGGTCCGGCCCAGTTCGCGATGTCGACGAGGGTCGGGATGAAGATGAGCCGGCCGATGTGGAACCGGAAGGCGCTGGAGTCCTCGGCCTGCACGTTGACCGTCGCACCGATGTCGTCGAGGTTGGCGACGCTGATGCCGTTCACCCACAGGTCGCGGCTCGAGTAGTTGTACAGGCGCACGAAGTCGAAGGTGTTCTGCACCTGGAGCGTGCCCTGGTCGCCCGTGAGGGTGCCGACCTGGTTGCCGTCGGGGTTGTTGATGTAATAGGTCGCCGAGCCGCCGCCGTTGTTCTCGATGGGGTCGACCACGATGGCGCGGCCGACGGGAATCGTCTGGCCGAGCGTGTAGATGGTGCCGAGATCGTCGCGCACCGTGACGGCGTACTTCTTGATGATCTTGCCCGTCGCGTCGACGACGAGGGTGGGGTTCGGCGCATGCAGGACGACGTCGGCATTCCACTCGATCCAGCGGTAGCGGTTGTCGGACACGTTGCCGTCCGCGCCGCCGAAGTCGATGAACCCGCCGCCCGTCGAGGCCTGGGGTTGCACGACCACCCCGACGTGGAGCGCCTCGACGCGGAGGGTCGCGGTGCGGATCCGCACGCCCTTCTCGGCGGTGACGGAGGAGGTCGCGCTGTAGTCGGCCACCGCGTCGGCATCGCTGTCACCGCCGAAGCAGCCGCAGGTGGCGCGGGCGTCGGCGTGCAGCTCGACGTTCTGATGCTGAGCGCGGATCGTGACGGTCTGGTAGCCGATGATCTTGGCGTGGTTCACGAGCTGGACGTGGACGTTCGAGCTGAGGTGCACCTCCGACCGGGCGTCGGAGTCCTCGAAGGCGCCATCGCCGTTCGACCGGTTGTAGTCCAGGAGATAGGTCGAGATCATCTGCGCGGCCAGCAGGACGTTGTCCGCCTCGATGTGCGCCGCGCCGCCCACGGTGAGGGTCGCGTCGTTGTTCGCGAAGATGTGGCACGACGAGCAGTCGTCGCCCGAGGTCGAGCTGCCGGCGAACGAACCGCCGTCGGCCGCCGACCGGAGCTCAGACTGCATCGCGGTCGACGAGGTCGCCGTGATGTCGTTCCACGCCGTGATCCTGCCGTCGAGGGTGACGTGCGAGGCGGTGCCCAGCGTCGCGCGCGTCTGCGACTCCGTGCCGTGGCCGAAGCCGCCCGCACTCGAGTACGCGTAGCCGTTGGCGCTCGCGACGCTCAGCGGATCGATCACGACACTGCCGCCCGTCGTGGCGAGTTCCGTCCCGCCCTTGATCCACACGTTCGTGGTCGCCTTGGCGTTGACCTCGGCACGGGCGTGGGTCACGGAGATGAAGCCGAGCCCCTGTGACGTTCCGTCGGCGAGGCCGGCCGCGGTGTTGAGCACGTGGACGCCGATGTCGCCGCCCGCGAGGATCCGGGCCCCGTCGCCCACCGTCACATCGACCGTCGCATCGACGTTGACGACGGGCTTCGTCTCGCCCACCGCGATGAACCCGACGCCCTCGCCCGCGACCCGGGCCTCGCTGTAGGTCCCCGCCGGGAGCGACGGTGCGACCGAGGTCACCTGGACGCTCTGGGTCCCCGTCCCGTCGGCGGTGAGGTCGAGGACGAGCTTTCCCGCGCCGGCCGTCGGCGAGATGTCCACGACGGCGGGGACGAAGCGTCCTGTGCCAATGCTGCCGTTGGCGCCGAGCGGGATGTGCACGCAGACCCCGAGGATCTCGATGAGCGTCAGGCCGAACGACGTGGGCGTCGCGTCGCAGATGCGGTAGGTCTGGCCGTTCTGCAGCCCCGCGATGGGCTGCTGACCGGGGGCGAAGAGCTGGTGCAGCACGGCGAGGCCCGCGGCGGACAGGTCGGGCGTCAGGCCGAGGAACGTGACGGGGATGACCCCTCCGCCGCCGTCGTCGCAGTTGCCGAGCGCGTGGCACAGGCTGTCGGCGAGCTGGATGCGGTTGTCGTCGAGCCGGATCACCCAGTAGGTGGTGTTCTGCGAGAGTCCGCCGAGCGCTCCGCCCGTCGACCGGTAGACGACCTGGTCGCCCGTCTGCAGGCCGTGCTGGCGGATCGCGATGACGTCGTTGTTCTGCGTCTGGAAGGTCGGCGGACTGCCCACCTGAACGGGGCTGCCCGAGGCATCCACCACGATGTCGACACGGCTCGAGTAGAACGACGCCTTCGCGGGCGGCGCGATGTACTGCACCATCTGCCCGTCGGTGTACGAGTTCGGCGCGTTGATGACGTCGTCGGTCTCGTTGACGTCGCCGCCGTCGAACTCGACGGGCGCCTGAGGCGTGTCGGCGTCGATGA
Organism: Microbacterium sp. 4R-513; assembly: GCF_011046485.1. Taxonomy (NCBI): domain Bacteria; kingdom Bacillati; phylum Actinomycetota; class Actinomycetes; order Micrococcales; family Microbacteriaceae; genus Microbacterium; species Microbacterium sp. 4R-513. The sequence continues at coordinate 510,954 of NZ_CP049256.1, forward strand.
GCTGGATGCGCAGCTCGTCGAGCACCCGCACGAAGTAGGCGTGCCCGTTCTGCAGCCCGCCGACGACGAAGCCGAACGCCGTGTAGTAGACGCGCTGGCCGTTGATGAAGTTGTGCGCACGCGTGAACGTGATGATGTCGTTCGCGCCGTCGATCGTGTTGCCGTCGAAGGCCGCTCCGAGCTGGATCTGGGTCGGCGAGACCACGAGCACGCTGTACTTCGTGCCGTCGACGAGTCCGCCCACGGCGGTCCCGCCGTCGCGGTGGTACGTGACGGTCGCCGAGTCGTCGAGGCCGTGCGGGCCCGAGAGCGTGATGGTGTCGGTCGCGGGGTCGACGCCCGAGACCGCGTCGAACGCGAAGGTCGGGAGAGGCGGCGGCGAAGCGGAGTTCTGCTGGGCGGTGAGGGTGACCGTGCCGCCGGCCGTGAGGGTCGTCCCGTTGGTCACCGACAGCCGGACGACCGGGAACGTCTCGGCGAGCGCGCGGTTGGCCGAGATCGTCAGCGCCCCTGCCGAGAAGTTCTGCGCGTACGAGAGCGACACGGGCTGTGCGATCGCGCGCACCTCGACGTTGCCGCTCACCGTGATCGCCGATCCGGCGCCCACTGTCGCCTCGACGACGGGCCGCACGCGGGCGTGCGCCGCACCGCTGTCGATCGTGATGGCGCCGCCCGCCGTGCTGCTCAGCTTCGCAACGGCGGTGTCGGTCGACTGCGCCGTGACCGAGAGGGATGCCGCGGCGGGCACCGTGGCGGCGAACTGCGCGAGCGTCGAGCCGTCGATGAACGCGTCGGGCTCGGCGACGTTGACGGTCAGCGCTCCCCCGTTGACCGAGCCGCCCGCGGTGGTCGCGGAGTTGGTGGAGGTCGCAGCGACCGTGATGGCCGCCGCGGGGGCGTTGACCGTCGCGCCGTTGTAGACGCGGGCGCGGGTGATCGCGGCATCCGTGATGAGGGCCTGGGCGTTCGAGTACGTGATGCTGATGAGCCCGAACGAGAGCCCGCCGGACGTCGAGTTCACGGTGCGGTTGGCCGTCGCCTTGACCGAGAGAGCGGTGCCGCCCGACTGGCGGCCGGAGAAGTCGGCGGTCGCTGCGGCGGCGATCCGCGCCGTCGGCATTGCGACGTCGATGACGATCGCACCGCCCGAGGCCAGGTCGGTCTTGGCCGTGACCGTCGAGGTCAGCGTCGTCTCGACCGCGACGGCTCCCGACGTGGCGAGCGCGCCCGAGCCGTAGCGCGCCGCCACCGAGGCGGAGTTGAACAGCTCGGCGTCGACGACCGTGCCGGTGAAGCCGAAGAGGCCGAGCGTGCTCGACTGGATCTCCGCGTCGACGTTCGCCCGCCCGTCGGCCTTGACGGCGACGCCGGTGGAAGCCGTGACCACCCCGTCGTACGCCGCCGTGACGGGAGCGCCGAAGCGCGCGAGGGCGGCGAAGATGCCGGCCGAGATGAGACCGCCGCCGTCGCTCGCGATGGCGGCCACGGCGTGCGCGCCGTCGCGGCTCTCCGCGAGGAGCGAGACGGCTCCGGATGCCGCGAGCGAGACGCCCGCCGCGACCGACGCCGTCGTGGCGGCCGATGCCTCGACCGTCGCGCTCGCGATCGTGCCGCGCAGGCCGACGATGGAGATCTCGGCGAGGCGCGCCGTGGCATCGACCGCATTGCGGGAGGACGCTGTCATCGCGAACGACCCGGAGGTCGCCGACGCGGCGGTGAAGGACGCGCGGGTCTCGGCCGAGATGGTCGCCTCGGGCAGCAGTCCGCCGATGGTGAAGAGGCCGATCGTGAGCTTGCGCATGTCGGCGTCGGCGTCGTTCTGCGACCACGCCGTGATCGCGACCGGGCCGGCGCCGGCCAGGATGCTGCGGCCCGGCGACGCCACCTCGGCGACGACGGCCGCCTCTGCGGTGACGCGGGCGATCGCTCCGCCGATGCCGCCGTCGATGATGCCGGCGGAGTTGAGGTCGGCGTTCGACGAGGCGGCGTTCGTGCCGCGCGCCTCGACGGTGAGCCCCTGGCCGTTGAGCCCGCTCGTCACGAGGGCCTGCGTCGCCGCGGCGATGAGCGCCGTCGGGACGCTGAACGAGAGGCTCAGGAAGCCGAAGGACGAGGCATCCGTCGTCGCCGTCGCCGTGTTCTGGGCCACCGCCCGGAGCGCCGTCGCTCCCGTCGAGGTGACGTCGGTCACGAGCCGGGCGCGCGTCGCCGCGCTCGCGAGGATCTGCGCATCCACGCCGGAGACCGTGACCTTGAAGGTGCCGATGCCGGCCGTCGCGACGTCGGCGTCGGCCTTGTTCTGCGACTGCGCCGAGACCTCGACCGAGGCCGAGGCGAGCACGGGGCTCGAGATCTCGGCCGTCGTCGCGCCCCGGAGGTGCGCTGTGCCCCAGTAGCCGCCGCCGTCGAAGAGCACGCCGCCCGTCAGTGCGCTGATGCCGATCCGCGCGAGGTTGCCCTCGCCGCCGTCGGTCGCGATCCGGGCCGACGCGCTCACGGCCCCCGTGCTGCGGATCGTGCCCGAGTCGATGAGGGCCTCGACGACGGCGCGGTCGGTGACCTCGGCCGTCGCGACCACGCCCGTGACGCCGACGCCGAACGAAACCGTGACGACCTTGACCGTCGCGGTCGCCTGGTTCTGGCCGATCGCGTCGACGTCGACACCTCCGGATGCCGTGACGTCGCCGCGCATCCGGGCCTGCGTGAGGCCCGACACGGTGGCGGTGGGCACCTGGGCCGAGAGGGTGATGGCGCCGATGCTGCCGCCGGGGGTGTCGGCCGTCGTCCGGTTGCGCGAGTCCGCCGACACGGCGATGACGCCGCCCGTCGAGAACTGCGCACCGTCGGTGACGAGGGCCGTCGTGTCGCGCGAGATGTCGCTGTCGGCGAAGTTGAGCCCGACCGTCGCGATGCCCGTCTGCAGCGAGAACGTCTGCGTGCTCGCCGTGTTGCGGGCGGTGGCCGCGATGCTCGCGCCACCCGCGAGCCAGGCGTTCCCAGCGAACTCGGCCGCCGTGCGGCCGGAGATCGTGCTCGTCGCCCCGACGCCCGTGAGCGACAGGCCGACGCCGCCAGACACCGAGTAGGCCTGAACGGGAGCCGCGATGATCGAGTTCGCCTCGACGGCGAGCCCGCCCCCGGGGCCGCCGACGCCGATGTCGACCGTGCCGATCCGGGCGACGGTGTCGCCGTGCACGTCGGCGACGGCGATCGAGGCGCCGGCCGCGACGAGGGCGATAGCCACGCCGATCGTGAGCGGGGCGACGCGGCGGTCGGTGGCGGCGCGTGCCGAGACGGTTCCGCCGGCCGCCGGGATGAGCGCGCCGTCATCGATGTGCGCGTACTGGCGCGCGTCGCTGTCGAGCACCACGATCTGCCCGGCGACGCTCAGGAGCCCGAGCGATCCGCTGAACGCGATCGCCGACGTGTCCTCGACGTGGCCCGCTCGCACCGCGATGTCGCCGCCTGCCGAGACGACGGCACCCGTCGCGATCACGGCATCCGTGAGGGAGCGGAGGTTCGCGATGACGATCGACGCGCCGAGTGCGCCCACGCCGCCCGACACCGAGCCGGCGAGGCCGAAGTAGCTGTCGCGCGCCTCCGACGTCACGGCGACGTCATCGCCCGCGAAGAGGAACGCTCCCCCGCCGATGCGGCTCGTCGTCCCGCGGAGGGCGGGGGGCGACGCGAAGGTGCTCATGACGACGCCCGATCCGGGGGCCGCTCCGGCGACGGATGCCGCGGCACTGTCGATCGCGCCCTTCTTGCGCTGAGCCGTCCGAGTGCCCGACGTGTCGTTCGCGCCGTTGAGGATCGACGAGTAGCCGTTGGCGCCCGTCCCCGAGGCTGCCTGGTCGGCCTGGTTCTGCGGCGTGCCGTCGGCGGAGCTCAGCGCGTCGTGGTTCGTCCCGTCGTCGCTGTAGGTGCTCGTCGGCGCGGCGCCCGCGGTCCACACCGACACCGAGCCGGCGACACCGACGAATCCGCCGCCGACGCTCACCGCGTAGGTCTGGATGCTGCGCGACGACAGGGCCTGGATGCGCATGTCGTCGCTCGCCCACACGGCGGCGTGGTCGCCGACCCCGGCCGAGACGGCGATGTCGAGCACGCCGATGTCGATGCCGCCCGTGACGCCGACGAAGCCGCCGGCGATGCCGCCGCCGATCGTGAAGGTGTCGGTCCGGTCGGTCGCGCTGACCGACACGGACTGCGCCGCACCCGCGTTCGCGCGGTCGGCATTGATGAGCGTCGGACGCGCGGCCGAGCTCTCGACGGCCGCCGTCGTGGTGCCGGTGATGAGCGTGACGTCGACGGCGCCCGACACGCCGACGAAGCCGAAGCCGCCCGAGACGGCCAGGCCGAAGAGGTTCTGGCTCGAGGAGGCCAGGATCGCGAGGCCCGACTGCGACCCGACGGGGAAGACGTCGCCCGAGATCGTGCCGGTCGGGATGCCGCCGAGCGACCAGCCGCCGCGCGCACGCGCATCCACCCGGCTTCCGACGCCGATCGTGGCGGCGGTGTCCTTGGTGACGGAGACGACGACGACGCCGGCGCCGATGCCCGCGAAGCCCACGCCGAGCCCGCCCGCGACGGTCGTGAGGTCCGTGTCGTCGGCCGCGGCGACGAGGACGTTGTTCCCGGCGTCGATCGTGACGCCGGTCGCGACCCGAGCGGCTGTGTGCGCGTCGATCACGATGGCGGCGACCGCGACGGCCACGCCTGCCACACCGGCACCCACGGCAGCTGCAACGCCCGTGACGTCCTGGCTGGCCGACGCGGTGACGAGCACATCGCCCCGTGCCCGGACGATCGCATCGTCGGCGATCGTCGCGTCGACGTCGAGCGTGACGATGTCGACGGCGGCGTTGGTCGAGATGCCCGCCATGCCGCCGCCGACGGATGCCGAGACCATGAGCTGCCGGAAAGCTCCGCCGGCTGCGACCGTGACGGACTGCAGCGCGGCCGCCCCCGTGTTGTCGTCGTTGACGCGCGCGGCGCGGCCGACGAAGGCGTCGGTGTCGGCGTCGACGACGTTGACGTTGCCCGCCGCGCCGACTCCGGCGGTCGCCGCGATCGCGACGCTCGCACCGACAGCGAGGATCTCGTCGCTGTTGTTGGCGATGACGCCGACGCCGAAGAGGGTGCCCGTGCGCGGCACGACCGTGCGGATGCCCGTGATGACCGCCGGGTCGCCGGGAGGCTGCGCTCCCTGGCGCACGAAGCTGTGCGCGCGGCCGGTCGCGACCGACGGGTCGAGGTCGATGAAGGTCTGCACCGCGCCGCTGCAGCCGCTGGCGAGAGGGTTCGCCTCGCACGCGGTGCGGGCGAGGCGGAAGCTGTTCGGCCCGGTCATCACGACGAAGTACGTCGCGCCGTCGACGAGCCCGCCGATCGCCGCTCCCCCGTTGGTCGTGTAGAGCACGCCGTCGCCGGTCTGCAGCGGGGCGGGGGTGTTCGCGTCGTCCTTCGACGGCATGTCGTACGGGAGCGTGACGACGTTCGTCCCGCCGTTCACGTCGGTCGAGGGGGTGAAGTACGGCGCGATGCGCTCGGGGACCGTCGCCTGATCGGACCGGAAGATGCGCTGCGACTGCCCGGGACGCGCGGGGGCGACGAGCGCGATCGGCGCGCCGCCGGGCGTGAGCGACAGGCGCAGACGCGTCGGGAACGCGGCATCCACGATCGCGTAGTACGCCGTGCCCGGCGAGAGGCCGATGATCGGCTGCCCACCGCCGGTGTCGTAGCCCACCTGCTGGCCGTCCTCGATGCCATGGACGTAGCCGAGCTCGAGCTGGTTGCCGCCGATGATCGCCGTCTGGGGGTTGAAGCGCGTGTCGGTGTAGTGGATGTCGTAGCCGCCGACCGTCGAGGCGAGGCCCGCGCCGCCTCCGAGCGCCGTGACGCGCGACAGGTCGCCGATGAACGCCGTCGTCGTCTTGTGCAGCACGGGTACGACGGCCGTGAGGCCGACCGAGGCGGTGCCGGAGCCGGCGACCGATCCCGAGATCAGATCCATCGTCAGGACCTCGTTGGCCGAGATCCGGGCGCTCCCGCCCGCGACCACGACGGCTCGGGATGCCGCGCACAGCGCCTCGGTCGCGGTCGCCGCGCCGCACACCTCGCCGACGAACGCCTTCGTGACGATCGTGTGGACCGAGACCGTGGCGTTCGCCGACACGGCGGCCGTGCCGCCGATGCTCGCCCCCGCGGCGACGCTCGTGACGTCCTCGCTCGAGGACGCGTCGATCGCGACGTCGCCGGCGACCGTGACGAGCGTCTGCGGAGCGATCCATGCCTGGGTCGACTTGTTCACGACCTGCACGTCGGCGCCCAGGCCCACGCCGGCCGTGCCGCCGATGGCGAGCTGACCGGCGATGCCGCGGAGCGTCGTGTGGTCGGCGGCGGCGATCCGCGCGCCGGCGAAGCCGCCGGCCGCGACGCCGTCGAGGCTCACCCCGCGGTCGAGGTGGGCGTGGGTCGTGTTGTTCTGAACCCCGACCGTGGCCGCGCCCGCGATGCCCGCCGTGCCGCCCGCGGCACCGCCGACGGCGACGAGCCAGAGGTCTTCGCTCTGGTCGGCCGACATCCACAGGCCGATTCCGCCGCGGGCCCACAGCTCGGCGCTCGGGCCGGCCGAGGCATCCACGATCCCGCTGCGGACGAGGACCACGGAAGAGAGGCCGATGCCCGCCGTGCCCGCGGCGCCCACGGCGCCGGCGAAGAGGGTCGCCGAGACGGGGTCGGCGGCGGTGATGGTCATCGAGCCGCGGGCGCGCACGGCGGTGGGCGCGGCATCCGTGCTGTCGATGTAGGCGCGCGTGCCCGGGTCGCTCGAGCCCTCGTTGACGACGAGCACGACGAAGGAGCCCGCGATGCCCGCGTCGGAGGCGATTCCGCCGCCCGCGACGATCTCGGTGAACTTCTCCCCCGCGGTCGCGACCAGCCACACGGAGCCACCGAGATCGGCGTCGACGCCGCGGCCGATGAATGCCCGGACGTCCTTGTTGTGCACCCCGACGATGAGCGCGAAGCCGACGCCGGCGGAGCCCGTCGAGATGCCGAGGGCGCCGGCGAGCTCGACGAACTCGGTGGCGTCGACGGCCGTGAACGCCAGATCCTGTGCGGCGGCGACCGGGATGTCCTGGTTGACGCTCGCGCCGTCGCCGATCCCGGCAACGGTCGTGCGGTCGACGACGTCGACGATGACGGAGCCTCCGACTCCGGCGTCGCCGCCGCCGAGGGCCGCTCCGATCGCGACCGCCGTGAACGCCGGGAGCGTGATGAGCGGCACTTCGGGGGCGGCGAGTGCGACGATGCCGCCCGTGGCACGGCCGATGATCGTGCCTCCCGCCGTCACGACGGTCGGGTCGGCGAAGGTCGATTCGATCACGGCGCGCGTCGTCGTCGCCACGTACTGGACGACGATGCCCGCGCCGACGCCCGAGCCGTTCGTCGTGATGGCGCCCGAGGCGGCGAGCGCCTGCAGCCCCATGGGGTTGCTCGCGTCGAGCGTGATCGCTCCGGCGACCGCAAGGCGCGAGCCGACGCCCACCGTGGCTTCATTGGTCAGCTGCAGCACCTGCACGGCGACGGATCCGGCGACGCTGGCGTCGCCCTTGCCGCCCGCACCCGCGATGCCCCACGCCTGGAAGTCGTTGCGCGCACCGCTCGGGGTCAGGCCGGTGAGAAGCACGGCCCCGGCCGTGATGTCGGCGCCGGCGCCGATCGAGCCGCGGTTCGTCACCGTGACGACGTTGAGTCCGACGGCCGCGCCGATGTTGTTGCTGTTGGTGTCGATGCTGTAGCTGGAGCCGGTGGCCTTGGCGACGGCATCCGTCTCGTTCGACGCAGCGGCCGCCATCATGCCGGTCACGACGATCGTGAGCCCCGGGGCGACGGATGCCTCCGAGCGGACCGTGATCCAGTTCACCGACACCGCGGCGCCCACGCCGACGCCGTCGCTCGACTGGCTCGACTGACTGTTCGCCTGGCCGTTGCCGTTCGAGACGGTCTGACTCGACGACGGGAGCGCGCCCGTCTTCCCGCTCGTCGAGGGGGTGCCGTTCAGCTGGTCCTGAGCCTGCTGGTCGGAGTTCTGCGCGTCGCCGGGCTGGCGATCCTCGCCGCCCTTCGTGCCCTTCGCCGACCCCTGCGCCGTCGCCGACGTGTGCAGCTCGCTGGATGCGAGCAGCCACAGCGAGCCGGCGGTGACGTTGCGGAAGACAGCGGCGCGGACGGGGATGTCGACCACGTTGATGACGATGATCGCCCCGACGGCGACGCTCGACCCGGCCGCCTCGGCATTGCCGCTCACGGTCACCGAGCCCGAGTGCGAGGCCGTGATGACCACGTCGCCGGTCGCGATGAAGGGCCGCGGACCCGGCGTGCCGATGCGGGCCAGGACGATGGGCAGCACGACGTTGATCCCGACCGCGGGGCTCACGGCGGTGCCACCCGCGGATCCTGCGGTGACCTCGTTCGTCACGGCGTCCGTGTGCACGGCGCTCACGAAGACGTCGTCGCCGCCCGAGACATCGGCTCCGTCTTCGATCTCGGCGCGCGTCACGTCGGTCGCGATCACGTTGATGGCGACGGATGCCCCGACCCCGGTGCTGGAACCGCCGGCCTTCGCGTCGGCCTTCGCCTTGGCCGTGTCGGTGCGGCGGTTCTCGGCCGAGAGGAGCACGTCGCCCGTGCCGAAGTCGACGACGGCGCTCGACGGGATCCACGCCTCGGTGTGCACGATGGAGATGTTGAGGGCGAGCGCGCCGGCCACGCCGACGTCCTTCGAGCCGGCACCGGCGTTCGCGATGGCCGAGAGGTCGTGGCTGCGGTCGGCGCCCACCTGCGTCATCGTCGCGGCGGCCGTGAAGCCGTCGGCGTCGATGACGGTGTCCTCGCCGGCCCAGGCGCGGTTCTCGAGGAACACGAAGCTCAGGGCGACCGCGACGCCGACGCCCGCGTCGTCCTGAGCGAGCGCCGTCCCGTCCGCCTGCACGATGCTGTCGACCTGCTCGGAGGAAGCGAGGACGACTGCCCCGCCCGCCGTGAGGAAGAGGCTGTCGGGCAGCCAGGCGGTCGCCGACACGTCGGCGATGCTCAGTGCGATCGCACCCGCGACCGCGACACCGCCGTCGCTCGTCGAGGCGGAGGGGTTGCCGCTGTTCTGCACGCCGGAGCCGCCGCGCGACTGGCTCTTGGTGTTCGCGTAGTTGCGCTGCTCGAGCGCCTGACCGTCGACGCCGCCCGCCGGCGCGCCCTGCTGCCCCTTGCCGGGTGCGCCGCTCGCCGACGCGTTGGCGACCGCGCCATTGAGCGAGGAGCCCACCGCCGTCATGGCGATCCCGGCGCCGGCGACGACGCTGCGCCGAGTGGTCGCGAAGACGGTGTCGAAGGCGAAGTTGAGCGCGAGCGCGACGCCCACCGCCGCGTCTCCCGCGTCGGTCGCGACAGCACCGGCCTTCGTGTGAGCCGCGGCGGCCTGAGTAGCCGCGAGGGTCACAGCCCCCGCGACCTGGATTGGTCCTGCGGCGAGGGTGCCGAGCGAGGCGCTCGTCCGGACGGTAGAGACCGTCATCGCGATCGCGGGCGTCACGGTGACGTCTCCGCCCTTCGCGCCCATGCTGGCCTCGGTCGTCGCGCGGTCGCCCGAGGTCGCACTCAGCGCGAGGCTCCCGGCGCCGGTGAGCGAGACGCCGTCGTCGAGGCGGGCGTGCACGTCATCCGTGACGAGCGCGAGGGCGAAGGATGCCCCGACCCCCGCGTCGCCCGACGACACCACGCCGTCGCCCGCGGCGAGCGCCTTGACGGTCGTGTCCACGTCGTTGGCGGCCGTGAGGACGGCGGCGCCGCCGGTCAGCACGACCGTGCCCGAGACGGCGGCGAGCGTGTCGAAGGTCGAGAAGCCGAGGGCGACCGAGCCGGCCACGGACACATCGCCGCCGCCGGCGCCCGAGGAGGCGATGGCGCTGACCGTCGAGGTCCCGTCCGCGCCGTCCTGCGTGATGACGGCCGAGACCGTCAGCGCCTGCGCGTGCACCTCGACCGTCGCCGGGACGACGGACCGGTTGACGACGTCGGCGACGGTGATCGCGATGCCGGCACCGATGGCCGCGTCGCCGCCGCGCGAGGACGATCCGTCGCCGCCGGACGCGGCATCCGTGTTCTGCGATGAGCGGAGCGTGAGCGTGCCGCCCGCGATGACCGACGCCACCTGCGGCTCGATGATCGTGAGGGCGCGGACCGTCGCGATGTCGATGCCGATCGCGGCGGCGACGTTCACGGGGCCCGAGCTCGTCTCGGCGCTCGGCGTGGCGGTGCCGCCCGTGCCCTGGACGCCGCGCTCGCCCGCGACGCCGTCGAGGTGGTCGCGGCCGCCCTTGGCCTGCTGGTCGACGCCGTTTCCGGACTGGCCCCCCTGGTGCGACGGGTCTCCGTCGCTGTCGTCGGGCGCACCGGCGGCCGACGCGGCCGCCCGAGCGCTCGACTTCGACCAGCTGGAGGCGCCGAGCGTGACATCGCCGCCCGCCGTCGTGTTGCGGCCGAGCGCGGCGGTCACGGTGTGGTTCGCGATCGTGAGGGCGAAGCCGACGCCGATGGCCGCGTCATCCGTCGCGATCGCCGCCGCGGTCGCGGTGTTGTCGGCGGAGGCGTGCTGCGTCGCGGTGATCGCGACGTTCCCGGTCGTGACGAGCACCCCCGTGCCGAGGCGGGCGATCGTCGTCACGTTGGAGAGGACGAGGGCGATCGCGGGGGCCACGGCGACGCCGCCGCCCTTCGCGCCCATCCGCGCCTCGGTCGTCGTGGCATCCGTCGCGGTCGCGGTGAGCGTCACGTTCCGGGCGCCCGTGAGCGGGACTTCGTCGGCGATGAGCGCGGTCGTGCGGTGCGTGTCGAGGGTGAGGGCGAAGGAGGCCCCGACACCCGCATCACCGGAGCCCGCGGCGCCGTCACCCACGGGCAGAGCCGTGACGGTGCCGGCGACGCTGCTCGCGGCCTCGAGCGTGACGTCGCCGCCCGTCAGCACGAGTGTTCCGTAGACCGCGGCCGTGGTGTCCGTCGTCACGAGGGCGATGGCGACCGATCCTGCGACCGACACGTTGCCGCCCGCCGCCCCCGACGACGCGGCGGCCCCGAAGGTGGCCGTCGTGTCGGCGCCGTCGGGGGTGACGGTGGCGCGGACCGTCACATCGTGCGCCGTGACGGTGAGGGTCGCAGGCACCGTGGCGCGGTTCGTCGTGGTCGAGGAGGTCAGTGCGACGCCGGCGCCGATCGTCGCGTCGCCCTCACCGGCCGCCGATCCGTCGCCCCCCGAGCGGGCGTCCGTGTTTGCGCTTGCGGCGAGGGTCACCCGACCGCCGGCGACGATGGCCGTGACGGCCGGCGTGACGACGGTCTCCGCGCGGACGGTCGCGATCGCGATGCCCACGGCGGCGGCGACGCTGACGGGTCCCGCATCGGTCTCGGCGCTCGGATTCGCCTGTCCCGCCCCGTCTCCGTCGCCGCCGCCGGCCTGGGAGACCGAAGATGCGTGGGTGCGCTCGCCCTGCGCGAGCTGGTCGACACCGGTGCCGGCCCCGCCGCCGGGGTTGGCCGGGTCGCCGGAGTCATCGTTCTCGGGAGCGCCGGCGGCCGAGGCAGAGGCCATCGCGCTGGAAACCGAGATGCTCGAGGCGCCGAGGCTCACGTCGACCCCGGCGGTGACGTTGCGCGCGAGCGTCGAGGTCACGGTATGGTTCGCGAGCGCGAGCGCGAGAGCGACGCCGATCGCGGCATCCGTCGCATCCAGCGTGGCGGACGCCGCCGTCGTGTCGGCGACCGCCTTCTGCGTCGCCGTCATCGTGAGGCTGCCCGTCACGGTCAGGATGCCCGTGCCGATGCGCGTCCACGTCGTGACGTTCGACAGCGTGATGGCGACGGCCGGCGCGAGGGCCACCTTGCCGCCCTTCGCGCCCATGCGGGCCTCGGTCTCGGCGTCGTCGAGCGCCGTTGCCGTGAGCGTCACATTGCGCGCGCCGGTGAGCGACACCCCGTCGGCGATCTCGGCGCTCGTCTTGTCGGTCACGAGGTTGAGCGCGACGGATGCTCCGACGCCCGCGTCGCCGCTCGAGACCACGCCGTCGCCCTGAGGCAGCGCCTTCACGGTGCTCGCGACGCTGCTCGCGGCGGTGAGGATCGCGTCCCCGCCGGTCAGGACCACCGTGCCTTCGATCGCGGCGCGCGTCGTGTGGAGCACGAGGGCGAGGGCGAACGACCCTGCGACCGAGATCTTGCCGCCGCCGGCGCCCGAGACCGACTGCGCGCCCATCGTGGCGACCGTGTCGGCGCCCTCGGGCGTGACGGTGGCCGAGACGGTGAGGTCGTGCGCGGTGATCGTGAGCGTCGCGGGGACGATCGCGAGGTTGTCCACGTCGGCGTACGTGATCGCGACGGCGGCGCCGATCGTGGCATCGCCGGAACCCGCCGCCGAGCCGTCGGCAGAAGACGCCGAGTCGGTGTTTGCGCTCGCGGCGAGGGTCACCGCGCCGCCGGCCGTGATGGAGGTGACGGCCGGAGCCACGAGCGCCTGCGAGCGGACGAACGAGAGGGTGATGGCGATCGCGGCGGCGACGTTGACGGGGCCGCCGCTCGACGAGGCCTCCGGTGCCGCCGTGCTGCCCGAGGCCGCACCGCCGTTGCTCGTCGACACCGCGTCGGCGTGATCGCGCTCGGCCTGGGCGAGGTCGTTGACACCCGTGCCGGACCCACCGCCGGGGTTGCCCGCGTCGCCCGAGTCGGCGCTGTTCTCGGGCGCTCCCGCGGCCGAGGCCGCGGCTGTCGACGAGGCCTCCGAGATGCCGATGGCCCGGAGGGCGACATCGGCGCCCGCCGTCGTGTTGCGGCCGAGTTCCGATGTCACGGTGTGGTTCGCGACGGTGAGCGCGAGCCCGACGCCGATCGCGGCATCCGTCGCATCCAGGGTCGTGGACGATGCGGTCGTCGTCGCCTTGGCCACTTGGGTGGCCGTCATCGCGAGGCTGCCGGCGAGCGAGAGGAGGCCCGAGCCGATGGCGGTCCGGGTCGTGACGGTCGAGAGCGTGATCGCGACGGCCGGGGCGAGGGCGACGTCGCCGTCCTTCGCGCCCATGCGTGCTTCGGTGACGGCGGTGTCCTGCGCCGAGGCGACCAGCGAGAGGTTGCGCGCACCGGTCAGGCTGACTCCGTCGGCGGTCGACGCCGTCGTGGTGTCGGTGAGGAGGTTGAGGGCGACGGATGCCCCGAGCCCCAGGTCGCCCGTCGCCGTGACGCCCTCACCCGCCGGCAGCGCCTTGACCGTCGAGGCGACCGCGCTATCGGCGGTCAGGGTCGCATCGCCGCCTGTGAGGACGACGGTGCCCTCGATGCCCGCGAGGGTGGCGTGGACGACGACCGCGAGGGCGAACGAGCCTGCGACGGAGACCTTGCCGCCGCCGGCGCCCGACGTGGACTGCGCGCCGATCGTCGAGGTCACGTCTGTCGGGTCGGCCGCGTCGTGCGCCACGGTGGCCGAGAGCGCGAGGTCGTGGGCGGTGATCGTGACGCCGGCCGGGACGACGGCGCGGTTCGTGACGTTCGCGAGGGTGATGGCGACGGCGGCGCCGATGGTGGCGTCGGCGCCCTGCGAGGCGGATCCGTCTGCCGTCGTCGAGGAGTCGGTGTTGGCGGCGGCCGCGAGGCTGACGCTGCCGGCCGCCGTGACGCTGATGCCGGCGCCGAGCACGGTCTCGGACCGGACCGTCGAGAGGGTGATCGCGACCGCTGCGGCGACGTTGACGCCGCCCTGCGACGACTCGGCCTTCGGTGGCGTCGCAGAGCCCGCACCGTCGCCGCCGTTGGCTGTGGAGGCGCTGCTCGCGTGGGCCCGCTCGGCGAGCACGGTCTGGTCGACGCCGCTGCCCGATCCGCCGCCGGAGCTGTTCTCGGGGGCACCCGCCGCCGAGGCCGAGGCGCTCGACGCCGCCTCCGAGATGGTCGAGGCCCTCAGGTCCACCGAACCGGCGATGGTCGTGCGGACGAGCTCGGCCGTCGCCGTGTGGTTCGCGATCGAGAGGCCCAGGCTCACGCCGATCGCGGCATCCGAGGCGGCCTTCGTGTCGGACGAGGCGGTCGTGGTGACCGTCGCCTTCTGCGCGGCCGACAGCGCGAGGACCCCGCTGAGCGAGAGGCTGCCGCCGGCGCCGACGCGAGCGGTCGTCGTGACGTTGCTGAGTGTGACCGCGATGGCCGGTGCCAGGGCCACGTCGCCGCCGGCCGCACCCATGCGCGCCTCGACGATCGCCGCGTCCGTCGCGGTGGCGGTGAGACGGATGTCACGAGCACCCGAGACGGTGCCGGAGAGGTCGGCGATCGTCTTGTCGGTGAGCAGGGCGAGCGCGACGGATGCCCCGAACCCGAAGTCACCGGCATCCGTCACTCCTTCGCCCGCGGGAAGCGCCTTGACGGTGGTCGCGACGGAGCTCGTGGCTGTGGCGGTGAGATCGCCGCCCGTCAGGACGACGGCACCGAGCACGCCGGCCGTCGTCGCGTGGTTCACGACGGCGAGCGCGAACGACCCGGCGACGGAGACCTTGCCGCCCCCGGCGCCGGATGTCGCCTGCGCCGCGACCGTCGCCGTGACGTCCCCCGCGTCAGCGGCGACGGTCGCGGACACCGTCAGGTCGTGCGCCGTGATCGTGACCCCCACAGGCACGGTCGCACGGTTGGTGACGTTGGCGAGGGTGATGGCGACGGCGGCGCCGATCGTCGCGTCGGCCCCCTGGGACGCGGAACCGTCCGCCGTCGTCGCCGCATCGGTGTTCGCGGCCGCGGCGAGGCTCACCGTGCCCGCCGCCGAGACGCTGATGCCGGTCCCGAGCACGGTCTCGGACCGGACCGTCGAGAGGGTGATCGCGACGGCTGCGGCGACGTTGACGCCACCCTGCGACGACTCGGCCTTCGGCGGCGTCGCACTGCCCGCGCCCTCGCCGCCGTTCGCCGTCGAGGCAGCGCCGGCGTGGTCGCGCTCGGCGAGGACGGTCTGGTCGACCCCGCTCCCCGAGCCTCCGCCCGCGCCGCTGTTCTCCGGAGCCCCGGCCGCCGAGGCGGAGGCACTCGACGCGGCCTTCGAGATGCTCGAGGTCGAGAGGGCGACGGAGCCCGCGGTCGCGCTGCGCAGCAGTTCGGCCGTGACGGTGTGGTTCGCGATCGAGAGGGCGAGGCCGATGCCGACCGCCGCGTCGGAGGCGCCCTTCGTGTCGGACGACGCCGTCGTCGTGACCGCCGCGCGCTGCGTCGCCGAAAGGCTCAGCGCACCGCTGAGGGTCAGAGCTGCGCCCGCGGCGATCCGCGCGGTCGTCGTGACGTTGCTCAGCGTCACCGCGACCGCGGGGGCCAGCGCGACGTCTCCGCCGGCGGCACCCATCCGCGCCTCGGTCGTCGCGGCATCCGTCGCCGTCGCGGAGAGCGCGAGCGATCCGGGACCGACCGCCCCGGTGACTTCGGCGAGCGTGCGGTCGGTGATGAGGTTGAGGGCGACGGATGCCCCGAATCCGAAGTCGCCGGCATCGGTGACGCCCTCGCCGGCGGGCAGCGCCTTGACGGTGCTCGACACGGCACTCGTCGCCGTGACGGTGGCTGCCGCCGCCGTGACGACGCCGTCGATCGCGGCGCGGTTCGTGTGGTTCACGACGGCGAGCGCGAAGGATCCCGCGACCGAGACCTTGCCGCCGCCCGCGCCCGAGGTGGACTGCGCGCCGATCGTCGAGGTGACGTCTCCCGCGTCGTCGGCCGTCGTGGCGGTGAGCGAGACGGACTGACCGGCGACGGTGACTCCGGCCGGCACGACGGCTCGGTTCGTCAGCTCAGCGAGGGTGATGGCGACCGCGGCGCCGATCGTCGCGTCGGCCCCCTGCGATGCCGAGCCGTCGGCGGTGGTCGAGGCATCCGCGTTGGCCGACGCCGCCAGCGTCACGGCGCCCGTGGCGGCCACCGAGATGCCGGCGCCGAGCACCGTCTCGGAGCGGACCGTCGAGAGCGCGATGGCGATGGCCGCCGCCGCGTTGACGCCGCCCTGCGACGACTCGGCCTTCGGCGTCGTCGCGGAGCCTGCACCCTCGCCGCCGTTCGCGGTCGAGGCGCTGCTCGCGTGGTCGCGCTCCGCCGTCACCGCCTGGTCGACGCCCGTGCCCGAACCGCCGCCCGCGCTGTTCTCAGGAGCCCCGGCGGCCGAGGCGGAGGCTGCGGAAGAGGTCTTCGAGATGCTCGAGGTGCTGAGCGCGACCGAGGCGGCCGAGGCGCTGCGCAGCAGCTCGGCCGTCACGACGTGGTTCGCGATCGACAGCGCGAGCCCGATGCCGACGGCGGCATCCGCGGCGCCCTTCGTGTCGGACGAGGCGGTCGTGGTGATCGCGGACTTCTGCGTCGCGCTCAGCGAGAGCGCGCCGGTGATCGTCAGGATGCCGCCGGCTCCGACCCGCGCGGTCGTCGTGACGTTCGAGAGCGTGACGGCCACGGCCGGCGCGAGGGCGACGTCTCCGCCCGCAGCGCCCATCCGCGCTTCGGTGACGGCGGCGTCGACGGCGGTCGCGACGACCGAGAGCGCTCCTCCGGTGACGTCGCCGGCGAGTTCGGCCGTCGTCCTGTCCGTGAGGAGGTTGAGCGCTACGGATGCCCCGAACCCGAAGTCGCCGGCATCCGTCACCCCCTCGCCGGCGGGCAGGGCCTTGACGGTGCTCGTGACGGAGCTGCCGGCGGTGACGGTCGCCGCGCCGCCGGCGAGGACGACCGTGCCGGCGATCGAGGCGAGCGTGGTGTGGTTCACGACCGCGAGCGCGAACGACCCCGCGACCGACACCTTGCCGCCGCCGGCGCCTGCGGTCGACTGCGCCGCGACCGCCGCCGCGACGTCCCCTGCGTCGTCGGCGACGGTCGCAGAGATCGCCAGGTCGTGCGCGTTGATCGTGACGCCGGCCGGGACGGTCGCCCGGTTGGTCACGTTCGCGAGAGTGATCGCGACAGCGGCGCCGATGGTCGCATCGGCACCCTGCGAGGCGGACCCGTCGGCCGTGGTCGAGGCATCCGTGTTCGCCGCCGCCGCGAGAGTCACGATTCCTGTCGCCGCGATCGTGATGGCGGCGCCGAGCACCGTCTCGGAGCGGACCGTCGAGAGCGTGATGGCGACCGCCGCCGCCGCGTTCACGCCGCCCTGGGACGATTCCGCCTTGGGCGGCGTCGCCCCGCCCGCACCCTCGCCGCCGCTCGCGGCCGAGGCGCTGCCGGCGTGATCCCGTTCGGCGGTGACGGCCTGGTCGACGCCGTTCCCCGACCCACCGCCCGCGCCGCTGTTCTCGGGCGCACCCGCCGCTGAGGCCGACGCGGTCGACGCCGACTTCGCGATGCTGGAGCTCCGGAGCTCGACCGAGCCGGCCGTCGCGCTGCGCAGGAGCTCGGATGTCACGGTGTGGTTCGCGATGGAGAGCGCGAGCCCGATGCCGACGGCGGCGTCGGAGGCGGCCTTCGTGTCGGACGAAGCGGTCGTCGTGACCGTGGCGCGCTGCGAGGACGACACCGCGAGGAGGCCCGTCGTCGTGAGCACCGCACCCGCACCGACCCGCGCCGTCGTCGTGACGTTCGACAGCGTGACGGCGACCGCCGGCGCGAGGGCGACGTCGCCGCCCGCCGCACCCATGCGCGCCTCGGTGGTCGCGGCATCCGCCGCCGTCGCGGTGATCGACGCGCCGGTAGCTCCGCTCGCCGCCCCGAGGAGCTCGGCGAGCGTGCGGTCGGTGAGCAGGTTGAGGGCGACGGATGCCCCGAACCCGAAGTCGCCGGCGTCGGTGACGCCCTCGCCGGCCGGCAGCGCCTTCACCGTCGAGGCGATGGCGCTCGTCGCGCTGATCGCGAGCGCCCCCGAGAGCGCGGCGGTGCCGTCGAGGGCTGCCCGCACGGTGTGCGTGACGACGGCGATCGCGAGCGAGCCGGCGACCGAGACCTTGCCGCCGCCCGCGCCGGCGGTCGACTGAGCGCCGATCGTCGAGGTGGTGTCGCCCGCATCCTCGGTCACACCGGCCTCGATCGTGAGGCTCGCGGCGGTGACCGCAGCGCCCGCCGCGACGACGGCCTCATTGGTCACCCGCGCCAGCGTGAGAGCGACGGCGGCGCCGATCGTCGCGTCGGCTCCCTGTGATGCCGATCCGTCGGCCGTCGAGCTCGCGTCGGTGTTGGCGGTGCTCGAGATCGTCAGGGCACCCGTCGTCGTGACGACCGCACCGGCGTCGACGACCGCCCGCACGCTGACGGTCACCAGGCTCAGGGCGACGGCCGCGGCGGCGTTGACGCCGCCCTGCGAGCTGGATGCGCTCGGCGGTGTCGCGCCGCCCGATCCGGTGCCGCCGTTCGCGGCCGCCGTCGCATCGGCGTGGTCGCGCTCGCCGAGCACGGCTTGGTCGACGCCGTCGCCCGATCCGCCGCCGGCGCCCGCGTTCTCGGGAGCGCCCGACGCCGATGCCGACGCCGCAGCGGTCGTGTGCGAGATTCCCGACGCACGGAGGTCGATGGAGCCGGCGGTGACGGTGCCGGCCAGACGGGCGGTGACGCTGTGCGTCGAGATGCCCAGCGCGAGGCCGACGCCGACGCCGGCGTCACCCGCCGCCTTCGTGTCGGACGAGGCCGTTGCCGACGAGACCGCGCGCTGCGTCGCGGTGACCGAGAGCGCTCCGCCGAGCACGAGCGGGGCCGCGGAGCCCACCTGCGCGAGCGTGGCCACGGTCGAGAGCGCGACTGCCACGGCCGGCGAAAGGGCGACGTCTCCGCCCGCGGCGCCCATGCGCGCTTCCACCGTGACGAGATCGCGGGCCGTTGCGGCGACCGTGAGCGAGCCCGCGCCCGATGCACCGCCCGAGACGTCGGCTGTCGTGCGGTCGGTGATGATCGCGAGGGCGACGGATGCCCCGAACCCGAAGTCGCCCGCATCGGTGACGCCTTCGCCGGCGGGCAGCGCCGAGACCGTCGTGGCCACGTCGCTCGTCGCGCCTACCGTCGCCGAGCCGTCGATCGTGGCCGGCCCGGAGAGCAGCGCCCGCGTCGTGGCGTTGACGATGCCGATCGCCAGCGAGCCGGCGACCGAGACCTTGCCGCCGCCCGCGCCGGCGGTCGACCGTGCGCCGAAGGTCGACGTCGAGTCCCCGGCCTCGTCGGCGGTCCCGGCGGTGAGCGCGAGCGTCGTCGCGTGGACGGATGCCGCGGCCGGCACGATCGCCTCCGTCACGACGTTCGCGAGGGTCAGGGCGACCGCGGCGCCGATCGTGGCGTCGGCTCCCTGCGACGCCGAGCCGTCCGCGGCCGACGCGGCGTCGACGTTGGATGCCGCGGCGATCGTCCCCGTCCCGGCCGTCACGGCGACGCCGTCGGCCAAGGTCGCCCGCGTGTGCGCCGTCGCGAGCGTCACGGCGACGGACGCGGCGGCGTTGACGCCGCCCTGAGACGACGAGGCACTCGGGGTGGCGGCCGAGCCGCTCGCCCCGGCGCCGCCGTTGGCGGTGACCGTGTCGGATGCGTGGCTGCGCTCGGCGGCGACGGCGTCGTCGACGCCCGAGCCGCCGGCCCCGCCGGCTCCCGAGTTCTCGGGAGCACCCGCCGCCGAGGCGCTGGACGTGGCGGTCGAAGCCGAGATGCCGGTCGCCCGCAGCTCGACGCTCGCGGCGACGACGCTGCGGCCGAGCGTGGCGAGGGTGGCATGGTCGGCGATCGTCAGGGCGAGCGCCAGGCCGATCCCGGCGTCGGCGGCGCCGATCGCCTGCGCCGAAGCGGTGGTCGCGGCCGAAGCGCGCTGCGTCGCAGAGATCGCGAGCGCACCCGTGAGGCTCAGCGCAGCACCGCCGCCGACGGACGCGGTGGTGGCGACGGAGGAGGTCGTCACGGCGACGACGGGCGTCACGCCGACATCGCCTCCCTTCGCCCCCATGCGCGCTTCCGTCGTCGCGGACGAGGTGGCGGCGGCTGTCACGGTGAGCGCACCGGCGGCGATCGTCGCGCCATCTGCGGCTCGGGCCGTGGTCGCATCTGTCACGAGGTTCAGGGCGATGGATGCCCCGACTCCCACGTCGGTGGAGGCGGCGCCGTCGTCGTGCGGGAGCGCGCGGACCTCGGACGAGAGCGCGCTCGTGGCCGACACCGTGACGGCCTGCGCCGTCGCCGAGCCGTCGAGCGCTGCGAGCGCCGCCTGGTTCGCGATCGCGAGCGCGAGCGACCCGGCGACAGACAACCTGCCTCCGCCCGCGCCCGCGACCGCCCGTGCCGAGACGCTGGATGTCTCGTCGGATCCCTCGACGGCGACCCCGGCCGCGAGCGTGAGCGTCGCCGCCGTCTGCACCGTCGCCCCGGCGGCGACGGTGGCGCGCGTCGAGAACGTGGCCAGCGTGATGGCGACGGCGGCGCCGATGGTCGCATCCGTTCCCTGCGACGCCGAGCCGTCCGCCGAGGAGGCGGCGTCGTGATTGGCGCTCGCGATGATCGTGACGGCGGCGCCCGCGATGAGGCTTGCGCCTGCGGCGACGGATGCCTCGACCCCCGCGGTCGCGATCGTCACCGCGACGGCGGCCGCGGCATCCACCCCGCCCTGGGAGGAAGAGGCGCTCGGCGTCGCCGCACCCGTCGCGCCGCTGCCCCCTGCGTCGCCGGCGATCTGTCCGGCTGTGTCGCGCGCGCCCTGCACGGCGGTGTCGACTCCCGACCCTGCGCTGCCGCCCGCGCCGGCGTTCTCGGGGGCGCCCGCCGCCGATGCCTCGGCTGTCGAGGTTGCGGCGCTGATGCCAGTCGCCGAGATCGTCGCGGCACCCGAGGTCGTGACGCTGCGACCCAGCGTCGCGCTCACGGCGGGGTCGGCGATCGTGAGCGCGAGACCCAAGCCGACGGCGGTGCCCGAAGTCGTCCCCGTCGCGGCGCGGGCCTCGCTGGACGCGGTCGTGCGCTGGGTCGCCGCGATGGTGAGGGCGCCCGTCACGGTCGTCGGCGCGCCGGCGGCGATCGCGGCCGTGGTCCGGACGTGGGCCAGCGTGACCGCGGTGAACGGGGCGATCGCGGTACCCGTCGCCCGTGCCGCACCGTGTGCGTCCGAGGTGGTCGTGTCGGTCGAGGTCGCCTCGACGCGCAGGTCGCGCGCGCCGGCGACCGCGCCGGTCGCGGCGAGCGAGGCCGACGTCGTGTGGTCGGTGCTCGCGAGGGCGAAGGCTGCGCCGACGCCCGTGGTCGGGAGCGCCGCGCCATCCGAGCTCAACAGCGCCGAAGCGGTGTTGCTCGCGGCCGACGACGCCGAGATCGCGACGTCCGGGGTCGGCCCGGTGAGGATCGCGGTGCCGGCCAGCGAGGCGATCGCCTCGAGCTGGACCAGCGAGATGGCGACCGACCCGGCGATGCCGAGGTCTCCGCCCGTCCCGGCACCGCCGGTGGCGGTGGCCGAGAAGTCGTGCTGCCCGTCCGCGGCGCCGTTCGCATCGAGGGGCGCGGTGCCTGCGGAGAGGGTGAGGTGCTGTGTGGAAATTGTGGCCGAGGGGCCGACCTCGGCGCGGACGACGACGTCCGCCAATGTGATCGCGACGGCCGCTGCGATCGTGGTGCCGCTCGGGGGTCCGCGCGAGGACGGTGCGCCGCTCGCCGTCGAGGATGCCGTCGCGTTCTCGGCACTCTTCAGCTCGACGCCCTGCGCCACGATGGCGATCCCGTCGACCGAGACGTCGGCCGACGCGTGCTGGATGGTGAGGGCGAGCGCGGCGGCGACCGAGACCGTGCCCTGCGGCGTCGCGGGTGTCGGGATCGGCGTCGAGCCGGTGCCGCCGGACCCGTTCCCGGCCGCCCCGGTCACGGGGGCGATGCCGTCGGCATACCCGCGTGCGTCGGCCGCCTGCGCGGCAGGCGTCGCCTGGCCGCCCTGGCCCGGCGCGCCGGTCGCCGACGACGTCGCGGCCGACGAGGCGAGGCTCGCACCCGTCGCGAGGAGGGTCACGGTGCCGAGCGCCGTGAGGTCGCGCGCGAGCTCCGACGCGACCGAGTGGTCGGCGAAGGTGAGGGCGACGACGGCGCCGACCGCTGCCCCGCCTTCGGCGTCGACATTGCCGGTTGCGGTCGTCGTGACGGGGGCCGACTGCTGCGCCTCTGAACGGTAGGACCCGGTGATCGTGAGCGGGGTGCCGGCGCCGAGGCGAGCACGCGTGGAGACGTTCGAGATGGTGAGTCCGAGGACCCCCGAGATCGCGGCATCCGAAGCCACGCCTCCCGTCGCCTGGGTCGTCGCCGGCGAGGTCGTCGCGGCGGAGAGCGAGACGTCGTGGGCTCCCGCGAGCGTCGCGCCGTCGGCGATCTCGGCGACCGTCGTGTCGTTGACGATGCTCGTCGCGACCGTCGCACCGATGCCGGTCGTCGCTCCGGCCTGCGTGCCGGGGCTCGCGATCGTGGCGACCGCGTGGTCGGACCGGGCGTCGAAGGCGAAGTCGGTCGAGCCGCTGGTCACCGTCGCCGCGCCGTCCAGAGCGGCTCGCGTGCGGAACCCGGCGACGGTCACGGCGAGGGAACCGGCCGCTCCGACCGACGATGCGCCGCCTGCGCCCGAGATCGACTCGGACCGGTAGGCGTTGACGTCGCCGGCATTGCGCGGTGCCGCCGTCGCCCGCACCTCGACGCGGGGGCCGGCGAGCGTTGTGCCGGCGACGCGGGCGGTCGTCGTCGAGTCGGCGACGTTGACCGACACGGCGACGCCGACTCCGGCGGCCGAGCCGCCGACGGCGCCGGCATCCGCCTTCGCGTCGGCGCTCCCCGACGAGACCGCGGCGACCGAGAGTCCCGTGCCGCCGGCCGACACCACGACGGGTCCCGACCCGGCGAGGGTCGCGGCCGTCTGCTGGTCGAGGTGCGAGAACGCGAGGGCGCCGGCCACGCCGATCGATCCGCCGGGAGCCTGCGCGAATCCGCCGGGCTGCGAAGCCGTGGAGGTCGACGTGCTCGGCGAGGTGCCGTTCGCGGTCGAGCCGCCCGGGCTCGCGAGCGCCTGCGTCGAGAGGGTGTGGGTCGAGTCCGCCAGCAGCGAGATCGCTCCGCCGGCCGTCAGACCCTGGGGCGCCGTCGTCGCGACGAGGACGTTCGTGCGGATGGTCGCGTCGGTCGTCGCGATGCCGGCACCGGCCGTCGCGGCCGTCGCATCGGCGTTCGTCGTCGCGGTCGTCGCGGTGGTCGCGGCGAGCGTCAGCGTTCCGGCTGCGGCGATGCGCGAGGCATCCGTCACCGTCGTCTCGGCGGTGTTGTCGATCGTGGCGTGCGCGACGGCGGCGTCGACAGAGGCATCCGCTCCCGTCCCCGTCGACTCGGTCACGAGGTTCGCGGTCGACTTCGATGCGAGCCGCACGTCGCCGGATGCCGTGAGGCTGCTCGCACCCGCGAGCCGGACTCCGGCCGACGCCGTGCTCGATCCGTTCGCGAGCCCGACGGTCGCCCCGGGGTTCGCGGTGCTGTCGGCCGTCGCCGTCAGCGTGATGTTGCGCGCGGTGATCGCGGCATCCGTCAGCTGCACGAGAGCCTCGGCGGGCGTCGAGTCGGTCGACGAGCTCGTCGCCGCCAGGGTCACGTCGCCCGTGCCGGCGTTCAGCTGCGAACCCGGGTCCATGATGATGCGGCTCGCCTCGAAGAGGAAGGTCACACCGAGGAAGGTCAGGACGCCGATGATGCGGATCGTCGCTCCCTTGCCGACCGTCCGCACCGTGAGGCTCACGAGCGGCAGCACGCTGTGCTGCTCGAAGGTGCCGTCGCTGCTGCGGATGAGCAGCTGCCCGAGGATCGTGGGGTCGGCGAGCACCTCGACGGTCTCGCCGTCGACGTCGTTGGTGGCGATCGTGACGGGCGCGTTCTGCGCACCGAGATCGACGGGCTCGAGGCCCGAGTACGCGATCGTCCGGGCACCCGCGGCGATCGTGCCGGACTGCGGCCCGCTCGCCCGCGAGACGACGGCGCCGCCGTCGCCGAGGACGGTCAGCGTGTCGTAGCCGCCCGCCCCGCCCTCGACGGCGGCGATGCTGCCGCTGCCGGTGACGACGAACGTGTCGCGGTTCCCGGCCGAGCCAACGAGGGTGCTGAAGCCGGCGAAACCCTGGCCCGCGACGACGCCCGAGCCCGAGCCTGTGACGGTCCACGTGGCATCGGCGCCGGGCCCGGCGAGACGGTGCCCGCCGCCGAGTCCGACGAGCGTCGAGACGTTCGAGTACGCGATGCCTGCAACCGATCCGGCGCCGTGGCCGTCCGTCGTCCACGTGAGTCCCGAGCCGGCGACCGCGAGGGTCGCGGCGTTCGTGACGGTGACCGCGATGCCCAGCCACGCGGGGAGCGAGACGCGCCCGCCCGCCGAGATGCTCAGTGCGGTGACGGATGCCGCGGCCCGCCGCGTCTCCACACCGTCGGCCACGACCACGAGGTCGTCGCCGTCGCGGCTGACCGTCACGTCGCCCGCTGCGGACACGGCCCACGGGGCGGGAGCGGCGGGAGCCGCGTCGGCCGGCTGGGTCGTCGCGGGTGCCTCGGCCGCCGGCGTCGTCGCATCGGCCGGGGCGGCGGGAGCCGCAGGCTCGTCGGCGGGGGCCTCGGTCTGCTGGGGGGCGGGCGCGGGCGCCTCGGTCTGCTGAGGAGCCGGGGGCTGCTCGACGGGCGCGGGCTCCTCGACGGGCGGAACGACCGCCTGGTCGGCGCCGCTGCTCTGGCCCTGGTCACCGGCGTCGGCGGGGGCCGCGTCCTCCTCGGCGGAGAACGGCCGGACCGACAGCATGGCGGGCATGCCGACGACCCGTCCAGACGCCGTCGGCTGGCCCGTCGGGTCGGGCGCGGGCTGCGTCGGGGTCGGCGTGGGAACCGGCTGCGGAGTGGGGGTCGGCGTCGGCGCGGGCGTCGGAGTCGGGGTCGGCGTGGGCGTCGGGACGGGCGGCGGCGTGGGCGCCGGGTTCGGGTTCGTCCCGATCGATCCGGGGTTCACCGTGCCGGGGCCGCACGTGAGGCTCGTGCTGCTCGTGCTCGTCGTCGAGGAGCTCGTGCCGGTGGACGTTCCGGGCGTCCCGCCGGTCGTGGTCTGCACGCAGTTCGGCCCGAACGGCGAGGTCGGCGACGGGCTCGGCGCGGGCGTCGGCGGGACGATGACCGTCATCGTGATCTTGGTCGTCGTGCGCGGCGCAGGGGCGGGCGCCGGCTGCTCGGCGGGCGGCGCCACGGGCACCTCGACGAGCGAGTCCGGGGGCAGCTCCGGGACCGTCGGCTCCTCCTCCGGGGCCACGGCCGGCAGACCGGACTGCGGGACGGGAACCGTCGCGGTCGTGCTCTGCGGGACGGCGTGTGGCGCGGCGAGCGCGGGGGGAATTCCCCAGGTCAGTTGGCCGATCACCAGCACGAAGCTCACGAGGGCGGCGAAGCCCGCCTTCGGGCGGCGGGGGGCCGCGGGAGGGGTCGACGAACGACACCGGTGTGTCGTTCCGGCGGCGTCGGCGTACCCCAATGACGGGGGTTCTCCGTGCCACAGGGCTCCCTTCGCCCAGGCGCGTTCGTACTAGAGATCCCCATCCCCCGTGCCGAAGACATTGCCCACCATCGACACTCGAATCGGATGCTAGACCGCGTCACACCCAGCGCACAAGCACCACATGTCACACGGCCCCCTCGGCCGCGGCATCCGGAGACGAGAAATGCACCCTCCCGCGAAGCGGTGAGGGTGCATCTCCGGCCGCCTCATGCGAGGCGGGAAAGCGCTTGTCGCTTAGAGCGACTCGACGATCTCGCGCATGAGCGCAGCGGTCTCGGAGGGGGTCTTGCCCACCTTGACACCGGCGGCCTCGAGGGCCTCCTTCTTCGCCTGAGCGGTGCCCGCCGAGCCCGACACGATGGCGCCGGCGTGGCCCATCGTCTTGCCCTCGGGAGCCGTGAAGCCGGCGACGTAGCCGACGACCGGCTTGGTCACGTTGGCCTTGATGAAGTCGGCCGCGCGCTCCTCGGCGTCGCCGCCGATCTCGCCGATCATGACGATCGCCTTCGTCTCGGGATCGGCTTCGAATGCCTCGAGCGCATCGATGTGCGTCGTGCCGATGATCGGGTCGCCACCGATGCCGATTGCGGTGGAAAAGCCCAGGTCACGCAGTTCATACATCATTTGGTATGTAAGCGTTCCGGACTTCGACACGAGGCCGATCGGACCCTTGCCGGTGATGTTCGCCGGGGTGATGCCGACGAGCGCCTCGTCGGGCGTGATGATGCCCGGGCAGTTCGGCCCGATGATCCGGGTCTTGTTGCCCTTCGACTTCGCGTACGCCCACGCCTCGGCCGTGTCGCCGACCGGGACGCCTTCGGTGATGACGACGAGGAGCGGGATCTCGGCGTCGATGGCCTCGATCATCGCGGCCTTCGTGAAGGCGGCCGGGACGAAGGCGATCGACACGTCGGCACCCGTCTTCTCGATGGCCTCGGCGACCGACCCGAAGACGGGGAGCTCGACGCCCGCGCCGTCCTTGTCGGTGTGGAGGACCGTCGTGCCCGCCTTGCGCGCGTTGACGCCGCCGACGACCTGCGTGCCCGCCTTCAGCATGAGCGCGGTGTGCTTCGTGCCCTCGCCGCCCGTGATGCCCTGGACGATGACCTTGGAGTTCTTGTCAAGGAAGATCGACATGTTTCAGATTCCTTATGTTGTGATCCGGTCGCTGAGCTCGTCGAAGCGTCAGGCGTTGGCGAGCTCGGCGGCCTTGTCGGCGCCCTCGTCCATCGTGGCGGCGAGCGTCACGAGCGGGTGGTTCGCCTCCTGGAGGATGCGGCGACCCTCCTCGACGCGGTTGCCGTCGATGCGGACGACGAGCGGCTTCGAAGCCGACGAGCCGAGCTCGGCGAGCGCGCCGACGATGCCCTTCGCCACGGCGTCGCATGCGGTGATGCCGCCGAAGACGTTGACGAAGACCGACTTGACCTGCGGGTCGCCGAGGATCACGTCGAGGCCGGCCGCCATGACCTCTGCCGAGGCACCGCCGCCGATGTCGAGGAAGTTGGCGGGCTTGACGCCGCCGTGCTTCTCGCCGGCGTAGGCGACGACGTCGAGCGTCGACATGACCAAGCCTGCGCCGTTGCCGATGATGCCGACCTGGCCGTCGAGCTTGACGTAGTTGAGGTCGTTCTCCTTGGCCTTCGCCTCGAGCGGGTCCGCCGCGGCCTTGTCCTCGAGCAGCGAGTGGCCGGCGTGCCGGAACTCGGCGTTCTCGTCGAGCGAGACCTTGCCGTCGAGGGCGATGATCTCGCCGTCCTCAGACTGGATGAGCGGGTTCACCTCGACGAGGGTCGCGTCCTCGTTCTTGTAGACCTGGAAGAGCTTGACGAAGACGTCGGCGACCTTCGGCGCCAGCTCGTCGTCGAAATTCGCCGCCTTCGCGATCTCGAGCGCCTTGGCCTGGTCGATGCCCGTCAGCGGGTCGACCTCGACGCGTGCGAGCGCCTCCGGCTTCTCGACGGCGAGCTGCTCGATCTCCATGCCGCCCTCGACGCTCGCGAGCGACAGGTACGAACGGTTCGCGCGGTCGAGCAGCACCGAGAAGTAGAACTCCTTGGCGATGCGGGCGCCGCCGGCGATCATGACGCGCTTGACGACGTGCCCCTTGATGTCGAGGCCGAGGATGGCCTTCGCGGCCTCGTAGGCCTCGTCGGGGGTCTTGGCGACCTTGACGCCGCCGGCCTTGCCGCGGCCGCCGGTCTTCACCTGAGCCTTCACGACGACGACGCCGCCGAGCTTCTCAGCCGCCGCCTTCGCCTCCTCGGGGGTGTCGGCGATGAGGCCCGGAAGCACCGGCACCTCGTACTTCTCGAACAGATCGCGTGCCTGGTACTCGTACAGATCCACAGTGCAGTCCTTCGCTGGGGGCGAATGTGGGGGAAACGGCCGAGAGATCTCTCGATATCAAGAGATCGACCAATCCCCCAGCCTACTACCGCTCGCTGACCGGTCCGTGCGCGCGCCGGGCCCGCCAGCCCCGCCGCGGTTCGCCTGAGATCGCACGGAGCGTCGCATTAGGCTCGGCGCATGAGCGACACCGCTTCGGCAACCGCGCCGCGCCACGCCGTCGTGTCGGCGGCTCTCGATCTGTTCGCGCGCCAGGGATTCGAGTCGACCTCCGTCGAGCAGATCGCCCAGGCCGCGGGCATCTCGCGGTCCACCTTCTTCCGTCAGTTCGGCGGCAAGGACGACGTCGTCTTCGCCGATCACGAGCTGCTCCTCGACGGTCTGCGCTCCTACCTTTCGGAGTCCCACGACAACCCGTGGGCGGCCGTGTGCGAGGCATCCCTCTGGGTCTTCAAGCAGTTCACCGCAGACCCCGAGCTCGCGCGGCGGCGCTATGCCGTCGTGCGCGGCGTGCCCGCGCTGCGCGAGCGCGAGATCGTCACGGTGTTCCGGTACGAGCGGCTCTTCGACGAGTACCTGCGCGAGGCACTGCCGGGGCTCGACCCGCTCGACGCCGTGGGGTTCGCGGCGCTCGTGACGGCCGTCCACAACCATGTGCTGCGGCAGCTCCTCCGGGGCACGAAGCGCGTGCCCGCGTCGGTGCTGCGCCGGGCGCTCGACGACGTCATGCGCCGCTACGGAGTGCATCCCGAGGGGACGGATGCCGCCGCCGACGATCTGGTCGTCGCCGTGTTCCCCCGCTCAATGCCCTCCGCCGAGGTCGCACGTCGTCTCGGCGAACAGCTGGTCTGAGAAGACTCGGCGGTATCCTCGCCCACCGCGGCTGACCTCCCCTTGCCGAGCGCTCCAGCGCGAGTACGTTCGGCACCATGAGCACTGTCGAGACGTCCCCAGCCGCGCCGTGGTTCACGCAGGACGGGGACGCGGTGATCGCGTCCCTCCGCACCGACCGCGATCAAGGGCTGACGCAGGCGGAGGCGGCCAAGCGCCTCGCCGATCACGGGCCCAACTCGATCGCGGCCGAGCCGGCCCCGTCCGTGTGGCAGGTGGCGCTGCGCCAGCTCGCCGACCCGATGAACGTCATGCTCGTGGTCGTCGCTGTCATCAGCCTCGTCATCAACCAGGTGAGCGTCGGCATCCTCGTCGGCGCCCTCGTCATCCTGAACGTCATCCTCGGAACCCGTCAGGAGATGAAGGCCAAGGCGTCGGTCGACGCCCTCGCCAAGATGCAGATCCCGCGAGCGAAGGTCGTCCGCGACGGCATCCTCGCCCAGATCGCCGCGACGGATCTCGTGCCCGGCGACATCGTCATGCTCGAGGCCGGCGACATCGTTCCGGCAGACGGGCGCATCCTGCGCTCGGCGACCCTGGAGACGCAGGAGGCGGCACTCACCGGCGAGAGCGCGCCGATCGCGAAGGATGCCTCGTCCCTCGCCGACCCCGAGACGACGCTCGGCGACCGGGCCAACATGGTCTTCCAGAACACGCAGGTCACGCGCGGCACGGCGGCGACCGTCGTGACCGAGACCGGCATGGACACCCAGATGGGGCGCATCGCGAAGATGCTCTCCGCCGTCAAGCCCGCCAAGTCGCCGCTGCAGCGCGAGCTCGACTCGCTCACCGGCGTCCTCGGCTGGATCGCCTGGGGCGCCGTCGCCGTGATCGTCATCACGGGCCTTCTGCGCGGCCAGCCGATCGCGTCGGTCGTCCTCCTCGGCATCTCGATGGCCATCTCGGCGATCCCGACGGGCATGCCCTCATTCGTCCAGGCGATGCTGTCCTACGGCTCGCGTCAACTCGCCGAGCACAACGCCGTGGTGAAGAACCTGACGGACGTGGAGACGCTCGGAGCCACGAGCGCCATCAACTCCGACAAGACCGGCACGCTGACGATGAACGAGATGACCGTCGAGTCGCTCTACCTCGCCGGCGAGTGGTTCACGGTCGGGGGCAGCGGCTATGAGAAGACGGGCGAGATCCGCCGCGTGGCGGGGACGCAGAACCCCGACTTCACCACCCTGGCGCTCGGTCTGACCCTCTGCAGCGATGCGACCGTCTCCGACGACGGCGTCGTCGTCGGCGACCCGACCGAGGCGGCGCTCGTCGTGCTCGCCGCCAAAATGGGCGTCGATGCCGCGCTGACGCGCGCGCAGTACCCCCGGGCGGCCGAGGTCCCGTTCGACTCCGAGTACAAGTTCATGGCCACCTTCCACGAGATCCCCGGCGACGGCACGACCCGCCTCGTCGGCCTCGTGAAGGGCGGGCCGGATGTCGTGCTCGACCGCTGCGGGAGCGTCCTGACCCCCGACGGCCCCGCGCCCATCGCCGAGAAGCGGCAGGCGATCCTCGACGCCAACAAGCACCTGTCGGAGCAGGGCCTGCGCGTCCTCGCCTTCGCCTTCCGCCGGTTCGAGCCCGGCACGCCGGTTCCCGCCGACCCCATGGCCGAGGTGAAGGACCTGACCCTTGCCGGTCTCGTGGGGATCATCGATCCGCTCCGCCCATCGTCGAAGGAGGCCGTGCGCATCGCGCGCGAGGCCGGCATCGAAGTGCGCATGATCACGGGCGACCACGCCATCACGGCCGCGGCGATCGGCGCGAAGCTCGGCCTCGGAGCGGGGGCCGCCAGCGGCGCCGAGATCCAGGCGATGAGCGACGACGAGCTCAAGGCCAAGCTGCCCGAGCTGCACGTGTTCGGCCGCGTGACACCGGAGGACAAGCTGCGCCTCGCGCGGCTCATGCAGGAGGACGGTGCCGTCGTCGCGATGACCGGGGACGCGGTGAACGACGCCGCAGCGCTCAAGCAGGCCGACATCGGCGTCGCGATGGGGTCGGGCAGCGAGGTGACGAAGCAGGCCGGCAAGATGATCCTCGTCGACGACAACTTCGGCACACTCGTCACGGCGGTGCGGCTCGGCCGCGCGATCTACGACAAGATCGTCAGCTACGTCCGCTACCAGATGTCGCAGCTCTTCTCGCTCGTGCTGCTGTTCCTGGTCGCGAGCCTGTTCGACATCAACAGCGGCGTGCCGCTGCAGCCGATCATGATCCTGTTCCTGAACTTCTTCGTCTCGATCTTCCCCGTCATCGTGATCCTCCTCGACCCGGTGCCGGACGGCATCATGCTGAAGCCGCCGCGCGACCCGAAGAAGACCATCGCCAACCGCGGAGCCGTGGTGCTGTGGTTCGTCTACGGCGGCCTGCTCTTCCTGATGACCCTCGTACCTCTCCTGCTCTACCCCGATCTGCTGAGCCCCACGGAGCCCAGCGTGCCCGTCACCATGACGTTCGTGGTCGCGGCCTTCGGTGCGATCCTGGGCGGACTGGCGATGCGCCGCGACCCCGAGCCGGGGCTCGAGCCGCCGATCCTCTCCGCGATCAAGTGGCTGTCGATCCCGATCGCCCTGACGGTCGCGGCGGTCGAGCTTCCCTTCCTCCAGAACCTCATCCTCACCACGTCGCTCAACGGCGAGCAGTGGCTCATCGCGATCGGCCTCTCGCTCGTCGTGCCGCTGTTCGTCGAGGTCGAGAAGTGGATCCGCCGGCGGCGGATCGCGCGGCGAGCGCGAGCAGCCCGCCCCTGAGCCGGCGCGGCCTCTCCGATCCCCAGGTTCGTCGTCGCCCGGCTCCTTGTCGCAGACTGGAGCGAGGCGAAGACGAGGAGGTCGCATGCGCATCACGGGGGCCGTGCTCGAGACATCCGGCGCGGAGGCGCCGTTCACGACATCCCGCCCCTTCACGGTGGGCGAACTCGAACTCGACCCTCCGGAATCCGGCGAACTGCTCGTGCGCATCGAGGCCGCCGGCGTGTGCCACTCCGACCTCAGCGTCGTCGACGGCAACCGCCCCCGGCCTCTTCCGCTGCTCCTCGGGCACGAAGCCGCGGGCATCGTGCAGGAGGTCGGCCCCGACGTCGCCGGCATCGTGCCGGGCGATCGCGTCGTCATGACGTTCCTCCCGCGCTGCGGCGAGTGCGCCGGATGCCTCACCGACGGCCGGCTGCCCTGCGAGGTCGGCACGGCCGCGAACACGGCCGGCGCGCTCGTGGGTGGCGGCATCCGTCTCCATCGGACGCACGGCGATGCGGGCGCCCAGGACGTCCACCACCACCTCGGCGTGAGCGCATTCGCCACGCACGCCGTCGTGAGCCGCACCTCGGTGGTGCGGGTGGACCCCGATGTGCCGGCCGATGTCGCCGCGCTGCTCGGCTGCGCCGTGCTGACGGGCGGAGGCGCCGTCATCAACGCCGGGCAGCCGGCGCCGCGCTCGACGATCGCCGTCGTGGGACTCGGCGGAGTCGGCATGGCCGCGCTCCTCGTCGCGATCGCGCTCGGTCATGACGTCATCGCGATCGACGTCGTCGACGCCAAGCGCGACCTCGCCGTCGCGCTCGGTGCCACGACCGCCGTGAGCCCCGACGAGGCGGCGGAGCGCGGCATCCGCGCTCCCCTCGTCATCGAGGCAGCGGGGTCGGCTCGCGCGTTCGAGACGGCGTTCGCGCTGACGGCGGCGGGCGGCACGACGGTGACGGTGGGCCTGCCCGGACCGCAGGCTCGTGCCGAGATCTCGCCGCTCACCCTCACGGCCGAGGCCCGGACGGTGGTCGGCAGCTATCTCGGCTCGGCGGTGCCGGAGCGCGACATCCCGCGCTACGTCGAACTCTGGCGCGCGGGGCGGCTTCCGCTCGAGCGTCTGGTCTCGTCGCGCATCCGTCTCGGCGAGATCGCCGACGCGATGGATCGGCTCGCGCAGGGCGGCGAGCTCCGCCAGCTCATCGAGTTCCCGTCCGATGCCGAGCACGACACGAAGCCCGGAAGGGCCGCCTGACGATGGCCTCCGGCTACCTCGTGCGCATGCCGTTCCTCACGCGCTGGAACGACAACGACCAGTATGGGCACCTCAACAACACCGTCTACTACGAGGCGATGGACACCGCCGTCAACGGCTGGATGATCCGCGACGGAGGTCTCGACACATCGGGCGATGCCATCGCGCTGTGCGCCGCCTCATCGTGCGAGTTCCATGAGCCGGCCGGATTCCCCGAGCCTCTCGAGGTGGGCATCGGCGTCGAGCGCCTCGGCCGCACCAGCGTCACGTGGAGCCTCGGCATCCTCCGCCGCGGCGAGGACGGACCACTCGCGACGGGGCGTTTCGTCCACGTCTTCGTGGATGCCGCGACCCGCCGTCCGACGCCGATCCCGGCGGGGATCCGCGCGGCGATCGAGGGCCAGCTCGTCGGCTGACCCGAGGGCTCGGGCGTGCGGCCGGGCGCGTGAATGGACGCGGGTACGCTGGTCCCGCCGCACGCCGACGTGAGGCGGAGGAGGCACCGATGACCGAGCCACCCGGACTCGATGTCGCGGGGCTCACCGCATGGCTCACGCGGTCCCACCCCGACCTCGCGGCCGCGCCCCTGCATGCGAGCCTCATCGCGGGCGGACGGAGCAACCTCACCTATGCCGTCGACGGTGCCCGACTGCCGCTGGTCGTCCGGCGGCCGCCGCTCGGGCACGTCCTCTCCACGGCGCACGACATGCGGCGCGAGCATCGCGTCATCTCCGCGCTCGGCAGCACCGCCGTCCCGGTGCCCCGCGCGATCGACGTCGTCGACGACACCGCGCGAGCGGAGGTGACGGGCACGGTCTTCTTCGTCATGGAGCGCGCACCGGGCCGGGTGCTCGCGCACCGCGCGCAGAACGCGGACTACACCCCCGCTGGCCTGAGGTCCCTCGGCCTGGGGCTCGCCCAGCACCTCGCCGATCTGCACGCCGTCGATCCGGAGCGCGTCGGTCTCGCGGACTTCGGACGTCCCGACGGCTACCTCGCCCGTCAGCTCTCGACCTGGCGGCGGCAGCTCGACGCCTCCCGTTCGCGCGCGACCCCGGCCCTCGACGAGCTCCAGGAGCGGCTCGCCGCCGACGTGCCCGCATCGGCGCGCATCGGCATCGTCCACGGCGACTACCGCCTCGACAACGCCCTCGTCGTCGGTGAAGGCGACGAGCCGCACATCTCGGCGATCCTCGACTGGGAGATGGCGACGCTCGGAGATCCGCTCGTCGACCTCGGGATTTTCGGGCTCTACTGGAACATCGCCGACCTCCCCGGCGGCTTCGAAGGCGCCGTGCCGAGCGCGGTGGATCCGGCGGCGGGATATCCGGACTTCGACGAGCTCGTCGACGCGTACGCCGAGCGCGCCGGCACGGCGGTGCCCGAGCTGCGGTGGTACCGCGCGTTCGCCGCGTACAAGCTCGCGGTGATCCTCGAGGGCATCCACTTCCGCTACCAGGCCGGAGAGACGGTCGGCGAGGGATTCGACCGACTGGGCGCACTCGTCGAGCCGCTGGCGCACAAGGGACGGGAGATGCACTGATGGAGTTCGCTCACGACGATCGCACGGCCGAGCTCGTCGACCGCGCCACGGCGTTCCTCCACGAGCACGTGCTGCCCGCCGAGCCGGTGCTCGAGCACCAGCTCGCGGAATCGCCCGAGAGCTGGAGCACGCCGCCGATCGTCCGCGACCTGCAGGCGCGGGCGCGCGAGCAGGGTCTCTGGAACCTCTGCCTCCCGGGCGCCGGCGGGGCGGGACTCACGAATCTGCAGTATGCGCCCATCGCGGAGGTCACAGGCTGGAGTCCCCGCCTGGCACCCGTCGCCTTCAACTGCGCCGCCCCCGACACGGGGAATATGGAGGTGCTGAGCGACTTCGGAACGCCGGAGCAGAAGGAGCGGTGGCTGGAGCCGCTGCTCGACGCCCGGATCCGCTCGTCGTTCTGCATGACCGAGCCCGACGTCGCCTCGTCCGATGCGACGAACATCGGCACCCGCATCCGCCGCGACGGCGACCACTACGTCGTCTCGGGGCGCAAGTGGTGGTCGACGGGAGCGATGAACCCGAAGGCGGCGGTCTTCATCGTCATGGGGAAGACGGATGCCGCGGCCGACCGCCACCGTCAGCAGTCGATGATCATCGTCCCCCGCGACACCCCGGGAGTGCGCGTCATCCGCCCCCTCACGGTGTTCGGCTACGACGACCGGGACCACGGCGGCCACGCCGAGATCGCGTTCGACGACGTCCGGGTGCCCGCGTCGAACCTCATCGGCGGCGAGGGCGAGGGCTTCGCGATTGCGCAGGCGCGCCTCGGCCCCGGCCGCATCCATCACTGCATGCGCGCGATCGGCATGGGCGAGCGGGCGCTCTCCCTCGTGCGCGAGCGCGCGAACGCCCGCCGGGCCTTCGGCCGCACGATCGCCGAGCAGGGGGTGGTCCGCGAGTGGGCCGCCGAGTCGCGCATCCAGCTCGAGGCCCTCCGCCTTCTCGTGCTCAAGACCGCATGGCTCATGGACACCGTGGGCAACCGCCGGGCGATGACCGAGATCCAGGCCATCAAGATCGCGGTGCCGCGCGCTGTCCAGCAGATCCTCGACCGGGCGATCCAGGTGTTCGGGGCCGCGGGCCTCTCGTCCGACACGCCGCTTGCCGAGCTCTATGCCGGCATCCGATCGCTGCGCATCGCCGACGGTCCCGACGAGGTGCACCTCAACAGCCTGGGTCGCGCCGAACTCAGTCTCTGACGACGGATGCGGGGCGCCGTGCCGCGGCATCCGTCGGCGATTTCTCGCGGTTACAGGAAGGGACGGATGCCGGCACCGCCGTCGATCGGCAGCGTCTGGCCCGTGATCCAGCCGGCGTCGTCCGAGAGCAGGAAGGCGACGGGACCGGCGACGTCGTCGATCTCGCCGAGCCGCGCGAGCGGATACGCTGCGGCGGCCTCCGCCTCGTGGCCCTCGTAGAGCGCCCGGGCGAAAGCGGTCTTGATGACCGCGGGCGCGACGGCGTTGACGCGGATCGCGGGCGCGAGCTCGTAGGCGAGCTGCATCGTGAGGTTGATGATGGCCGCCTTCGAGATGCCGTAGAAGGCGATGCCGGGGCTCGCCCCCAGGCCCGCGACCGAGGCGATGTTGACGACCGAGGTCGTGAGACCCGCGGCGACGGCAGCGCGCGTCCAATCGAGCGTGGCGATGACGTTGACCTCGAGGATCTTCCGCGCGGCATCGAGGTCGACATCGGCGATCGGACCGTAGGCGGGGTTGATGCCCGTGTTGTTGACGAGGTGGTCGAGCCGTCCGTGCCGCTCGCGGATGTGGGCGTAGACCGTCGCGCGATGCTCGGCGTCGTCGGCCCGGCCGGAGACGGCGGTCGCGGCATCCCCCAGTTCTGCGATCGCCCCGTCGAGGGACTCCTGCTTGCGGCCCGTGATGACGACTTCGCCGCCTTCCGCGACGAGACGCCGGGCGATGGCGAAGCCGATGCCGCGGCTGCCCCCGGTGACGAGGGCCACACGCCCGTCGAACCTTCCCACTGGGCCTCCTCGGACTCCGGTCGATTCCGGTCACCCTAGCGCGGCGGTCCGGCGCTCGTCCGAGTCCCTGTTCACATCACTTGACATTCATATAACTTGTGAGTACTTTGAAGCCATGATCGGAACGCTGACCGCCCTCGCCGAGCCGAATCGGCTCGCCATCGTCGAGCTGCTCAAGCGCGGGCCCCTCCCCGTCGGCGCGATCGTGGACGACCTCGGGCTGAGCCAGCCGCTCGTGTCGAAGCACCTCAAGGTGCTCAGCGACGCCGCGATCGTCGACCGGCGCGTCGACGGCAAGCGCCGCATCTACGCGCTCGAGAAGGGTGCCTTCGACGAGCTCGAGCGCTGGCTCGACTCCTTCGCGTCCGTGTGGGACGAGCGCTTCGATCGTCTGCAGGCCCACCTGGATCGCACGGAGCACGGATCATGACCGGCCTTCTCGTGGCGAAGAACCTGGACCGGCTAGAGATCGTGCTCGAGCGCGAGCTGCGCGGCGGTGTCGAAGCCGTATGGCGCAGCTGGACCACCGCCGACGAGCTCGAGGCGTGGTGGGGACCGGAGGGCTGGCAGACGACGGTCCGCGCACTCGACGTGCGACCCGGCGGACTCTGGCACTTCGGGATGGGGCCGGTGGGCTCGGCACCGGAGGTCTGGCTTCGCGCGATCTACACGGAGGTCATCCAGGGGTCCCTGCTCTCCTACGTGGAGGGCTTCTCGGACGAGACGGGTGCCGACCTCGATCCCGCCTCGCAGCGCGTGACCGTCGAGTTCATCGGGCTCGACGAGGGCCGGACGCGCCTCGTGCACCGCACCCGTTTCCCCTCCGCCGCCCGTCTCGAAGAGATCGCCGCCCTCGGCATGGTCGGGGGGCTGGGCAAGCGGATTCGACCGTCTCGAGCACTTCCTGAGGAGCGCGCCATGACACTCACCGCCTCTCCCACCGAGGTCCGCTCAGCGGACGGCACCCGGATCGCCGTGTACCGGCAGGGGGCCGGACCCGCGATCATCCTGATCGATCCCGCCCTCGGTGCGCACAAGAGCTCGGCCAGGCTGTCCCGCGTCCTCGCGCCGAGCTTCGATGTCCTGAGCTACGACCGGCGCGGCCGAGGCGGGAGCGGAGACGCGCACCCCGACACGGCCGAGCCCGCTCACGAGGTGGAAGACATCGATGCGCTCATCGACCTCGCGGGCGGCTCGGCCATCCTCTTCGGCACGTCGTCGGGCGCAGCCCTCGCACTCGAGGCGGCCGCCCGGCTCGGGAACCGCGTGACCGGCGTGGTGGCATACGAGGCGCCCTTCATCTGCGACGACTCTCGGCCGCCCGTGGCCGCCGACCTGCCAGCCCGGATCGCGGCGTCCGTCGCCGCCGGCGATCGATCCGCGGCCGCGCGGGCGTTCTTCGTCGAGGCGGTCGGCGTGCCGCGATTCGGGGTCGCCGTCATGCGCGTCCTTCCGTTCTGGCGGGACGCCAAGGCGCTCACCCGCACGCTCCGCTACGACTTCGCGCTCCTCGACGGACTGCAGTCCGGGCAGCCGCTGCCCGCAGAGCGATGGTCCGGACTCACGGCCCCCACGGTTGCGATGGCCGGAAGCAAGAGCCCCGCGTTCTTCCACGACACCGCGAAGGCCCTGGCCGCGATTCTGCCGACGGTCGAGTACGAAGCCCTCGAGGGCGGCCATCACGGCACGCCCGAGATGTCGCCGGACGCGCTCGCGCGGCGCATCCTCGAGCGCTTCGGCGCCAGGGCCTGAGTCGGAAGAACACGGCCGCGAGCCAGGGCCACTGACACTGAGTCCGATGTAAGTTGGCACTGAGTGCCACTAGAATCGAGGCATCCATCCCCCAGAGTCTGGAGCCCGATCGTGACCGACTTCCGCGCCCGCCCCGGCCAGAGCGTCGAGGGCTACGACGTCACCGGCCGTCTCGGCACCGACTACTACGCGGTGTTCGCCGACATCCCCGCGGAGGATCGCGCGGTCTGGGAGCGAGCACAGGGGTTCATCGACGAGGTCGGCGACCGCATGCTCGACGCGTGGGATCGCGCCGAGTATCCGCTCGACATCGCACGGCGCCTCGGCGAGCTCGACCTGCTCAACGACGGGATCGAGCATCCCGGTCTCACCCGCTTCTCGCCCCTCGCCGCAGGCCTGGTGAACATGGAGATCTCGCGCGGCGACGGCTCGCTGGGCACCGTCGTCGCCGTGCAGGGCGGTCTGGCCCTGCGTACGCTCGCGCTCTTCGGCAGTGCCGCGCAGCAAGAGGCCTGGCTGGGCCCGATCGCGCGCTCCGAAGTGCCCGCGGCCTTCGCCCTCACCGAGCCGGATCACGGGTCGGACTCCGTCTCGCTCGAGACCGTCGCCCGCCGCGACGGAGACGAGTGGGTGCTCGACGGAGCCAAGAAGTGGATCGGCAACGGCGCCTCCGGCGGCGTGACCTTCGTGTGGGCGCGGATCGACGACGAGGGCGCGGCGGAGCACGGCGCGGTCCGGTGCTTCCTCGTCGAGCAGAGCACCCCGGGCTACACGGGCACCGTGATCGAGGGCAAAGCGTCGCTGCGAGCGATCCACCAGGCGCACATCGTGCTCGACGCCGTGCGGGTTCCGCTCGAGGCCGTGCTTCCCGGGGCGAAGAGCTTCAAGGATGCCTCGACCGTCCTCTACTCGACGCGATCCGGTGTCGCCTGGTCGGCGCTCGGGCACGCGACGGCCTGCTACGAGGCGGCACTGAGCTACTCGCAGCAGCGCACCCAGTTCGGCAAGCCCCTCGCGAAGTTCCAGATGGTGCAGGAGCGCCTCGCCCAGATGCTCGAGGAGCTCACGGCGATGCAGCTGTACTGCCGCCACCTCGCGGACCTCGAGCTGTCGGGCGGCCTCCGGCCCACCCAGGCGTCGCTCGCCAAGTACCACAACACCCGCGCCGCGCG
Organism: Microbacterium sp. 4R-513; assembly: GCF_011046485.1. Taxonomy (NCBI): domain Bacteria; kingdom Bacillati; phylum Actinomycetota; class Actinomycetes; order Micrococcales; family Microbacteriaceae; genus Microbacterium; species Microbacterium sp. 4R-513. Next base: position 550,181 of record NZ_CP049256.1, read on the forward strand.
CCGGATCGCGGCATCCGCTCGAGACCTCCTCGGCGGCAACGGCATCCTGCTCGAGAACGGCGTCATGCAGCACATGGCCGACATCGAGGCGATCCACACGTACGAGGGCACCGAATCGATCCAGGCCCTCCTCATCGGACGCGACATCACGGGCATGAGCGCCTTCGCCTGAGATGACGTCTGAGTCGCCCGCCTCCGCCTAAGCAGCGCCGTACGGCGAAGATAGGGCATCCTCCCGATGGGGAGGCCCCTCCTTAGCGAGAAGAGTCGTACCTGTCAGAAGCCGCAGAGGCGAGAACAGGAGAGCGACATGGATGCCATGACCTTCGCAGCGAGCCGACTCGGCGCCTATCGCGACGCGGAGCTGCAGCGCGAGATCGCGCTGCGCGCCGCCCACGCCCGGCGCGCCGAGGCTCGCGCCACCACGACCCCGGACGGCGGCCCCGCGGCCTCCGTCTGCGTGCAGGGGGACCTCGCACTGGCCGGGCCGAGCTCTTGAGGCTCGCCCGGCCGGTGCGGCTCGTCCGGCGCCGGCCCCCTCGCTCAAGGGCTGCGCGAACCGCGCGGCCCTTCGGCTTGTCCGAGGCGGGTGCGACCATATGACCATGCCCGCACTCGCGTCGAGCCCGCGTATGGTGGGCCGCCGCGCCGAGCTCGAGAGCCTCCTCGAGGCGTTCGACGAGGGTCGCGACGGTGTCCCGCGCACCGTGGTCGTGCGCGGCGAGGCGGGCATCGGCAAGACGCGGCTCGTGCAGGAGTTCCTGACCGCCGCAGCGGGGCGGCAGGGCGGGGAGCGGCCGACCATCGTCGCGACGGGCCAGTGCGTCGACCTCGGCCCCATCGGCGCGCCGTTCGGCCCGATCCGGCGCGTCCTGCGCGACCTCCACGCGGCGGTGGGGACCGAGACGCTGCGCGCGGCCGCCGGGTCGCCCGCGGTGATCGCGACGCTCGCCGCCTTCGTTCCCGGCATCGCGGACGAGGGCGCGGCCGCCGACGAGCACACCGGCGAGTTCGCCGAGGCTATCGAGGTCGTGCTCGAATCGCTGTCCGCCGAGCGGCATCTCGTCATCGTCATCGAAGACCTCCAGTGGGCGGATGCCGCGACCCTCGCGCTCCTCCGCACGCTCGCCAGCACGCTGCGCGGCCGGCACCTGACCGTCGTCGCCACCTACCGCTCCGACGACATCGACCGCTTCCATCCGCTGCGACCCGTGCTCGCCGAGCTCGACCGCACGCGTGCCGTCGTGCGCGTCGAGATCGCGCCGCTCAGCGCCGACGAGGTCGCTGAGCAGGTCGCACTCCTCTCGGCCAGGGACTTCCCCGACGACGACGTGCGCGCCCTCAGCGACCGCAGCGGCGGCATCCCGTTCCTCGTCGAAGAGCTCGTCGATCTGGGCGAGGCACAGCTGCCCGAGACGCTGCGCGACCTCGTGCTCGCTCGCTACGCCCGGCTCAGCGTCCTCTCGCAGGAAGTCGTCCGCGCGATGGCTGCGGGCGGGGTGCGCATCGATCACGACGTGCTCCGTGCTGTGTCCGGTCGCGACGATGACGAACTCGACGCCGCGCTCCGCGAGGCGATCGACGCGCGCGTCATCGTGGCCGACGGCGCCGGCTATGCGTTCCGCCATGCCCTCACCCAGGAGGCCGTCTCCGGCGAGATGCTGCCGAGCGAACGGGTGCGGGTCCACCGCCGCTACGCCGAGCACCTCGCCGCCCACCGCACCATCTCCCCCGACGCCGTGTCCGCCGAGGCCGAGCACTGGCTGGTCGCGCGCGAGATCACCCCGGCGTTCGACGCCACGGTCGTGGCGCTGCGGCGATCACGGGCGACATTCGCCCCCGCGACCTCCGTCAAGCTCGCCGAGCGGCTGACCGAGCTGTGGCCTCAGGTTCCGGATGCCGCGGCCCGATCGGGCACGACACTCGCCCAACTCCATCTCGGCGCCGCGCAGGCGTGGCACGAGCTGGGCGACGGCGAGCGCGCCCTGCGCGCCGCGAACGAGGGCCTTTCCGTCGCGGGCGACGAGCCGCTCGTGCGCGCGGCGCTCCTCCGCCAGCGTTTCGTGCACGAGTTCAACACCGACAAGCACCCCGACCGGTCCGACCTGCATGAGGCGATCTCACTGCTCGAAGGGCTCCCGGGCGAGGAGGCCCGCGTGCTCCTCTCCCGGACCCTCACCAACCTCGTCATCGAAGACAGCGGTCCGCAATCGCCGGGCAACCTCGAGCGGGCGATCGCGATCGCCGAAGAGCTCGGCGATGACACGGCGCTGGCCATCGCGCTCACCAACAAGTCGTGGCGCATCTCGGACCAGGAGCGGGACGAGCCTCGGGCGGTCGAGCCGCTCGAGCGAGCGCTCGCCCTCAAGGTCGATCCTGCCACGCGCGCCTACGCGGGCGAGGCGTACGTCAGCCTCCTCTCGCGTCTCGGGCGCTTCAGCGAGGCTGCGGCGCTGGGAAAGCAGCTCCATGCCGATGCATCCCGGGCGGGCATCGAGCGCGGGACGGCTGCCGGCATCGCCGTGGGCGTCGCGCACGCCCTGTTCGCGGTCGGCGATCCCGACGGCGCGCTGCGGTACGCGCAGCGGGCACGGCGGCTGCTGGACCGGCCATCGCGCCGTGCCGTCGTCCGGCTCCTCGCGACCCACTACGCATGGAACGACCAGCCCGAGGAGCGACGCGCGCTTCTCGAGGGGGAGCGTGCGACCCTCGAAGAGAGCGCGCGTCGACACCCCGAGCGGCGTGACTGGTGGGTCCCCGAGACCGTCGATGCCGCGCTGGCGGCGGCCGCGGGTCTGCCCCCGACGACGGATGCCTCGGACTGGCCCGGCCGCATCGCCTCGATCGCCGCAGTGGTTCAGGGCAAGGGGTCGCCGCCTGCTCAGCGCTACGCGGCGGCAGCGGGCGCCCTCGTCATCCGGGCGCTCGGAGCCGGCAGCTCCGTCGACGGGGTTCCCGAGCTGCGCCAGCTCGTCGCGACGGCGATCGACGACTGGCCCGCCGTCGGCGCGTCTCCCGTCATCGCGCGCTTCATCAGGGCGACCCTCGCCGACGCGGACGGCGGCGACCCGGTGGCAAGCGTCGAGCAGTGGCGCGAGGTGGTCGCGCAGACGACCGTCGGCATCATGCCGCTGCGTCACCGGCAGATTGCTCGACTGAGCCTTGCGCGGGCACTGATCGCATCAGGCGGTCGGGACGAGGCTGCCGAGGTGCTCCACGCGATCACGACGGATGCCCCGGCCGGCGGCATCGCGAGCGTCGGCCGGTGGGCGGCTGAACTCGCCCGTCGCGCGGGTGTCGCGGCATCCACTCACCCCGCGAGCGGCGTCACGGGGATCGATGCGCTCACGGCACGCGAGCGCCAAGTGCTCGCTCTCGTGGCCGAGGGTCTCACCAACTCGCAGATCGGCGAGCGCCTCTTCATCAGCCCGAAGACGGCGTCGGTGCACGTCTCGGCGATCCTTGCGAAGGTGGGCGCGGCGAACCGCGCCGAGGCGGCGGCGCTCTTCACCGCGGCTGCGGCCGAGGCATCCTGAACCGCACCGTCCACCGCATGCGCCGACACCGTCCGGCGACCGAGGCAGCGACGACTGCTCGGGGTCACGTCCCGTAACGCCGGACGCCGCCGGCTCACGTGTGCGAACCGGCGGCATCCGATGGGTGGGATCCGAATGTCAGAAGCGATCCCGGCGATCTTCGCGCCGATCGAATCGGCGGTCTTGACGGCGCTCCACGCCGTGCGACACGACGGCGGCGGTGCCGACGACGGCTGCCGTGCGGGCGACCGGGCGGCCGATGACTCCGACGCGTCCTACGCGTCCGACTCCGATGGGCATGGTCATTCTCCTTCGTTCTGCATCGCGGCGATGAGCGCCTGGGTGGGGATGCGGTCAGCGGCGACGAGCTGCGCGCCGGTCTTGCGCAGTGCGACAGCAAACGGCGCGGCCCAGGTGTTCTCCCACACGAGCACTGCGGCGCGGCTGCCCGGCGACAGCGCGTCGGCGAGTTGAAGGAGGTCGGACTCGGCCAGCACCTCGGCGAGTGAGCTCACGATGCCGCCGAGGGGGCCCAGGTCGTCGACGTCTTCGAGCTCGTCGATGTCGATGGATCCGTCCTCGTTCTTGTAGACGAAGATGAGGTCGAGCACCCGGATGGTATTCGACTGCACGAGCGAGACGAGCTCGGCTGCCGCGGCTCCGGTGAAGTTGGTCTCTCCGGCGGGGAACTCGACGACGATGTAGTCGATCGGGCCCAGTTCCTCGTCCAGGAGTTCACCCGTAAGGGTGTCGGTGGGTTCGAGCGTCTGCTCGTCCGTCGCGACGGCTTCTGATTCGGACATGCTTCCTCCTTCGCGGTGGGGTCTGATCCGCACGTCCAGTGTTGAGGTTGCGTCAGGGCCGTGGCCGGACGCTCCTCCCCCGAGGGTGAGGGCCTAGGGGGTGCACCGCGCCGGCGCAAGCCCCCCTGACGCCGGTCGACAGCACCTTACGGTCGAGCCATGGGTATGTTCCGACCCCGCGGGCCGCAGTACGTCGAACTCGAGACCTCCGAGGTAGGTCTGCGCGCCTCGCAGCCGCCGTGGAGTCTCTGGGCGGACAGCTTCGGCCGCCTCGCGACCCGGGCCCTGCAGATCCTCCTCGTCGTCGCCATCACCGTCGGCGCGGTGTGGGTGCTGCAGCAGGTGACGCTCGTGACGATCCCTCTCATGCTCGCGCTCATCTTCGGGTCGGCGTTCGCTCCGGTCATGGCGTGGATGCACCGGCGCGGCGTCCCGTCGGTGCTCGCGACCGTGATCACACTCCTGACGATCCTGGTGATCCTCGGTGCGGTCGGATGGCTCATCGTGTGGGCCGTCAGCGGGCAGTGGGAGGACCTCGCCGTCCAGGCGCAGGAAGGCTTCCAGAGCGTCATCGCCTGGATCAACACGCTGCCGTTCGCGCCGTCCGACAACCAGTTGCACGAGTGGGGCGCGCAGGCCACCGAGTTCCTGACGAGCGCCCAGTTCGGCTCGGGCGCGCTCGCCGGCGTGAACGCCATCGCGAACTTCCTCACGGGGCTCGTCCTCATGGTCACGATCCTGTTCTTCTTCCTCAAGGACGGGCCGCAGATGTGGGAGTTCGTCCTTCGGCCGTTCCGCGGCGAGAAGTACCTCCGGGCCCGCCGGATCGGGTCGAAGACCGTCGGCATCCTCGGCTCGTACGTGCGCGGAACCGCGTTCGTCGCGCTCGTGGACTCGATCGGCATCCTCATCGGGCTCCTGATCCTTCAAGTGCCCCTCGCGATCCCGCTCGCCGCGCTCGTGTTCCTGCTGGCGTTCATCCCGATCGTGGGCGCCGTGCTCGCCGGCATCGTCGCGGCGCTCGTCGCCCTGGTCGCGAACGGCTGGGTCAACGCCCTGTTCGTGGTCGGCGTCGTCGTGCTCGTCAATCAGCTCGAGGGCAACTTCCTCCAGCCCGTGCTGATGGGCCGGTCGATGCGGCTGCACTCCTTCGTCGTGCTGATCGCCCTCGCCGTCGGCACCGCCGTCAACGGCATCCTCGGCGCCGTCCTCGCCGTGCCGATCGCGGCCGTCGTGTGGGGCGTCATCCAGGTCTGGGACGGGCCCGACCGCCCCGCCCGCTGGGCACGCCCGAAGCGCGCGCTCGAGTCGTAGCCGCGCTCGATCGCCACTGCAGCGCGCGTCGAGATCGCAGGAATCACGCTCGGGATGCCGCGGCATCGGTGATTCGTGCGCTCTCGGCAGCATTCGGCAGACCCGACCGCGCGGCGAGGCTGAAGATGCATAGCCCTCGCCGGTGTCGGAGCGGCACGGCAGGATGGACCCATGCCGCACGACATCCCCGCGCCGATGCTCGCGAAGTCCGTCCCCGATGTGCCCGGCCAGGACGCCGTGGCCGGCGGGCTGAGCTATGAGCCGAAGTGGGACGGGTTCCGTGCCCTCATCTCGTGGGACGGCGAGTCGGTCGAGATCGGCTCTCGAGGGGCCAAGCCCCTCACTCGCTACTTCCCCGAGCTCGTCGAGGCGTTGGCGCGGATCCTTCCCGAGCCCTGTCTGATCGACGGCGAGGTCGTCGTGCCGAAGGACGTCGACGGCAAGCAGCGGCTCGACTGGGACTCGCTGACGCAGCGCATTCACCCCGCGGCATCCCGGGTCAACATGCTCGCGGAGCAGACGCCGGCGATGTTGATCGCCTTCGATCTGCTGGCGCGCGGCGACCGAGACCTGCTCGACGAGCCCTTCTCGGTGCGGCGGGCAGAACTCGTCGACCTGCTCGGCGACGTGCCGCACCCGGTGCACGTGACGCGCACCACGGACGATCCCGATCTGGCCCGCCGTTGGCTCGCCGAATTCGAGGGCGCCGGCCTCGACGGGGTCGTCGCCAAGCCCCTGGCCCAGCCGTATGCGCCGAACAAGCGCACGATGTTCAAGATCAAGCACGCCCGCACGGCAGACGTCGTGGCGTGGGCCTATCGCGTGCACAAGTCGGGTCAGGGCGTGGGTTCGCTCCTGGTCGGCCTCTACGGAGAGGACGGCACGTTGCTTCCCGTGGGCGCCGTCTCCGCGTGGAGCAATGCGCGGCGCCTCGAACTCGTCGACGAGCTCGCGTCCCTCGTCGAGCGTGATGAGTCCGGGGAGGCCGTCACCGGCGCGGGCGAGAAGTCACGGTTCACCGGCGCGGACAAGGACATGTCGTTCGTCAAGCTGCGCCCTGAGCGCGTGCTCGAGGTGCGCTACGACCAGCTCGAGAGCTGGCGCTTCCGCCACACCGTGCAGTTCGAGCGCTGGCGCCCCGACCGCGACCCTCGCTCCTGCACCTACGAGCAGCTCGAGACCGTCTCGGCCTACGACTTGGGCGACGTCCTGGACTGATCGCGGCGATGGATGCCCCGGCCCGCGCGCATGCGGTGGGGCCCATCGGCACCGGCGAGAGCCTCAGGCCTCGCCGTCCTTGGGCCAGTTCGCCTCATTCTTGCGGCTGGGCTGCACGCGGGGCGGCTCGCCCGGCATCTTGGGGAAGTCGGGCGGGAAGGGCAGTTCGCCGAGGCCGTTGTCGAGGTCGCGCTGCCACCACTCGAGGAGCGTGTCGATGCGGCCAGGCTTGTCGAGCAGCGTCGCCCACGGGTCGCCCTGAGCGGCGAGCCGCTCGGGGACTGAGCGCACCGTGAAGGCGGCGGGGTCGACGCCCGCGTCGAGCTCCTCCCACGTGAGTGGCGTCGAGACCGTCGCGCCCGGCAGGGCGCGCGGGCTGTACGCGCCGGCCATCGTGCGGTCGCGGTTGGCCTGGTTGAAGTCGATGAAGATGCGCTCGCCGCGCTCCTCCTTCCACCAGTTCATCGTGACCTTCTCGGGCAGGCGCCGCTCGAGCTCACGCCCCGCGGCGATCACCGCATGCCGCACTTCGAGGAACTCCCACTCCGGCTCGATGGGGCAGAAGACGTGGATGCCGCGATTGCCGCTCGTCTTGAGGAACGCGGTCAGCCCCGCCTCCGACAGCACCTCGCGGAGCGCGGGGGCGACAGCCGCGGCATCCTGGAAATCCGTTCCGGGCTGGGGGTCGAGGTCGATGCGCAGCTCGACGGGGTTGTCGGTGTTCGACGCGAGCGAGGCCCACGGGTGGAAGACGACGGTGTTCATCTGGGCCGCCCACACCGCCGACGCGATCTCGGTGAGGATGATCTGCGGATGCCGGCGGCCGCTGTTGTACGTGACCGTCTGCGCTTCGACGAACGACGGAGCCCCCTTGGGCGGGTTCTTCGAGTAGAAGCGCTCGCCGTCGACGCCGTCGGGGAAGCGCTCGAGCGACACCGGGCGGTCGCCATTGGCCGCGAGGAACGGCTCCGCGACCGTCACGAGGTACTCGGCGAGCTCCCGCTTGGTGATGCCGGCCTCGGGCCAGAGCACACGGTCGGGGTTGGAGATGCCGACTTCGCGGTCGCCGTCCGGTCCGGGGACGGTCAGGGTGATGCGCGGGGAGGCCATGACACCGACCCTAGGGGCAGACCCCGACGCCCGTCATGGGCTTGCCGCCCACGCGGGGATCGGCATCCTCCCCGCCCCGGGCGGGCAGACGACTTCAGCGGAGCACGGGGAACTTCAGGTGGGTGGCGCGGCGCCCCTGCACGACGACGGTCGGGTCGCCGAGCATGACCGTCTCGGGCGGAAGGTCGACGAAGTACGGCACACCCCGGCCGAGGATGACCGGCACGAGGTCCATCGCGACCTCGTCGAGCAGGCCCGCCGCGAGCGCCTGGCTCGCGATCGTGCCGGCCGCGACCGCCACGACCCGGTCGCCCGCGATCTGCTGCGCGCGGGCGATCGCGTCGGCGATCCCGGTGGTGACGAAGTCGAAGTTCTCGGAGCCGGGGTAGGACCAGTCGGTGGGCGGCTCGTGCGTGACGACCACGACCGGGACGTCGAGCGGATGCCGCCCCTTCCAGCCGTCGGTGATGTCGAACAGCGTCCGGCCGACGACGAGGACGCCCACCGATTCCGTGAACTCGCGCCAGTACGCCTCGCTCTCCGGCGTGAAGCGGAAGTTCGGGAAGTCACCGGCGTGCGGGACCTCGACGTCGCCGCTCTCGTACCAGTCGAAGAGCTCACCCGGCAGGTTGTCGGGGTAGGCGATGAACCCGTCGAGCGAGACGGTGGCCGAAGCGATGACAGCGCCCACGTCACTCACCCGCCAGGAGGTCGTCGAGCTTCTCGTAGCCCTCGCGCATGCCGTACTCCATGCCCTCCGAGATCATGCTCTCGAGCGCTTCGACCGACGGGAAGACGCTGTGGTCCGCCAGCCGGGAGCGTCCGCCGCCCAGGTCTTCGAAGCGGAGGGCGTCGATGCTCACCTGGTCGGGTGCTCCCAGGAACTCGAACGTCTGGATGATGAGCTCGTTCTCGCGCACCGTGTGGAAGACGCCGCGGAACTCGTAGTCGTTGCCCTCGGCATCCGTCTGCACGAATGCGTAGCCGCCTCCGCTGCGGAAGTCCCAGTGCCTGATCTTCGTCTGGAGCGAGCGCGGGCCGATCCACCTCGCGAAGAGGTCCGGGTCGGCGTGCGCGCGGAAGACCGCGTCGGCCGATGCCTCGAACTCGCGTGTGATGTCGGCGTACGACTGGCCGGGTGCGGCGTCGATGACGACGGGGTTGCTCATGATTCCTTCTCCTTCTGTGGGGTGGCGACGGCCTGACCGCCGCCCGATGACGTGGGAGGGGCGCTTCGCGAGGTCGCGAGAACCCCGTCGAGCGCTCGGTACCGCGCCTCGGCGACGAGCCGGTACCGGTCGATCCAGGCCGTGAGCCGCTCGAGGGCAGCGGCATCCAGATGCACCGGCCGGCGCTGCGCGTCGCGGCTCCGTGTGACGAGTCCCGCCTGCTCGAGCACGTGGATGTGCCTGGAGACGGCTTGCTTCGTGATGGCGAAGGGCTCCGCGAGGTCGTTCACGGTCGCAGAGCCGCGGCTCAGCCGGGCGACGATGGCGCGCCGCACGGGATCCGCGAGGGCGAGGAAGGCCTTGTCCAGCAGCTCGTCGGCGGTGACGGATGCCTCGTCCCTCCCGTCATCGGACGGGCCGAGAATGGCGGCTGCCGAGCGCATCATCAACTCATCTCTTTATCAACCGATGTGTTGATAAAGACGATACGCCGCTCCTCTTCCGTGTCAACCCCAAAGGGAGCTCAGGCGTCGATGAGGCCCGCGAGGTCCTCGCGGGTCAGCCGGATCCATGGCCCGGCCGGGTCGACGATGACGCCCGTGATCCCGGGATCAGCGCGCAGCGCCTTTCCGAGCTGCTCACCGGTCATAGGGGCCGGCTGATCGCCTCGGCCGAGCACCACGACCTCGAGGGGGTGCGAGAAGATCTCGATGAAGCGCTGACCGTCTGCGGTGCGAGCCTCGGCGACCCCGAACTTCCCGCTGTCGCCGGCGCGGCTGACGCCCACCCAGAACGGAGCGCGGCCGAGCGCCGCCCCGACCGAAGGGGCCGTCGCGGGCGTGCGTTCCGACGCGAGCAGCGCCTTGATCTCGAGGTCGGGGTCGATGCCCTCGACCATCCGCTCGAGCATGTCGCGGCGCAGGACGATACGCGCCGGCGCCGAGGCCGGGTCGAGCACGAGGCCCGCGTACGATCCGCCGAGCACGTGACGGATGACCGTCAGGGCGGGCTGTCCCATCGCCGACGTGTCGTTCGCACCGTCGCTGCGCAGGCTCGCGCTCAGCGCGAAGCCGCCGCTGTAGGCGACGACGAAGTTCTCGTCGCCGAGCGTGACGATCGCGAGCGGCAGCCCCTTGCCCTCCGCGAGCAGTGTGCGAGCGTCACCCTTCACCCGCAGGTACAGGTGGCCCTGCATGAGCTGACGCGCCACGTCGAGGATCTGCTGCGGCGACGGATCTGCGGGAAGGGCGCCGAGCGCCTCGGCGAGGAGAACATTGTCGCGAAGACCCGGGACGCTCTCGCGCGGTGGCGGCGCGACTTCGCGCCCCAGCCGCAGCTCTCCCAGTGGGGCGTTCGGCGGCGCCGCGGCTCGCACAGGCGCCGGGGCCTCCTCGACCGGGGCGGCTCCCACTCCGCGGAACGACGAGACCGAGATGCCGACGGATGCCTCGGCCGCGGCATCCGTCCCCTCCGCTGCGCCGGAGGGCAGCGATGCCTCCGGAGTCTGCGCCGTCCCGGACTCCGCCTGTCCCGCAGCCGGCGACTCTGCCGGCGCCGGCTCGGCGGGCCGCTCGGCATCGGTGTCGGCGGACTGGTCGCGGTTGCGCTTTCCGCGCGAGAAGAGAGCCATCGATCGAGCCTAACCCGCGCTCATCCGCGCCCGCAGGAACCAGCGGAGCACGGGCCGCGCGCGGCTAGAGCTTCTCGATCGGGGCGATCTTGATGAGGAGCTTCTTCGGGCCGGCCTTGTCGAAGCGCACGTGGGCGACGCGCTTCGCGCCCTCGCCGGTCACGGCATCCACTCGTCCCTCACCGAAGTCTTCGTGGCGGATACGGTCGCCAGGCCCGAGCACCATGTCGCCGTTGTCGCGCACCTTCGCAGGGATCTTGTTCGCGAACCGCTCGATCGACGTGGACTTCGGCACGAGGTCTTCGCCGTAGCGACGCCCTGTGCCGGACGAGCCGCCCCAGCCGCCGCCAGGACGACGGGCGTTGAGCGCTCGCGACTGCGTGCCACCCCGGGAGTTGACGTCGCCCGGCGACTGCCGCCAGTCGATCAGCTCGGCGGGGATCTCCTGCAGGAACCGGCTGGGCATCGCGACGGTGACCTCGCCGAACTGGGCGCGTGTCATCGCGAGCGTGAAGAAGAGGCGCTTGCGCGCACGCGTCACGCCGACGTAGAAGAGCCGGCGCTCCTCCTGGGGGCCGCCCGGCTCCCCCGCCGAGATGCGGTGCGGGATGAGATCCTCCTCGACGCCGGTGACGAACACGGCGTCGTACTCGAGGCCCTTCGCCGTGTGCAGCGTCATGAGCGAGACCGAGCCCGAGGCGTCGTCGAGGTCGTCGGCGTCCGAGACGAGGGCCACCTCGGCGAGGAAGTCGATGACCGTCCCCTCAGGGTTGTTGCGCGCGAACTCGCGGGCGACCGCGACCATCTCATCGAGGTTCTCGACGCGCGCCTCGTCCTGAGGGTCTTTGCTCGCACGCAGCGCGTCGAGATACCCGCTCTTCTGCAGGAGGATCTGGAGGCCCTCGGCCACGGCGGTGGGCGGCGCGAGCTCACCGGTCGCGGGGAGCATGTGATCGGTCGCCTCGGCCAGCACCGCGTCGAGCTGCGCGATCGCCGCCTGGGTCTTCGGGCCGACGCCGAGCGCCGACGCATTCGCGAGGGCATCGCGGAAGGTGATGCCCTCGTCGGCGGCGTAGCGGGCGATGGCCGTCTCGGTCACATCCCCGATGCCGCGGCGGGGCTTGTTGAGGATGCGTCGCACGGCCATCTCGTCGGCCGGGTTCGCCACGGCGACGAGGTAGGCCAGGGCGTCCTTGATCTCGGCGCGCTCGTAGAACTTCGTGCCGCCCATGATCTTGTAGGGCACGGCCGAGCGGATGAAGATCTCCTCCAGCGCACGGGACTGCGAGTTCGTCCGGTAGAACACCGCCATCCGCGAATACGGGACGTCCTTGCGGTGGAGCGCCTCGATCTCGTCTGCGACGAACTGCGCCTCATCGTGCTGCGAGTAGCCGGTGAAGCCGACGATCTTCTCGCCCGCGCCGACGTCGGTCCAGAGCTTCTTGTCCTTGCGGTCGAAATTGTTGCTGATGACGGCGTTCGCGGCGCTGAGGATGTTCTGCGTCGAGCGGTAGTTCTGCTCGAGCAGCACGACCTTGGCGCCCGGGTAGTCCCGCTCGAACTCGGTGATGTTGCGGATGTCGGCGCCGCGGAAGGCGTAGATCGACTGATCGGAGTCGCCGACCACAGTGAGCGAGGCCGCCGGAAGCGCATCGGTCGCCGGCGCGTCGAAGATCATCATTCCGCTGTCGCCGTAGGACTCGCCCTCGGGCTCGGACAGGGGCTGGGTCAGCTCATTGATGAGCGCGTACTGCGCGTGGTTCGTGTCCTGGTACTCGTCGACGAGGATGTGCCGGAACCGCCGGCGGTACACGTCGGCGACGTGCGGGAACGCGCGGAAGAGGTACACCGTCTGGGCGATGAGGTCGTCGAAGTCGAAGGCGTTCGCCCGCTGCAGGGCGCGCTGGTAGTCCGCGAACAGGTCGACGAAGATCCGCTCGGCGGGATCGTTCATGTTCGCCTGGCGGGCATAGGACTCGGCATCCGCGAGCTCGTTCTTGAGCTTGGAGATCTTGCTCTGCGTGGCCGCCGGCGTCAGGCCGTAGGCATCGGCCTCATGCTCCTTGACGAGCCGCTTGATGAGCGCGCGCGAGTCGCCCGAGTCGTAGATCGTGAAGGCCTTCGTGAAGCCGAACTGCTGGGCCTCGCGGCGGAGGATGCGCACGCACGCGGAGTGGAACGTCGAGATCCACATGCCCTGCGCCGCCTGCTCGCCGACGAGGTGCTGCACCCGCTCGCGCATCTCCCCCGCGGCCTTGTTGGTGAAGGTGATGGCGAGGATCTGACTGGGCCACGCCTCGCGGTTGCGCAGAAGCGACGCGATGCGCCGGGTCAGGACGCTCGTCTTGCCCGAGCCCGCACCCGCGACGATGAGCAGCGCGGGGCCGCGATAGGTCACGGCTTCGCGCTGCGGCGGATTGAGTCCCGCGAGCAGATCTTCGTCGGCGCGCGATCCAGAGGACTGCGGCCCGATGTCGCTGCCGACGATGAGGGGCGTACTGGCGTCGGTCATGGCCCGACAAGTCTAGGCGCGGCGCCCGACACCGTGTCCGTGCAGCGGCTTCACCGCAGATCGGATGCCGCTGCCCGCAGCCGGTCCAGAGCCTCGGGCAGAGCGGTGAGATGCTCGGCGGCCGCCGCCCGCGCCGACGCCTCGATCGCGGGATACGCGGCGACGGACTCTCCCGCCCGCGCCGCGCGCACGGCCTCGCGCGCGACGTGGTCCGCGAACATCAGCGCATCCCGATGCCCGCCGAGGCTGTCGTGAAGCGCGTCGCCGACGACCGTGAGCTCGGCGACCTGCGACAGGTACAGGCCGGGCGCGGCGTGCGCGACGGCCTCCGAGACGTACCGCAGGCGGCGGGCGGCTTTGCGCACGGCGTGGTACGAGTCCTCGCTGCCGTCGATGCGGCGGACCGCCTTGCGCACCCGGCGGGCCTGCTTGGCGAGCACGGCGGCCACGAAGGGTGCGGCATCCGCGTCCGGATCGTGGACGACGGATGCCTCGACCAGCGCGTCGAGCAGCCGCCGGCGCTCCTCGGCGCGCGGGTTCGCGGCGATCTCGACGAGCCGCGCGTGCGCACGCACGTACGACTCGCGCTCGGACTCGACGAGCCGTCGACGCATGTGCGGATCGTCCACCCCGGCCGCCGCGAGCTCCTCCTCGGCGACGTCGGCTCGCACCTCGATATCGCGCACGACGCCGAGGTCGCGCCCCCACTCGCGGTAGCGGAGGCGCACGACCTTGGCGGCGGGGGCATCCAAGGCAACCCGGAAGCCGGCGAGCACGCTCCGCAGCCGCCGCACCTGGATGCGGTGCTGGTGCACGCCGTCGGGCTCGTCCTCGATTGCAGCCGGCGCCGTCTCGGCGACCGCCGTCGCAGCGCTGTTCAGCGCGACCACGACGACCTCACGCGTCGTGAACGACGTCGGCCCGTTCGACATCTCCCGAGCCTAACCACCCCTCACCGGGGCACGGCTGCTGGCAGCCGGGCGCCGCCGAGATGGCACGAATCTCCATCGGCGCGCGGCCCGAGCCGTCATCCGTGCGATCTCGACCGACTAAAAGGCGTCCGGCACGTAGCGGTACGGGTAGTCCGGCTCGACGTAGTCGCCCGGCTCCTGCCGCTCGGGCAGGACGGGCTCGTCGCCGGGCAGTTCGACGTAGGGGATCCTCGAGAGGAGGTGCGAGATGATGTTGAGCCGCGCCCGCTCCTTGTCGTCGGAGACGGCCACGTTCCACGGCGCGAAGTCGGTGTCGGTCGCGGCGAACATCTTGTCGCGGGCGCGGGAGTAGTCGTACCAGCGGTTGTACGACTTGAGGTCCATGGGCGAGAGCTTCCACGTCTTGCGGCCGTCGTGGATGCGGTCCTCGAGACGCCGCGTCTGCTCTTCGGGACTCACCTCGAGCCAGTATTTGAAGAGGATGATCCCCGAGTCGATCATCGCCTTCTCGACCAGCGGCACCTGCGCCAGGAACTTGTCGGCCGTCTCGTCGTCGGTGAAGCCCATGACCCGCTCGACGCCCGCGCGGTTGTACCAGGAGCGGTCGAAGATGACGACCTCCCCGGCCGCCGGGAAGTGCGAGATGTAGCGCTGGATGTACATCTGGCTCAGCTCGCGCTCGGTCGGCGCCGGGAGGGCGACGACCCGGAAGACACGCGGACTCACGCGCTCGGTGATCGCCTTGATCACGCCGCCCTTGCCGGCGCCGTCCCGGCCCTCGAACACGATGCACACCTTGACGCCCTCGTGCTTGACCCACTCCTGCAGCTTCACGAGTTCGACGTGGAGCTTCTTGAGCTCCTTCTCGTACCGCTTGCCGCTGAGGCCTCCGCCGCGCTTGTCGGACTTCTTCCCCATCCGCGCCTCCTGATGCCGAGCGCCGCTCGGACCCGCTCGGCGTCAGCCTAGCCCTGGAGGGGCTCGGGATGCCTCGTCCCCGCGGCACTCGCGGCCGCACTGCGCCGTCGGCCCCAGGGGACCGCGAGCAGCACGCCGACCACGAGCAGGACCGCGCCGAACGCCGCCGCCCACCACGCCGTGTCCGACGGGATCTCGAGGTACGTCGTGAGTCCGAGGATGCGTGCGAGCCCCCACGGGAGCAGCCCGAGCTGGTCGTTCCAGGTCGAGAGCGACGGCTCGAGTCCCAGGATCGCGACGACCGACGCCGGGACGGCGAGCGCGGCGCCGATCGCCGCGAGCACGGCTCCGGTCGCACGCCGGCGGCCGAGCTGCGTCGAGAGCGCCCAGCCCGCCGCGACGAAGACCCAGAGGAAGAGCGCGAAGGCGACGGAGATGTAGATCGTGCGCCGCACGGGGTCGGTCCAGAACGCGAACCAGTAGCCGCCGGGCCCTGTGAACGACAGCGCCGCGAGCGTGACAATGCAGCGGAAGACGATGACGCCTCCGACGGCCGCGATCACCGGCCACGGCGAGCGCTTGCGCATGAGCAGCAGATCGAGCACGAGCACGAAGATGAGCCACGCCACGAGGACGACGAGCAGATGCGTCCACGAGAGGAACGACGTCTGCACGGCGCGGGTTCCGACGAGGAGCGCCCCCGGCACGATCAGCAGCAGCCACCGGTCGAGCGGCAGGAGCCCGAGCGTCGACTCCTGCGCACGCCACGGCCGCGTCGCGGCGAGCCACGTCACGCGCGCCGCCGCGGCGCCGGGGCGCCGGACGAGCCGCGTGCGAGTCGCGATCATGCCGATCACGACCCACGCCAGTGCCAGTGCGAGGAGGACGCGGGCGATCCAGGCCATGGCCTCGTCGCGGTCGGCGCGCTGCACGGAGCCGAGCGCCGCATCGAGGTTCCACGCGGGGTGATCGATGTCGCCCGTGTACGTCTCGAGATGCTGATCGGCGAGCGCCACAAACTCATCGCGCGCCCGGGATGCCGCGGCCTTCGCCTCGGGCGACATCGTGTCGTGCCAGCGCATCTGCTCGAGGAACATCTCGCGATAGGCGCCGAGCATGCGCAGCACGTCGGCCTGGTAGTCCAGCGTGCCGATGAAGGCGTCGCGCAGCTCGGGGTCGCGCCAGGTCGAGGCATCCGTTCCCGCGACGAGGTCGCGCATCTGCTCGGCCTTCTCGACCGCTTCGTGCCCCGCGGCGATCGTCTCGTCGATGCGATCGTGCGAGATCTCGTAGATGACGCCGAGGCTCGCGGAGTCGCCCGTGAGGATGTCCCACTCGAAGATCCACATCTGCGGCGGTGGCTCGAGGCCGAGGGCGAACGTGCGCCGCTCGGCGAACGGCTGGATGTACAGGCCCTGCGTGATCGCGTCGCGCGAGAGCGCCATCGCGTCGGTGATGGCCCGGACGGTGGCGGGGTCCTCTGAGAACCACTCCTTCGCCCAGTCGACGGTCACCTGCCCGATGTCCGCTTCCGGGTCGCGCGCGAGGGCCGCGGCGGTCTGCGTGTTCAGCTCGTAGAGCTGCCAGAAGCCGCTCTTGAGGTACAGCGACATGGGTCCGGCGCGCCACGGACCGCCGTCCTGCGTCCACGTCCAGATGCCCTCGATGTTCGGGTTCGCCGCGAGGAGCGTCTGCAGCGCCCACTGATACTCGGGGCCGAGGTCGTTCGGGAACGAGCCGAAGGCCTCGAACTCGCGCCGGCTCTGGAACTCCACGATCCGGCGCTGGTCGCCGGTCTCGAGGGTGTCGTTGAGCGGGAGCCAGCTGTAGAAATCGCCGAGTGTGTACTTGGTCGACACGATGAGCGCGGGCGAGTCGATGCCGTCGAGGATCGCGTGATACGCCTCCTGGTCGGTGTGCATGTCTCCGACATCGCCGATGCCGACGCTCCACGTGCGGAAGATGACTTCACGGTCGGATGCCTCGGCCTGCTCCGAGTACGTCTCGAGCATCGTGCGAACGGCCTCGACCGAGCGGACGGCGATCTCTGAGTAGTAGTCCCAGCCCGGCTCCTGGTAGACGTTGCCGCCCTCGCCGATGCGGATGAGGATGCCGGACAACGCCGGTTCCGCCGCGTACAGCTCGTCCAGCGCCGCTGTGTAGATCCTCCAGAGCTCGGGATTCTCGGTGTCGAGTCCGCCGAACTGAGCGTCGAAGTAGTGGGCGAGCTCCGGCGTGAGCGTCGGCATGTCCGTGCGGAGGTAGATCTTGACGCCGAGCTCCGCCGCGCGATCCCAGAACGGCCCGAATGCCTGGCGGAGCGCGAGCGCCCGATCGACGTGCGGATCGCCCTCCGGGTAGACCGGTCCGCCCGGGACATCGGCGAACGTCGCGAACTCGATGAAGCCCGGCCACGAGACGGCGTTGTAGCCGTTCGCCACGGAGTGCCGCAGGAACTCCTCCCAGTCGTCGTACGCCGCGGCCAGGGCATCCTGATCGATGTACGGCGGATCGGAGAGGTAGACGTCCTCGAACGCCCGCGAGACGTGCGAGTAGTCGGTGCCCTCGACCCACTGCGAGGGGTCGGGATCGACGCCGACCGCTCCCAGGTCGACCATCCGCAGGGGCAGCTCCGACGCGGGGTGCTCGCCGATGAGCGCCTCGACGGGTGATCCGATGCGGACCGAGTCGGCGATGTCGTACACGCCGCGCGCGGCGCCCGCTTCGCTCGCGGCATCGATCCGAAGCGCTGTGGGATTGCCGCTCAGCGTGTAGGAGTCGTCGGGGGCGTCGCCTTCGCCGGCGACGACGGTGAGAGATGCCTCGCCCGAGGTGCCCGTCGCGGAGGCCGCGGCATCCGCCAGCTCATCGAGGGCCGCCGAGACGCGCGGCGTGTCGGGGGCGTCGATCGTCGTGAAGTCGGGAGGGAAGACGGGTCCGGAGATCTCCGGCACGACGGGGTCGGCCGGTGTCATCTGGGTCGAGGGTTCGGTGCGGATTCCGAGCGCATCACCGACTGCGACCCCCACTCCGAGGCCCAAGGCGAGGAGGACGATGGCGGTGACGGCTGCGAGGATTCCCCTTCGTCGCGCCGTTGGCATGCGGAGAAGCATAAGCGGGCGCGACCTGGGCATTCGCCCGGGTCCCCCGCTCCGGGCGGGCACCACAGGGAATCGTTATCGTCCCGTGCCCTTGCCCCGCCCGCCGAGCCTCGGTCGTTGAGCGAGCGAAGCGAGACAAAACGCGCCGTCGCGACGAGTGGCATCGGTCCCGCGCGTTTCGTCTCGGTCGCTCCGCTCCCTCGCTCAATGACCGAGGAGGGAGACGCTGGCGGCCCGGGTCAGTTCGACTTGTGGATGGCCCGCACGCCCGCCCACAGGCCGAGCGCCGCGAGGATCAGCGCCGCCAGCCAGCCCCACAGCACCGTGACGTCTCCGAGGTCGCCCGCGAAGAGGGCGCGCTCGGCCTGCACGACCCAGTTGACGGGGTTCACGGCCGACACGGCCTTCATCCACGCGGGACCATCGTCGAGCGGCAGCAGCATCCCCGAGAGGATCAGCAAGGGGAAGATGAGCGTCTGCTGCACGCCCCAGAACAGCCACTCGCGGTCCTTGGTCTTCAGGGCGAGGGTGTACGACAGCGACCCGAGCCCGACGCCGAACACGGCGAGCAGGGCGAGCCCGATGACGAGGCCGGCCGGGTTGATCGAGAAGCCGAACGGCCAGGCGATCAGCACGATGATGATCGCCTGCACGACGATCGGCGCGATCTCCTTGAGGGCGCGGCCGACGAGGAGGGACGACCGCGCCAGCGGTGCCACGAGGGTGCGCTCGTGCGAGCCGGTCATCATCTCGTACTGCAGGTTCGACCCGGTGGCTCCGGTGCCGAACAGCACGATCATCACGAGCACGCCCGGAACGAACCACTGCAGCGTCTCGGCCGGCGGCTGCCCCGACGATCCGATGAGCAGCGGTGCGAACAGACCTAGGAAGACCAGGGGCTGCACGAGGCTGAAGATCAGGGTGAACGGGTCGCGGACGACCGGCCGGAGCTCCCGCCGCAGGACGTTCCAGGTGTCGCGGGCGGGGTTCTGCCGCACGGCGGTGTCGGGCTTGGTCAGGGTGGTCATCGGTTCGCTCCTGCCTTCTCGTTCGCGGCGACGGGGGTCGCGGCATCCGTCGCCTCTTCGTTCTCTTCCGTCTCCTGGCCTTCGCCCGCCTCGCGCAGGGTGCGCCCGGTCAGCGCGAGGAACACGTCGTCGAGCGTCGGCGGCACGCCGGTCGCCGTCCGCACGCGGATCCCGGCAGCGTCGAGCTCCCGCACCGCGGTCGGCAGCAGCGCATCCCCCTCCGGGGCGGTGAGGGCGACGGATGCCTCGTCCTCCCGCCGCACGCCACGGTCGGTGAGTCGCTGCACGACCGCGAGCGCGCGGTCGGCCTCCCCGGCCGACGCGAAGCCGAACGTGAGCACGTCGCCCGCGAGGTTGGCCTTGAGCGCCGTCGCGGTGTCGTCGGCGATCACCCGGCCCTTGTCCATGACCATGACCCGCTCGGCGTAGCGGTCGGCCTCCTCGAGGTAGTGCGTGGTGAGGAAGACCGTCGTGCCGTGCTCGGCGCGCAGGTCCAGGATGTGCTGCCACAGATTCGCCCGGCTCTGCGGGTCGAGGCCGGTCGACGGCTCATCGAGGAAGAGCAGCGGCGGTGCGTGCATGAGCCCGAGCGCGATGTCGAGTCGCCGCTTCTGCCCGCCGCTCAGCTGCTGCACGGTGCGGGTCGCGAAGGACGCGAGGTCGAGGGACTCGATCAGCTCGTCGGCCCGCTTCGCGGCCGCAGTCTTGGAGATGCCGTAGAAGGCGCCCTGGCTGAGGAGCTCGTCCCGCACGCGCTGCGAGAAGCTGCCGCTCGTGAGCTGTCCGACGTACCCGATGCGCGCGCGCACCCCGGCAGACTGCGTGAGGATGTCGTGCCCGACCACGCGCGCCGACCCGGCCGTCGGCGGGATGAGGGTCGTGAGCATCCGCAGACTCGTCGACTTGCCGGCGCCGTTCGGCCCGAGGAACGCGACGAGCTCGCCCCGCTCGACCTCGAAGGTCAGATCGGTGACCGCGTCGACCGTCTTCTTCTTGACGGTGAATCTCTTGGTGAGGCCATGCGCCTCGATGATCGGTTCGTTCGCCATGACGTCACGGTAGAAGCCAATGCGGACAGATTCGGTCCGCAACGAGTGGCATTCTTGTGGACATGTCCGACACCACCACACGGGCCCTCTCGCTGCTCAACCTGCTGCAGACCCACCGCCACTGGCCCGGCTCGGAGCTGGCCGACCGGCTCGGGGTCACGGAGCGGACCGTCCGGCGCGATGTCGAGCGGCTGCGCGAGCTGGGCTACCGCATCGAATCGACGCCCGGCTCGGCCGGCGGCTATCGGCTCGAAGCCGGCAGCGCCGTGCCGCCCCTCCTCCTCACCGACGAAGAGGCCGTCGCGATGGCGATCGGACTGCGGGTCGCGGCATCCCAGCGCCTCATCGGCGGGCCCGAGACGACGCTCACCGCGCTCGCGAAGCTCGAGCAGGTGCTCCCCGCGCCCCTCCGCCGACGCGTCAACGCCCTGGCCGATGCGGTGCAGCCGGCGGGCATCCGCTCCGGCGCCGCCGTCTCGAGCGAGGTGCTCGGCGAGCTCGCCCTCGCCTGTCGCGATCACGAGCGCGTGCGCTTCAGCTACACGGCCGCATCGGGCGAGGTGACGCGGCGGCGCGTCGAGCCGCATGTGCTCGCACCCGCCGATCGGCACTGGTACCTGCTGTGCTGGGACCTCGAGAAGGAGGACTGGCGCACCTTCCGCGTCGACCGCCTCGCCGACGTCGAGCACACCCGCCTGCTCTTCGAGCCGCGGCCGCTCAGCCCCGAGCAGGTCGAGGAGTTCATCGTCGTCGCCCGCTCATGGGTCAGGCAGCCCGTCGAGACCGACGTCGTGATGGACCTTCCCTACGAGCAGATGCGCGAGTGGTTCGGCCAGTGGGGCCAGGGCGCCGAGCCCGAAGGCTCGGATCGCACGCGCTGGCCCGTCGGCGGCGCGGACTTCCGCGAGACGATGTACGGCCTGTCCTGGGTCCCGGCCGGGATCGAGTACACGACCGATCTCGCCGAGCCCGCCCGCGGCGAACTGCGCGAGACCCTCGCCCGCATGCTCCGGGCTCTCGACGCCGCTCCCCCGAGCCTCGGGCGACGGATGCCTCGTCCCGCACCCGCGTGCGGCGCTGAGGCCGTTCTCGCACCCCGCCGGCGAGGCATCCGTTCTCGCTGCCACTAACCTCGGCTCTGTGAGCGAACCGACCCCCGCCGAGATCCTGGCCCGCGTCGAGGCGGAGGAGCGCGAGATCGTCCTGCCCCGCTTCGACCTCGAAGACGCCTGGCGGCTGGGCTCGGCGATGCGCGCCGCGGCGCTCGAGCGCGGGCTGCCCATCGTCATCGGCATCTCGCTCGGCGAAGCCCGCGTGTTCCACACTGCTCTGCCCGGGTCCAGCGCCGACAACGACGGCTGGCTCGAGCGCAAGGCGCGCGTCGCCCGCCGCTACGGCCGATCGTCATACGGAGTCGGGCTCTCGTTCACCGCCGTCGGCAAGGCGTTCGACACGTCGGCGCGTCTGGACACGACGCTCTACGCCGCACACGGCGGCGTGTTCCCCATCACAATCGCGAGCGTTGGGGTCGTCGGAACGGTCGGTGTGTCGGGGCTGCCGCAGGCCGACGACCACGCGTTCGTCGTGGAGCACCTGCGAGCGCATCGCGATTCGCTGCCCGCCGCGTGACCGAGCCGCCGCTTTCGGTGGCGGTCACGCAAGGACTCACAGCGAAACCCCGGTTAACGCTGACTCACTGCAGGTCGCTCCGGCGCTAGCGTGGTCTCATCGCGGCGATCCGGGCGGTCCCGGGCACCGGCTCATACCCGGGAGCGTTGCGGGTTCGACTCCCGCCGTCGCGTCTACTTCGACGCTGTCGCGCTTCGCCCTTCGACGGCCTCGCGAATTACTTGGCCGGTCAGTCCGACCATCCGGGCAGCTCGGTGAGCGCTGAGCGATCCATCGGCCGCCCGAGCAAGAATCCCTGTCCCCGATCGCACCCGACGTTACGCACGAACTCCAGCTGCTCCTCGGTCTCGATGCCTTCAGCCACGATTCTGAGTCCGCGCCGACGGGCCTCGGCTGTGATGTCGCGGATGGTCTGACTAGCGTCCAGATCGTTGCCGTCGAGCAGCGATCGATCGAGTTTCACCTCATCGAAGGTGTGGCGCGCAAGCGACGATGATGACGCGTGGCCGACGCCGTAGTCGTCGAGGGACACGAGTACTCCGCTCTCGCGTATCGCGCGCAGGCTGGTGTTGACCACGTCGAGCGGGGCCAGGGGATGTGACTCGGTGATCTCGAGAGTCAAGCGCGCGGGGGCGCACTCCGTCCTCTGCAGACCCTCAGCGACCTGCGTGACGAACGTGTCTGCTTCCAGTTGCAGAGGAGAGACGTTGACCGACACGGTGATCTCACCGTTCGATCGTTGCCACGAGGTGAGGGCGTCGAGGCTTTCGTTCAACATGAAGTTCCCGATCGCCTCGATGACGCCCGTGCGCTCGGCGAGGGGGATGAAGACATCGGGCGGAACAGACCCCAGAACGGGATGGGTCCACCGGCACAGCGCTTCGGCCGCTGCCACTCTGCCCGTATCGAGGGCGATCTGCGGCTGGAAGACAGCGAAAAGCTCCGCGCGATCGAGCGCTTGGTCCAGGGCAGCGGCCAACTCGGACTCGGAGAATGTTGGGCTAGGCATGGTTGCGCGGTATCTCAGGACGCGACGTGCGCCGGAAGCCTTGGCGCACCAAGCAGGCGTACCAAGGTGGGGTCATCACGGTCATCCGCTCTACGTGGGATGCGTCGCATCTCCGACCGTACGCACTTCTGCCCTACGGCACGGCAACGGGAAAGCCTCAGACGCGCCACAATGTCCGCTGCCCCGGGTTGAGACGGGTCACGCTTGGGGGCTGAGCGTGACGCGGTCCTTGCCGGCGCGCTTGGCGTCGTACATCGCGGCATCCGCGCGGACGAGCAGCTGCTGCGAGGTCAGGTCGCGGTCCATTCCGCGCCGGCAGACGGCCACTCCGACACTCACGGAGGCCGAGACGACGCCCTCACTGACGGCGACGGGTGCTCGGCAGACAGCGAGGATCCGCTCGGCCACGCTCTCTGCGGCGTACTTGTCGGCGCCGACCAGAATGGCGACGAACTCGTCCCCGCCGATGCGACCGACGGTGTCTCCCGCCCGTACCGCCCCGGCGAGCCTGGTCGCCAGTTCGATGAGCACCGAGTCGCCGGCGCTATGGCCGAATGCGTCGTTGATGCTCTTGAAGTCGTCGATGTCGAGGAAGAGAACCGACAGCGGCTCGCCGCTGAGAGTGGACGCTTCGATCGCCTGATCCAGCGTCAGCTGCAGGAGTTGCCGGTTGGCGAGCCCGGTCAGCTGGTCGTGCAGCGCGAGAGCGGCGAGCTTGCGCTGCAGCCGCAGCCGCACTAGGGTCTGGGACGCCTGACGACCCAGCGCGTGCTGCAGCTCCCAGAACCCCGCATCGAAGTCGGAGCTCTTCGCGAAGTAGCACACCAGGAGACCCACCCGCTCGCCGTCAGCGATGAGCGGGGTGACCGTCAGCGCTGCCGACCCGATCTCGCGGAGCCCGGCGGCGATCTCGGGGAACTCGACCGAGTCGTCGGTGACGACCGTCACCTCCGTCGTCGCTCGAAGCGCCGGCACCGGGCGCACCTTGCCGAAGAGCGGATTGCTGCCGGCGACAACGACGAGCTCACCGGAGTCGTCCGCGAGGTGCACAGCGGTGTGCGAGGCGTCGAACGCGTCGCGTGCGGCGTCGGCGAACGATCGGGCGACGTCCTCGTCGGTCGCGCTCAACCCGAAAGCCGTGGACAGCTCCTGCAGGATCCGCACCCGTCTTTCCGACGCTTCCGCCGCACGCCGCGCGGCAAGGAGTTCGCGTTCGTACCGCACACGTTCGGTGGCGTTGAAGACCGCCACCCGGATGAGCCCGGCGCGTTCGTCGCGCACGGCGTTGATCAGCGCGGGTATCGCCGTGCCATCCGCCTTGACGAGACTCACCGCGACCTCGTCCGCCCGGCCCTGCAGGTGCAGCAGCTGCGCGACGCGCGTCTCCATGAGCAGTCGGCTGCCGACATCCAGCAGCGACCCGAACGGCCGGCCGGTGAGGTCGCCGCGCTCGTACCCCGTCCACGTCAGGAACGTGTCGTTCGCGTGCAGGATGACATCGTCCGGAGACAGCGCGATCAGCCCGCACGGCGCGCGCAGGAACCAGTCGGTGTCGTCGATTCCACTCACGCCAGGAACCGCCGGATCTCGCCGGCGACCTGGTCGGGCGCTGAGAGGATCGGCACGTGGCCGGTCGCGTCGAGCATGGTCATCTCACTGCCGCGTATCGCGTCGTGGACGTACCGGCCCACGGGTTCTGGTGCGATCGCATCGGCCCGGCACTGCAGCACCAGGGTCGGCACAGACACCGCGGCCAGATCTTCGCGATTGTCCGAGAGGAACGTCACGCGCGCGAACTGACGGGCGACGTCGGGGTCGAAACGGCAGAAGCTGTCCGTCAGACGATTCTCAAGGGCCGGCCGGTCGGGGGTGCCCATGATGACCGGGGCGAGCTGACGCGCCCAGCCCAGGTAGTTCGCGTCGAGCGAGTCGAGGAGGCCATCGATGTCGGACTGTTCGAAGCCGCCGTGGTAGCCGTCCGCATTCACGTATCGGGGGGACGGGCCGACCAGGACGAGGGCGCGGAAACGAGCGGGATCGCGGTTGGCAGCCAGCACGCCGATCATCGCGCTGACCGAGTGGCCGACGAAGGTCACCTCGGTGGCATCGAGCGCCTCGAGGATGTCGAGCACGTCGGCGGCATAACCGTCCAGGTCGGCGTACTTCTGCCTGTCGTAGGCAGTCCAGTCGGAGCCGCCGGCTCCGACGTGGTCGAACAGCAGGACGGCATGATCCGGCTCCAGCTGCGGCGCCACCAGATTCCACGTCTCCTGGCTGCAGCCGAAGCCGTGCGCGAGCATCACGAGCGGGCCCGCCGGGTTGCCGGAGACGGTGACATTGTTGCGGCGCAGAACGTCCGTCTTCGCCGCAGCGGCCATCCCGTCCCCATCCCGGCAGAAGAGCAAGCCGCCTGTCTCATCCTAGGTGCGCCGCCTCGTCGCGTCGCACCGCCCTGCACTCGCAGTCGTGCTCGAAGGAGGGCGGTGTCGCCGCTGCACCGTCGAACATCGTCCCCACGTCGACTCTCGAAGCCCGCTGCCCGCGGATACCGTGAGAGTCCTCTCACAGTCGCCCTCGACCCAACCTCAGCGTACGTCGCGCGGGCGCTTCGCGTCGCCTCGGCGGTGTCGATGGATGGCGTCAGCCCCGGCATCCGCTTCTACCGGCCGCCGTCGCAGCAGTCGTCGCCCGAGTGCGGGGAACATCAGGATCGCGATGAGGGCGGCCGCCCCCGCCGCGCCTGCCGCAGCGAGGTTCGCGGCGTGAAGACCGGCCTCCGCGGCCGCCAGCTGCGTGCCGCCGGCCCCCAGCACGGCGGCGCGGCGAGCGGCATCGAACGCGCCGAAGACCGCGATGCCGATCGCACCGCCGATCTGCGCCGTCGCGGATGCGAGCCCGGAGCTGACGCCGGCGTTCTGCGCCGCGATGCCCTCGGAGATGACGAGCGTCGTCGGCGTGAAGCTGAAGGCGACGCCCGTCGCGGCCACGAGCAGCGCGGGGAGCACCTGGAGCAGGTACGAGTCGCCGTTGTCGACGGTGGCCAGCAGGACGTGCGCGATCACGAGCAGGACGAGACCGATCAGGGTCACGCGCTGCGGCCCGAGTTTCACGAGCACGCGCGGAAGGACGAGCGTGCTCACCGCGAAGCCGGCGAGCGACGTCGGAAGCATGGCGAGCCCCGCGATGTCGGGCGCGTACTCGAGCACCTGCTGGAGGAGCAGAGCGACGAGCACGAAGCAGGCGACTCGCGCACCGCCGCCGAGGAGGTTCACCGCGATGCCTCCCGCTACCCGCGCGTCGCTCAGCACGGAGAGCGGCAGGATCGGGTTGGCGCTGCGCTGCTCGGCGGCCACGAATCCGACGAGGCATGCGACGGCCGCCACCGCGCCGCCGACGACGGCGAATGACGCGATGCCGCTGTGCGGGGCGGAGAGCACGGCGAAGACGACCGCGACGGCGGCTGCCGTGAGGAGCCCGGCTCCCGTCGCGTCGAACGCCCGGCGCTCCCCCGCCTCCAACGCCGGGACCAGGAACCAGCCCGCGACGCCGATCGCGACGGCGACCGCGGCGGTGACGAAGAAGACGCTCTGCCAGCCGAACGCCGAGGTGAGGAGACCGCCGACGGTGACGCCGACCGCTCCGCCCGCCGTCGATGCGGCACCCCACCAGCTCATCCCGCGCGCCCGTGCGGGACCGGCGAAGGTGGCGAGGATGACGGACATCGCGGCGGGGCTCAGCATCGCGGCACCGGCTCCCTGCACGAGTCGGGCGATGATGAGCATGGCCTCGTTCATGGCAAGACCGCCGAGCAGCGACCCCGCGATGAGCACGGTCGTGCCGATCAGGAACATGCGGCGGCGGCCGAAGACGTCGGCGGTCCGGCCCGAGATGATGAGCAGTCCGCCGAAGGTGAGGAAGTAGGCGTTCAGCACCCAGGCTGTGCCGACCGGCGTCAGGGAGAGATCCGCAGCGATGGAGGGCAGCGCGACGTTGAGGATGCTGGAGTCGAGCATCACGACGAACTGTGCGCTCACGAGCGTGAGCACCAGCGTCAGCGTCCCGATCCTGCGCATGTGCGATCGCCTCCCGGATCGGGAGCCTAGCCCCTGACGCGACGCTAGGCGGCGGGCAGGTCGAGCAGGTGGCCGGTCCGGTCGCGCTTCGCCTCGAGGTAGCGCGCGTTCGCGGCCGTCAGGTGGACCGCCGTCCGCACGACCTCATCGACCCCGATTCCGAGGCCGGCGAGCTGGCGAGGCTTGTCGGGGTTGTTCGTCAGCAGACGCACGCTCTCCACGCCGACGGCGCTGAGCATCTGCGCCGCGGCGGTGTAATCCCGCTCGTCCTCGCCGTGTCCGAGCGCCGCGTTCGCCTCGTACGTGTCGAGCCCGCCGTCCTGCAGCGCATAGGCATCCAGCTTGGAGTAGAGGCCGATGCCGCGGCCCTCCTGACGGAGGTAGAGCAGAAGCCCGCCCTCATCGTTGAGCCGCTCGACGGCCTCACGCAGCTGCGGCCCGCAGTCGCACCGCTCCGAGCCGAAGACGTCGCCGGTCAGGCACTCGCTGTGCAGGCGCACGAGCGGCGAGGGTGCCGGTGCGACGACCCCCGTCTCGGTGCTCGCGTCGCCGAACGCGAGGAGGAGGTGCTCGGCACCGTCGACCAGCCCCGTGAAGGTCAGCACGCGGGCGACCGCCGAGTAGCCGTCCGGGAACCGGAGCGGGATCGTCACCGCCGTCCGGATCTCGGCGATCGCGGTGTGCGGGCTCGCATCGTCTTGCAGCTGCAGCATCGAATGCTCCTGGGTGTTCAGAGGAGGGAGGGCGGCATTGTCAGGAGTCAACCCACCTGGACCGCCGGCAATTCCTCGCGTGCGGACTCGGGGGCCTCGATCGGTCGCTCCGACAGCGCGTCGAGGCCCTGGGCCCGGGCATCCTCGTCCAGGACAGGAGGGCGGCGCGGCCACCAGAACCGGTCTCGCGCGATGAAGGCCATGGCGGGCACGATCACGGTGCGCACGAGCAGGGTGTCGATGAGCACGCCGATGCAGACGATCACTCCGATCTGCGTGAGGGTGATGAGCGGAAGCACTCCGAGCACGGCGAACACGGCGGCGAGGAGGATGCCGGCGCTCGTGATGACCGCACCGGTCGCCGCGAGCGCACGGATCATGCCCTGGGTCGTGCCGAGCACCCGTGCCTCCTCCTGCGCGCGTGTGACGAGGAAGATGCTGTAGTCGACGCCGAGCGCGACCAGGAACAGGAAGCTGAACAGCAGGACGTTCGTGTCGATCGCGGGGAACCCGAAGAGCGGCGTCTGGAAGAGCCACCAGCTCGCGCCGACTGCCGAGAAGAAGCTGGCCACGACCGCGATCAGCAGCAGCACCGGTGCGAGGAGCGCCCTCAGCAGGATCACGAGCACGATCAGCACGAGCACGAGGATCAGCGGGATGATGAGCGCCTGGTCGCGCGACTGCGCCTCTGCGACGTCGAGCGACTGCGCATCCAGTCCGCCGACCAGCGCGTCGCCCGACCCCACATCGTCGAGCGCGCTGCGCATGCGCTCGACCGTCGCGAACGACTCGGCGGTCTCGGCGCCCGCGGACAGCACGACGTCGATCCGCGCGAGGTCGCCGTCCTGTTCGCCGATCGTCGCACTGTCGACGCCCTCCAGATCGGCGAGCGCCGCGGCCGTCTCGTCCGCCTGCGACGCCGGTGCCACCACGATGGCCGGCGACCCCGTGCCGGCGGAGAACGCATCGGCGAGCACCTCCTGGCCCTGGACGGCCTCGGGCTTCTGCAGGAACCGGTCGCTCTGCGACAGGCCGGTCTGGACGAAGAACAGCCCGCTCGCGAGGGCGGCCAGCACCAGGAATCCGCTCGTGACCACCACCACGGGGCGGCGCGAGACGGCGCGTCCGAGCTTGCCCCAGGGGCTGCGGGCGATCGCATCGGCCGAGCCGAACTTCGGCATGTAGGGCCAGAAGAGCCCGCGTCCGAAGAGCACGAGAGCCGCGGGAAGCACGATGAGCGCGAAGGCCATCGCCACGATGATCCCGACGGCGCACGCGAGACCGAGTGCGCGGTTGCCCGCGAGCTCGGCGAACAGAAGCGTCGAGAGGGCGAGCGCAACGGTCGACCCGCTCGCGATGATCGCCGGCCCGGCTCCGCGCAGAGCTCGCCGCATCGCCTCCCTGCGGTCCTCGCTGCGGCGCAGCTCATCGCGATAGCGCGCGATCAGGAGGAGCGCGTAGTTGGTGCCTGCGCCGAAGACGAGCACCGAGAGGATGCCGGTGATCGAGGCATCCAGCACGATCCCGGCGGATGCCGCGACCCGCGTCGCGATGATCCCGGCGACCGCGTCGGCGAGGCCGATGACCGTGAGCGGCACGATCCACAGCCACGGGCTGCGGTAGGTCACGAGAAGGAGCACCGCGACGACGATGACCGTCGTGAGGAGGAGGGTGAAGTCCGCGCCCGCGAAGACCGCGGCGACATCCACCTCGAATCCCTCTGCGCCGGTCAGATAGACCTTGACGCCGCTGAGGTCGGCGCGCGCGAGGTCGCGGATCAAATCGGCGCGCTCCGCTTGAGCGGCCACGTCGGACTGCGGATCGAGGGGCACCGCGAGCAGAGCGACCGTCCCGTCGTCCGAGACCTGCGCGGGCGGGATGAAACCGTCCGGAGTCAGGTCGGCGAGCTCGCCGGAAGCCTTCTCACCGATCGTGGCGAGGGTCTCGGGCGACAGCTCGCCGCTCTCCGACGCGAACACGAGCAGCGCCGACGTCGTGTCGGCGCTGGGGAACTCCTCGACCAGCCGGTCGACCTTCACCGACTCGGCGGAGTCGGGCAGCCCCACACCGGGCGCGGTGTCTTCCTCGGCGCCGCTGCCGAGGAAGAAGACGCCGCCGGCGAAGAGCGCGGCCAGCACCAGCACGATCCACGACGTCTTGGCGGAGGTGATGAACCGCAGGAACCCATTCACGAGAGTCTCTTTCCTAGTAAGGCTTGTTTCTAGATTATCTAGATATAAGACACTATATACAAAGGCGAGTAGGATGGAACCATGGATGCTGGGCAACCGCGAGGACGCGAGACGGCCGGCCCCACCGCGGCGGCCGTCGACACCGAGGGGCCGCGCATTCGCGCCGCCACGATGCTGCTGCGTCAGCTGCTGGAGGTGAGCGAGCTGTTCGAGGGCCGGTTACGAGCCCACCTCACCGTCAACGCCACCGACCTCGAGGCGATGGAGCACCTGCTGCAGTCCGGGCCACTCGGGCCGAGCGAGCTCGCCCGCCGCCTCGGCATCTCGACGGCCTCGACCACGACGGTGGTGGACCGCCTCGTAGGCCTCGGCCATGTGACCCGGGAGCCGCATCCCACCGACCGGCGCGGAGTGCTCGTCATCCCGACCGACTCCTCCCGTGACCGGGCGATGTCGGTGCTCGCGCCGATGATCCAGGATGTCGATGCCGTCCTCGACCGCTTCACGCCCGACGAGCAGCGGGTCATCACGGCGTACCTCAACGGCGTCGTCGAGGTCTACCGGTCTCACACCCACGCCGTCGACGACTGACCGGCGGGGCACGTCACCGACCCGGCTTACTGTCAGCAGGTGACCGTGCAGCCGATGCGGAGCGTAGTGCCGCGGCATCCATCGGTGAAGGGCATGCCGTGCGGAGCTGCCGGCGCGCGATCATGGCGATGTGCTGACACGGATCGCTGAACTCGGCGGACGGGTGCTGCGCGCCTTCTTCGGCGCTCTGCTCCTCGTGCGGCGTCCCCGGCCGATCCATCCGCGCGGGCGCGTCCTCGACGGCTGGATCACGTGGCTGCCGGATGCCGCGCCCTCGGGCATCGCCTGGATAGACACCGTCCCCCCGGCACCGCAGCCCGTCGTCGCCCGGCTCTCACGGTCGGTGGGACTGCCCGATGGGCTCCCGGACATCATCGGACTCGCCCTCCGCTTGGACATCGATGGGCGGCCGGCCGATCTGGAGCTCGCGTCCACGGGCCTCGGCATCCCCTCGCGGTTCATGCTGCTCCCGCACCGATCCCCCGCGCGGGCGCGTCTGGGCACCCTCCTCCCCTACCGCGGCACCCGCGGCCCGGTGCTGGTGTGCGCGCGGACGCTCGCGCCCGCAACCCTGCCGGCAGGCGGGGCGGGGCTCGACGCCGCCCTCGAGACACCGGGCTGGCGCCTGCGCCTGTATCACGCGACCCCGACGAGCCTGTGGCATCCCTTCGCCGACGTCTCACTCCGGCTCGCCCACGAGCAGGATGACCGGGAGCTGCGCTTCGATGCTGGACGGCACCCCCTCCCGGGAGCCGGCGAGTATCCGTGGGTGCGCGCGCTTCGCGATCCCTCGTATCGCCGCGCGCAGTCCGTGCGTGCCGGCTAGGGCGCCGGCTCGCGATCCGGCCAGCGCGCGAGACGGTCGTCGGCGCCGCTCCTACTCGGTGTCGGAGAAGACGCCCACGCGATCGCCGTCGAGCACGAACTGCAGCGCGGAGCCCTCGGGGAAGCGCTCGCGCACCTCGTCGGGCAGCTCTCGGCTCACGACGAGCTCGACCGTGGCGGGAAAGGACCCGGCGGAGCAGCCGTTGAAGATCGGACCGTTGACGACCTGGTGATCGTCGTCGATGTCCGTCGTGCGGACCAGCAGCAGGCACTTGCCGTCGTTGTCGTAGCCGCCGACCCACGAGCCCGGCGTCGCGACCACCGTGAGCCCATAGAACTCGTGGAATCCGACGTACCCCGGACTCGTCGTCCCGAAGATCTGCGGCATGACGAAGTCGGGATCCACTTCGAGCACCGCGACCTGATGACCGTCGGCGTCCCGCTGGATCGGCGTGAAGATCGTGAGCGTCGTCGTGAGCGTCCAGACGCCGGCGAGCACGGCGACGACGACCAGCGAGGCGAACCACAGCGACGGAACCCACCATCGCAGCCGTCGTGAACGAGGCGGGTCGGGTCGGGCGATGTCCTCCGACTGCTCGAGGGTCGGCTGGTCGACGGTAGGCGCCTGGATTACGGCGGATGCCGCGGACCGCTCCGGCTCGGCCGGGGAGACGTCCTCGGGGTCTTCGCCGCCGGGAGGACGCGCCAGCCGTTCGAGCTCCTCCAGCCGCCGGAGCGCGCGCGGGTCGTCATGGATGTCGGCGTCGGGCCCGTAGGCCCGCGCCCGCAGACTCCGCAGCTCTGCGGCAGCATCGGCATCCATCTCCAGCATCGTCGCACAGGGAAGGGATCCTCCGGCGGTCGCCGTCGACCGCTAACCTGACCGACGAGGAGGCCTCATGGCGGACCAGAGCGGAAGACCGATCGACACCGGCCGCATCGCGCTGCGCCCCATCGAGGACTCCGACGCCTGGCGGGCCGAGGGGGACGCCCGCTGGTCGGACTGGGTCGCGCTCGCGCAGCGAATCATCGCCGCCGATGCGCTGCGCCGCGATCTCGAAGGGCGAGGGGATGCCTGGGACCAGGGGCATGCAGCGGGCATCGCCGACGCAGCCGGTCAGGACACCCCCAACCCCTACCGCTGACCGCTCCGACAGCCGCCCTCTCGCGCCCGCGGTCGGTGCCGGCCGTCGGGGATGCGCGGCTCACACCCCGGCGAGCAGCTGGTCCAG
The DNA here is from genome assembly GCF_011046485.1 of Microbacterium sp. 4R-513. Lineage (NCBI taxonomy): Bacteria > Bacillati > Actinomycetota > Actinomycetes > Micrococcales > Microbacteriaceae > Microbacterium > Microbacterium sp. 4R-513. The sequence goes on from NZ_CP049256.1 coordinate 582,765, forward strand.
CACGTGGCGCGCCAGCGCGCGCTGCGCGGGCGGCTTGTTCGTGATCATGATGAGCGCCTTCCAGACAGCCCATCCCCGGCCGCGCGCCCAGGTCGCCTCGTCGACGTCGTAGATATTGCGGAAGACCTCGCGTGCCCGGCCGTCGAAGGAGGTCCAGACCATGACGGTGTCGCACGCGGGATCGCCGACGCCGGAGCAGCCGAAGTCGATCACGGCGCCGAGCGCGCCGTCGCGGATGAGCAGGTTGCTGACGGCGACATCGCCGTGGAACCACACGGGCGATCCCTGAACCGGCGCTTCGAGCGCATCGCGCCAGATTCCGGCCGCCCGGTCGCGCTCCCAGCCGTCGACGCGCAGCAGGATGTCGCGCATCTCGTCGTCCCACACGCTCACCGTGCACCCCCGGAAGGCGCTGTGCTGCCCCGGCGGCGGAGCGCCCGTCGTGTCGGCTCCGCGGAGGGCGTCCAGGAACGCTGCGAGGTCGGTCGCCAACCGCACGGGATCGTCGACGGATGCCGCAGCCAGCGGCTCCCCGGGAAGCCACCCGTACACCGACCACGGCGCAGGGAAGAGCTCCGATGCCGCTCCGACGCCCCGCACCTCTGGGATGGGCAGCGGCACGGCCGCCGCGAGCCGCGGAAGCCACGTCTGCTCCTTCGCCACCTGCGCCACGTAGCCCGGCGCGCTCGGCAGCCGCACACTCAGGTCGTCGCCGAGGCGGAAGGTCCGGTGGTCGTTGCCCCCGGGCTCGACAGGGCGAACGGGAAGCCCGGCCCATTCCGGGAACTGCTCCGCGATGAGGGTCCGCACGAGAGCGGCATCGATGCGCAAGGCGTCGATCGGGGCGTCGGTCACCCGGCCACGCTACCCGGGCGGCAGCGTCAGCGGCCGGAGCCGCGGAAGAAGCCGAGGCCGAGGTCGGCGTGATCGACGAAGACGCCGTCGATGCCGGCATCCCGGATCACGGCCCACTCCGACTCCCAATCCCCGAGCGCACCCGAGCCGCCGCGCGTGCGGAACTGCGGGAGCAGGAACGCATTCTCCGGACGGCATGTCCAGGTGAACACCTGCAGGCCGCGGGCGTGTGCGTCGGTCACGACGGACGACGGCCCCGTGGCGCGGCCGAGCCGATCCGGCGCGAGGATCATCTTCTTGTCGACGCTGATCCCGTCGACCACGCCGACGAGACGATCGAGCCCCGCCGGCGCAGCCGTCTGCTTGTACGTCGGCGCCGCCTTCCCGTGCGCCGCCACGAGGTCGAACGCGCTGCCCGACGACTCCAGCAGATACACATACGAGCCGCGGATGCCTCGCTCCTTGACCCGCGCGAGCACCGTCGACTCGAACGACTCGACGACGAGCGGCAGCTCGCCCTCGGCCCAGCCTGCGGCGTGCAGCTCGTCGTCGACGAGGGCCGCGACATCCCATCCGAGCCCGGCGAAGTACGTCGCGTGCTTGATCTCGAGCACGACGCCGATCTCGCGGCCCTGCTCGAGCGACGCCTCGCGCACGAGATCCAGGACGTCGCGCAGGCGCAGGACCGGCTGCAGGTCGTCGAAGGATGCGCTGTCCGGCCGAATTCTGGGCAGACGCTCGCGGCACCGCAGCGTCGACAGCTCGTCCCACGTGAAGTCCTCGGTGAACCAGCCCGTGAGCTCGGCTCCGTCGATGGTCTTCGTGGTGCGGCGGTCGGCGAACTCGGGGCGGGTCGCGACATCGGTCGTCGAACCGATCTCGTTCTCGTGCCGCACGACGAGCACGCCGTCGCGCGAGACCACGATGTCGGGCTCGACGGCGTCGACCCCCATCGCGAGGGCGAGGTCGTACGACGACCGGGAATGCTCGGGACGATAGCCCGGCGCACCGCGGTGCCCGATGACGAGCGGGCGGGGGCGCGGCATGGATCCAGGCTATCCGCGGGCTCGCGGAGCCGTCTCCCGCCTGACGTGCTCAAAGACCCTTCACAGCACCGACCAGGAGCGGAAAGCACCCCATCGGATATCGTGGATCAACAGCACCGTGCTGCTAACAACCAATGGAGTGTGATCGAGCATGGCCTCGGCAAACCCCGCATTCAACAACCCCGCCTTCCAGGACCCGCGCGCCGTCAAGACCTACCCGGGCGGTCCGCAGGCGGCCAACCTCGGCGGTCCCACGCAGTACGCCTCGACGGCGAACGCGGGAGTGGATGCCGCCGCCAACGCACGGCTCGAGGGCGCATACGCCGCTCCCCCGGCCGGCGCGATCGACACGGGCCGCATGACGGTCGAGGACACGGTCCTCAAGACGCTCGCGCTCTTCGCGATCATGCTCGTCGCCGCGGTCGGCGGCTGGGTGTGGACGATGGCTCCGGTGACGGTCGCCAACCCTCAGCCCACGCTCCTGCCGTGGATCATCGGCATCGTCGGCAGCCTCATCCTGGGCATCGTCGCGAACGTCCAGGCCATGCGGAACAAGATCCGGCCCGCCCTCTACTTCGGCTACGCCGTGTTCGAGGGCCTCTTCGTCGGCGGGATCTCGGCGTACTTCGAGTTCATCTGGCCCGGCATCGTCGTCCAGGCGACTCTCGCCACCCTGGCGGTCGTCGGCGTGACTCTGGCGCTCTTCGCGAGCGGCAAGGTCCGCGCCTCCAAGCGCGCGACCAAGGTCTTCATGATCGCGATGATCGGCTACCTGGTGTTCGGCCTCATCAACATCGGCCTGATGATTTTCAACGTGCCGATCGCCGGCGGTGCCTTCGGCCTCTACAGCTACCAGCTGTTCGGCTGGCTTCCGCTGGGGCTTGTCATCGGCGTGTTCGTCGTGATCATGGCGGCGTACTCGCTCGTGCTCAACTTCGACTTCGTTCAGCAGGGCGTGCGTAACGGCCTTGCGCGGCCGTGGGGCTGGTACGCCGGCTACGGCATCATGGTGACCGTCGTCTGGCTGTACATCGAGATCCTCCGCATTCTCGCGATCCTGCGCGGCAACAACTAGCCGTCGCACGCATCGCACGAAGGGCCGTCCCGCTGGGGCGGCCCTTCGTCGTTGGCGTTCCGGGGGTTCGGGGCGCGTTCCGTCGGGCGGCGGCGGCGTGTCACGGCGTGGCGCGGACCGAACCCGCCCCGAACGGGGGGTTGCAGCTGTCAGCGTCGAGCCGCAACCCCTGGCCGAGGCATCCGTCGTCGCCCTAGCGTGAGCATCATGAGCCCTTCGAAGTCCTCAGAGACGTTCCTCGAGGTGGGCGGACGCGACGTGCGCGTCTCGAGCCCCGACAAGATCGTGTTCCCCGAGCCGGGCATCACGAAGCTCGAGCTCGTCGAGTACTACCTGTCTGTCGCCGACGGGGCTCTGCGGGGCGCCGGCGGCCGGCCGATGGTGCTCAAGCGCTTCCCCAAGGGCATCGACACCGAGCCGTTCTTCCAGAAGCGCGTGCCAGAGAACCGTCCTGAATACGTCGACACCGCGACGCTCCACTACGCGTCGGGGCGGTCGGCCGAAGAGGCGGTGATCCGGGATGCCGCGGGCCTCGCCTGGGTCGTGAACCTGGGATGCCTCGACCTCAACCCGCACCCCGTGCGCGCGGAAGACCTCGAGCATCCCGACGAGCTGCGGATCGACCTCGACCCGATGCCGGGGGTGGACTGGGCGCAGATCGTCGACGTCGCGATGGTCGCGCGGGAAGTGCTCGACGACTACGGTCTCGTCGGGTGGCCGAAGACGAGCGGCTCGCGTGGCCTGCACATCCTGGTGCGCATCGCGCCGCAGTGGGACTTCCGCGACGTCCGTCTTGCCGCCGAGACCCTCGGCCGCGAGGTCGAGAACCGCGCGCCCGGGCTCGCCACCGCCCGATGGTGGAAGGAGGAGCGCGGCGAGAGCGTGTTCGTCGACTTCAACCAGAACGCCAAGGACCGGACCGTGGCATCCGCCTACTCCGTCCGCCCCCTGGCCGACGCGCGGGTGTCGATGCCGCTCGACTGGGACGAGGTTCACGAGCGCCGCCCCGAGGAGTTCACCGTGCGCACGGTGCCCGCCCGGTATGCCGAGCGCGGCGATCCGCACGAGGGCATCGACGACGCCGTCGGCACGCTCGACGGTCTGCTGCAGCTGGCGAAGGAGCTCGGACCGGCCGAGAAGGCGCCGCGCGGCGGCGACGGCTCGGGGCGGCGGGTCTCGACGATGCCGCTCATCGAGATCGCACGGACGAAGACGAAGTCCGAGGCGCTCGCGGCGCTGCAGACCTGGAACGAGCAGCATCGCGACGTCGTACCACACCTCCACCCGGCCGACGTGCTCATCGACGGCATGCGGGGCTCGAGCTCGCTCTGGTACCGCGTGCGCATCAACCTGCAGCACATCCCCGAGGCTGAGCGCCCCGAGCAGGGCGAACTGCTCGCCGACTACGACCCCTGGGCCGGCAAGGTCTGGCCCGGCGCCCCCGGCCCCTGAGCCCAGGTCGCGGCACGCGGTCCCCCGGTCGTTGAGCGGAGGTCGCGCAGCGACCGCAGACGAAACGCGCCGTACCCCGCGCTCACGCCGCGCGCAGGCGTTTCGTCTCGCTCCGCTCGCTCAACGACCGCGGGTTCGGTCGACCGGCTCGTCGAGGGCCGCGCGCACCGCGTCGCCCATCGCGCGCATCGAGGCCGCGGCATCCATCGTCGCCGCAGCGGCGCGGCCCTCCCGCGAAAGGCGTTCGCGCAGCGCACGGTCGCCGACGACCTCGACGAGGGTTTCGGCCAGGGCGTCGACGTCACCGTCGGCGACGAGCCGGCCCCCGCCGTGCGCGAGGGTGTCGCGCGGACCGTACGGCATGTCGTAGCTCACCACCGGCACGCCCCCGCCGAGCGCCTCGAGCACGACGAGCGGCTGGCCCTCGTTCGTACTCGCGAGGAGGAACACGTCGGCCTCCGCCCAGGCGCGGGAGGTGTCGGACGCGTGGCCCCGGAAGGCGACGGCGTCCGCGACACCGAGCTCGTTCGCGAGCTGCTCGAGCTCCGCGCGCTGCGCACCGTCGCCGTAGACGTGCAGGTGCGCCTCGGACCGTGCCTGCCGCACCGCGGCGAGCGCACGGATCGCGTGGTCGACGCGTTTGCGCGGGATGAGCGAGTTGAGCATGACGATCCGACCCGGCACGGGCGTCGATTCCGCCGCGGTCTGGTTCGCGGGGTGCGGGACGACGAAAGAACGGATGCCGCGGCCCACCCGCCGCTCGACGTCCCGCTGCTGACTCGGCGTCAGCCACAAGACCGCGTCGAACCGGTCGGCCACCGCGAACCAGCGCTCCCACGCGGGGTCCATCGGCGAATCCCACGCGAACGGCGCGAGGACGTGGCAGGCGTGGGTGGTGTGGACGATGCGCACGCGCGGGTCGAGGACCGGCTCGCCCGGAGCGACGAGCGCTTCGCCGACCTGCCGAGCCTCGCAGACGAGGACGACGGGCTTGTCCGTGCGAGCGGCGAGCGCGTTGATCCACGCGCGGTAGAGCCCCGCATAGCCTGGCACCCACCCCACAACCTCGCCGTCGCTCCAGATGCGGACCGGGGCATCGGTGAGGTGCCACGCGGGGTCGCCGCTCACGACCGGCAGCTCGAGGACGGTCGCACCGGATGCGTCCGTGATCGGGCGGTACGGCCACGCCGACGCGGGGATCGGTCCGCGGAGCGCCGCGGCGCGGAGCCACCCGCCGTCGGCTCGGGCATCGTCGAAGAGATTCCGAAGCGCGTCGGGCTCGGACAGGAGTCCTCGGCGCACCCATTCGGCTCGATCGGCGTCGTGATCGGCCATCTCGCCCGGGTCGATCGTGAGGAGCACGGGCTGCGCGCCGGCGTCCGCCATGTCGAGAGCGCGGCGCAGGACCGAGATCGTGAAGCCGCCGTCGCGGTCGGGAAGGAGCCGACTGGCGAGCACGAGGTAATGCGCGTCGGGCAGGAGGTCGGTCACCCGTCCATCCTCCCCTACCGGGCAGCGCGGTCGACGCCCGGTGCGTTCCGGTCTGCGTTGCTCCGGAGGCCTGGCGCGTTTCGTCTCGCTCGCTCCGCTCCCTCGCTCAACGACCGGGAGCGGAGACAGTTCTCGGTCGTTGAGCGAGCGGAGCGAGACGAAACGCGTCGCGCGGACGAAGCCGGCCGGGGCGTTCTGCTCTGAGCGGAAGCACTCGGCGGGCGTGGCATCCCGGATCTATCGTGAGCGCATGGCCGAGATCATCCCGCTGCCGACGAAGAAGCCGGCCCCGCGCGAACCGGAGCCGCTGTGGCGCGACGCCCTGGGCGACCTGCTCCGCCGCCTGCGACACGAGCGCGGCGAGCGCCTCGCCGACACGGCGGACCGTGCCGGGTTGTCACCCCAGTACCTGTCCGAGATCGAGCGGGGCCTCAAAGAGCCCTCGAGTGAGATGATCGCCGCCGTCGCGGGAGCCCTCGACGTGACCCTGGTCGAACTGACCGCGGCCGTCGCCGACGACCTCCGCACCCGCGCGGGCGAGCGCGCGGTCGTGGGCGTGCGCGCGGCCTACGCCCTCGCGGCCTGAGTCCCGACCCGCTCGAGCACGCGGTCGGCGAGTCCGTAGCCGACGGCGTCGGCGGCGGTGAAGACGCGGTCACGGTCGGTGTCGGCGCGGAGCTGAACGGCATCCTTCCCCGTGTGGAGAGCAAGGATCTGCTCGACGTCGCCGCGCACCCGGACGAGCTCGTCGGCCTGGAGGATCAGGTCCGGGATCGCGCCGCGGCCCTGGCCCGCCGGCTGGTGGAGCACGACCCGGGCGTGCGGGAGCACCGCGCGCTTGCCGTGCGCGCCTGCGGCGAGCATCACGGCACCGACTCCGATCGCCTGACCGACGACCGTCGTGGCGACATCGGGGCGCACGTGCTGCATCGTGTCGTAGACGGCCAGCATCGCCGCGGGGTCGCCGCCCTCGCAGTTGATGTAGAGCTGGATGTCGCGGTCGGGGTTGTCGGCGTCGAGGTGCAGCAGCTGCGCGATGAGGGCGTTCGCGACCCCCGCGTCGATGCCGGTGCCGAGGTACACGACGCGCTCCGTCAGAAGGTGCGAGTAGACGTCCATGACGCGGTCGCCGCGCGGATGCTGCGCCACGACGTTCGGGATCGTGTACGAGCTCATGCCGCCACCTCCGCCGGTGCCATGCCGAGGCCCGCGGGCCGCCGGCGCTTCGGGACCACCTGCGCGAAGTCGGTCACGATCCCGTCGATGAAGCCGTAGTCGAACGCCTCCTGGGCCGTGTACCAGCGGTCGTGGAGCGAGTCCTCGAAGACCCGCTCGAGCGGCTGGCCCGTGTCGGCCGAGATGATCCCGAGCACGGTGTCGCGCATGTGCCGGAGGTCGCCCGCCTGGACCTCGACCTCCACCGTGGAGCCGCCGATCCCCGCCGATCCCTGATGCATCAGGATGCGGGCGTGCGGCAGAGCGCGGCGTTTGCCCCGCGTGCCTGCGCTCAGGAGGAACTGCCCGGCGCTGCAGGCGAGCCCGAGCGCGAGGGTCGCGACGTCGTTCGGGATGAGCCGCATGACGTCGCGGATCGCGAGCATCGAGGGCACGGAGCCGCCGGGCGAGTGGATCCAGAGGGCGATGTCGGATGCCTCGTCCTCCGCCGCGAGCGCGAGCAGCTGCGTCGCGATCAGGGTGCCGTTGTCGTCATCGAGGGGACCGTCGAGCACGAGCACACGCTGGTGGAAGAGCTCGCGCCGCGCCTCGGCCCCGAACTGGGGGATCTTTCCTTCTTCAGCCATGCGCCCAGCCTGCGCCGCCGCACGGCCCCGCGGGGCGGGCTCTGCCGAGGGCGGTTCTGCTGTGGGCGGCGCGCGGGCCGAGGCGTCGGGCAGGTCCCTGAGGCCGGCGCGTCGGTCTCGAGCGTCAGGCCGGGGCGTCGCCGGAGTCGATGGGCTGGGGCTTCACGCCGAGCTGCCCGTACCAGTCGCGGACCGCCTGCCGTTGGGCATCGGAGCAGACCTGGCCGTAGCCGATGCTGACGTCCCAGTACTGGTAGCCGCTGACCCAGATGCGGTGGTCGAGGGTCCAGCCGTCGAGGAAGGTGAGCGCGAAGCAGTCGGCCATGACCTCGTGGTCGCCGTCGAAAGCCGGGAGGACGGCGGCCGTGGCATCCGGATTCGTGAACTGCAGCACGTGCGCGAACTCGTGGTACGCGATGCCGGTCCGCAGCTCGTCGGTCATGTACGGCAGCTGGTCGCCCGCCGCATCGAAGTGCACGAGGTAGGGGTCGTTCCCGAACACGCAGCCGAGAACCGAGTCGTCGCTGCTGCTGCACGTCTTCTGATCGAGCACGGAGCGGACGAAGCCGCGGCCGAGGCTGTCGATCACCGACTCGTACGTCGACCCCGTCGCGTTGGAGGCCGCATCCTGCCGCGCGGTGGCCAGGATCGTCTCGAGGTCGGCGGCCGCCTGCCGGACGCCCTGCGTGTCGTCCTCGACCTTGTCACCGTCCCAGCGATGCCGCCACGCGCGCTCGGCGAGCACCTGGTACTCGTGCCACGGGACGATCGAGCCGGTGAGCACCCCGTCGAACTCCGCGGCGGTGCCGAGGAGCCCGGACATCGCCGCGCCGAACTCCTCCTTCTTGTCGATGAGCTCCTTCTGCTTCTCGATCTCGTCCTGCTGGTTCGAGATCTTCTCGCGCTGGTCCGCGATCCGCTCCCGAGCCTCGAGGAACTGCACCGTGAGCCAAGCTCCTGCCGCGAGCACGAGGACGAGAAGGATGCCGAGCACCCAGGCCGCGACGACTGCGCCCCGGGATCGGCGGACCGGTGCCGCCCCGGACGCCGGCGGGGCCGATTCACCGGCTGTCTGCCCGGCGACGGGTTCACCGGCCGGAGGCGTGGAGAGGGCTTCACCGGTCGGCGGAGCGCCGACGGGCTCACCGGCCGGAGCCGCGCCCGGCTCAGCGTACGACGGCTCGTCTCCCGAGACGGGAGGCCCGGGCGGATCCGCCGCGGGAGGAGGCTGCTCGTCCATCGCGCCGTCCCTTCAGCTCACTCCCACTCGATGGTCCCCGGGGGCTTCGACGTCACGTCGAGCACGACGCGGTTGATGTCGCGCACCTCGTTGGTGATGCGGTTGGAGATCTTCGAGAGCACGTCGTAGGGCAGCCGCGTCCAGTCGGCCGTCATCGCGTCCTCCGACGAGACGGGGCGCAGCACGATCGGGTGGCCGTAGGTGCGGCCGTCGCCCTGTACGCCTACGGAGCGGACGTCGGCGAGCAGCACCACCGGGCACTGCCAGATCTCTCCGTCGAGCCCCGCCTTGCTCAGCTCCTCGCGGGCGATGGCGTCGGCATCCTGCAGAATCGCGAGGCGGTCAGCGGTGACCTCACCCACGATCCGGATGCCGAGGCCGGGGCCCGGAAACGGCTGGCGCGACACGATCACCTCGGGAAGGCCGAGCTCGCGCCCGATCGCGCGGACCTCGTCCTTGAAGAGCGTCCGCAGGGGCTCGACGAGCTCGAACTGCAGGTCCTCGGGCAGTCCGCCCACGTTGTGGTGCGACTTGATGTTCGCCGTGCCCGTGCCGCCGCCGGACTCGACGACGTCCGGGTACAGCGTGCCCTGCACGAGGAAACGGATCGGCTCGCCGTCGGCCGCCGCCTCGGCGACGAGGTCGCGCTCGGCGGCCTCGAAGGTGCGGATGAACTCGCGGCCGATGATCTTGCGCTTCTGCTCGGGATCGGAGACCCCGGCGAGCGCCGTGAGGAACTGCTCGCGCGCGTCGATCGTGACGAGGCGCACACCGGTCGAGGCGACGTAGTCGTTCTCGACCTGCTCGCGCTCGCCCTTGCGGAGGAGGCCGTGGTCGACGAACACGCACACGAGCTGGTCGCCGACTGCCTTGTGCACGAGGGCCGCCGCGACGGCGGAGTCGACGCCGCCCGACAGCGCGCAGAGCACCCGGCCGCTGCCGACCTGCTCGCGGATGCGGTCAACCTGCTCGGCGATGACGTTGCCGCTGTTCCAGTCGGCGGGGAGTCCCGCCGCCCTGTGCAGGAAGTTCTCGATGACGCGCTGCCCGTGGTCGGAATGCTTGACCTCGGGATGCCACTGCACGCCGTACAAGCGGCGCTCATCGCTTCCGAACGCGGCGACGGGCGTGGCGGTCGTCGACGCCAGCACGTCGAAGCCCTCGGGTGCCCGCGAGACCTGGTCGCCGTGGCTCATCCAGACGTTCTGCTCGGCGGGCTGCCCGGCCAGGAGCACTCCGCCGTCGCCCGAGACCGAGGCATCCGTCGCCCCGTACTCCCGCAGGCCGGTGTTCGCGACCTCGCCGCCGAGCGCCTGCGCCATGACCTGGAAGCCGTAGCAGATGCCCAGGGTCGGCACACCGAGGTCGAAGACGCCCTCGTCGAGTGCCGGAGCCCCTTCTTCGTACACCGACGACGGACCGCCGGAGAGGATGATGCCGACGGGGTTCTTCGCCGCGATGTCGGAGGCCGACGCCGTGTGCGGGACGATCTCGCTGTACACGCCGGCTTCGCGCACGCGGCGGGCGATCAGCTGCGCGTACTGCGCGCCGAAGTCGACGACGAGGACGGGGCGCTGGGAGGTCTCGGTCTGCTCGGTCAACGGGTGCTTTCTGTCAGATGAGCGGCTTGTCGTGCTGCTCGGTCGGGATCGCCTGCGTGAGCGTCGAGTGCTTCGCGAGCTCATGGGTCGCTTCGGAGGCCTCGCGCTCGGCGAGGTAGCGCTTGACCTCGCGGGCGACGCGCGCCTCGAGGAAGAAGGAGAGGAACGGCACGATGCCGCCGGCTGCGAGCAGTAGGAACCGCGCGAAGTGCCAGCGCATGAGGCTCCACACGCGGAAGCACGAGAAGAGGTACACGACGTAGAACCAGCCGTGCGCCACGAGGATGCCGAGCGACAGGTTGAAGCCGTCGCCCGTCGACTCGTGCCCGGTGGGGCCCTCGATCACGGGTGCGAACCAGAGGAAACCGCCCGACCCGCCGAGGAAGAGCTCGTACCCGAGCGCGTACTTGACGAGCATCTCGGCGCACAGGAGCAGCAGCATCGTGCCCGTGATGATCGAGCAGACCTGGTAGAACCGCAGCGCACCGCGGATCGCCGGGAACGAGGCGAGTTTGGGAGCGGCGGGCATGGGCTCCAGTTTAGCGGCCGGATGCCTCGTCCCCGCCCGTGCCCGAGGCGGTGACGGATGCCTCGGCCTTGGCGTCCTCGATCTCCTCGACCTCCTTCTCCCACGCGTCCTTCGCGAGGCGGTACCAGAGGTAGAAGGCGAAGCCGGCGAAGACCGCCCACTCGATCGCGTAGAAGATGTTGAGCCAATTGATCCGCGAGCCCTCGTCGGGCGGCGGGGAGTGGATGTCGAGCAGCAGCGACGGCGCCGTCTCGGACGCGATGTACTGACGGTAGACGTCGAGCCCCTCGACGTCGTGCCACTGGCTGAGGAGGGCCGCCGGCGACATCCGCGTCATCGTCTGCGGGTCGCTCCCCCGCGGCGGAGGCAGCGGACCCTCGTCGGCGATGAGGCGCCCCGTGACCCTCACGGGCTCGGGGTTCGCCGCGGAGGCGTCGAAGTCCAGCCGGTCGACCGCGTTCTGCGCCTTCTCGCGGGTCGCCGCCCAGCCGAGCGCGACGGCGACGGAGGTCGGAGCTGGGGCATCGATGCGCAGCTGCCCCGTGACCCAGTACCCCTCGACGCCCTCGTTGTAGCGCGACTCGACGATCAGGAAATCGCCGGGCACCCACCGTCCCGTGGTCTCGACGAGCTGCCCGACGAGCGGCTCGGGGAGGTACTCCCCGGGGGTGGTCACTTCGTTGAGCGGACGCAGCACCTCGGTCGCACCGGGCGGTGTCGGATCGGTGTCGATCGCCCGCCCGAGCTGCCACTGGCCGAGCCATGCGAAGACGCCGGCGACGACGAGGCAGAGACCGAGCATCGCGATCCAGCGCGGACGCAGCATGACCTCGCGCAGGGTCGGCGTGAAGACCTCGGGCTCGATGTCCGGGCTCGGAGCCGGGGAGAGGGGAGGAAGCGAGCTCATCCGCCGCTGTAGGGCGCGACGACGACCTCGACGCGCTGGAACTCCTTGAGGTCGGAGTACCCCGTCGTCGCCATGGACTTGCGCAGGGCTCCGATGAGATTGGCCGTGCCGTCGGCGACGGGTGCGGGGCCGTAGAGCACCGACTCGAGGTCGACGAGCTGCTCGACCTTCATGCGGTGGCCGCGCGGGAGCCGCGAGTGGTGCGCCTCGGGACCCCAGTGGAAGCCCTGACCAGGGGCATCCGTCGCCCGCGCGAGCGCGACGCCGAGCATGACGGCGTCGGCGCCCATCGCGAGCGCCTTGACGATGTCGCCCGAGGTGCCCACGCCGCCGTCGGCGATGACGTGCACGTAGCGGCCGCCCGACTCGTCGAGGTAGTCGCGCCGTGCGCCGGCGACGTCGGCGACGGCGGTCGCCATGGGGGCGTGCAGACCGAGGGTCGCGCGGGTCGTGGATGCCGCGCCCCCGCCGAACCCGACGAGCACACCCGCAGCGCCGGTGCGCATGAGGTGGAGGGCGGCCGTGTAGGTGGCGGCGCCGCCGACGATCACGGGGACGTCGAGGTCGTAGATGAACTTCTTGAGGTTGAGCGGCTGGTCGACCGACGACACGTGCTCGGCGGACACCGTCGTGCCGCGGATGACGAAGAGGTCGACGCCCGCCGCGACGACGGTCTCGTACAGCTCCTGCGTGCGCTGCGGCGTGAGAGCGCCGGCGACGGTGACCCCCGCCGCGCGGATCTCGGCGAGGCGATCGCGCACGAGCTCGGCCTTGATCGGCTCGGAGTAGAGCTCCTGCATCCGGGCCGTGGCTGCCGAGTCCGGCATGGAGGCGATCTCGGCGAGCAGCGGCTCGGGGTCGTCGTAGCGCGTCCACAGACCCTCGAGGTCGAGCACGCCGAGACCGCCGAGCTGGCCGAGCATGATCGCCGTGCGGGGGCTCATGACCGAGTCCATCGGGGCGCCGAGCACGGGGATCGCGAACTGGAATGCGTCGATCGACCACGCGGTCGAGACGTCCTCGGGATTGCGCGTGCGCCGCGAGGGCACCACCGCGATGTCATCGAACGCGTACGCCCGGCGGGCGCGCTTCGCGCGGCCGAGCTCGATGTCCATGCTCACCCCTCCAGCCTAGTCCGCGCGGGTTGCGGCCCCCGTGGCGCCCCTAGCCCTGGTCGCTGGGCTTGTCGAAGCGTCGGAGACCGGGCCGACGTCCCCCGCCGACCGCAGTTCGACCCCTAGCCAGTGCACAACGGCGGATGATGTGCCTGACACGCCGGGGCGCCACCGGCGCGTCGCACACTTTCTCCGCCGTTGTGCACGAGGCGAGGACCGGTGAGGTCAGCGGGCGCGGGCGACGCGGCCCTCGTCCCAGACGGGCTCGGGCGTCTCGCGCACGCGGCCGTCTGCTCCGAAGACCAAGAACCGGTCGAAGGAGCGGGCGAACCAGCGGTCGTGCGTCACGGCGACGACGGTCCCCTCGAACCGGGCGAGGGCATCCTCGAGAGCCTCGGCTGAGACGAGGTCGAGGTTGTCGGTCGGCTCGTCGAGGAGCAGCAGCGTCGCACCCGAGAGCTCGAGCAGGAGGATCTGGAAGCGGGCCTGCTGGCCGCCCGACAGGGTGTCGAACGACTGCTCGGCCTGCCGGATGAGTCCGTAGCGGTCGAGGGCGGAGCTCGCGGCATCCCGAGGCATCCCGGACCGCTCGTCGTCACCGCGATGCAGGATGTCGAGCAGCGTCCTCCCCGAGAACTCGGGGTGGCGGTGGGTCTGCGCGAACCAGCCGGGCACGACGCGCGCGCCGAGGATCGCCCGGCCCGTATGCGGCACGGGCTCCAGCGACCCGCCGACGGTCGTCAGGTGGCCGAGGCGCCCGTCGGGGTCGGTGCCGCCCCGGGCGAGAAGGCGCAGGAAGTGCGACTTTCCCGATCCGTTCGAGCCCAGCACCGCGATGCGGTCGCCGAACCACACCTCGAGGTCGAACGACTGCATGAGGCCCGTGAGCTCGAGGGCCTCGGCGACGACGACGCGTTTGCCGGTGCGCGATCCGCGGAGCCGGAGCGCGAGCTCCTGCTCGGGCGGGCGCTCCTCGGGCGGCCCCGCGTCTTCGAAGCGCCGCAGCCGCGTCTGGGCGGCCCGGTACCGTGAGGCGAAGCCGTCGTTGGCGGCGGCCTTGACCTTCAGGTCCGCCACGAGGGCCTTGAGCTTCGCGTGCTGCTCATCCCAGCGGCGACGGAGCTCGTCGAGGCGCAGCATCCTGTCCTCACGTGCCTGGTGGTACGTCGCGAACCCGCCGCCGTGCACCCAGGCCGAGCTGCCGGCGGGGCTGGCCTCGAGTGTGACGAGGCGGTCGGCGCCGCGCGCGAGCAGTTCGCGGTCGTGCGACACGAGCAGCACGGTCTTCGGCGTCTCGCGCAGCCGGTCTTCGAGCCAGCGCTTGCCCGGGACATCGAGGTAGTTGTCGGGCTCGTCGAGCAGCAGCACCTCGTCGGGTCCCCGGAGCAGCGCCTCGAGCGCGAGCCGCTTCTGCTCGCCGCCCGAGAGGGTCGACAGCTCGCGGAACCGCGCGCGGGAGTACGGGATGCCGAGTGCCGCCGTCGTGCAGGTGTCCCAGACCGTCTCGTGCTCATACCCGCCGGCCTCGGCGTAGTCGGCGAGCGCCGTCGCGTAACGCATCTGGGTCTCGAGGTCGTCGTGCTCGATCATCGCGTTCTCGGACGCCTCGAGTTCGCGCGCCGCCCGCGCGATGCGGTCCGGCGCGACCGCGACGAGGAGGTCCTGCACCGTCTGGTCGGCGCCGCCGTGACCGATGAACTGGTCCATCACACCGAGGCCGCCGCCGATCGAGATCGAACCCTGATCGGGGGCGATCTCGCCGCGGATCATGCGCAGGAGCGTCGTCTTGCCGGCGCCGTTCGCGCCGATGAGCGCGGTCGTCGAGCCCTCGCCGACCCGGAACGACACGTCGTCGAGCAGCTGCCGCCCGTCGGGCAGCGCGAAAGAGACGCCGTTGACGTCGATATGCCCCACGTTGGTTCTCCGTCCGCCCCGGTGCGCACGGAGCCGACCAGCCTATCGCGCGACGACCGCGGCGTGCCCGCGGCGTCGGTCACGCGGCGTCGGTCAGGCGGCGGGCGCGGCGTAGCGGCCGGACTTCAGGGCGCGGGCACGGGCCTTCTCGGCCTCTTCTTCCCGGTTCTTGGGCGGAACCGTCGCCACGAGGTCCTGCAGCAGGTGCTGCGTGATGTGCGCGATCTCGTGCACCGCCCGGTCGAAGGCCTCCTGGTTGGCCTTGGAGGGCTTGGTCGTGCCCGAGATCTTGCGGACGTACTGGAGCGCCGCGGCCTGCACCTCGTCGCTGGTCGCGGCGGGCTCGAAATTGTGGAGGTTGTGGATGCTGCGGCACATGCCCCCGACGATACGCCGGGGTCCGGTCAGCCGACCAGGGTCACCAGGGCTCGTTGCCCCGCGGCGCGATGTCGAGGATGTGCGGCAGCTCGGTCGGGAAGCAGGCGCGGAAGAGCTCGGTGATGCTCGGATCGGAGCCGTAGTCGTCGACGAGCCGCATGCCGATCATCACGTTGATGAGCATGCCCTCGGCGAGGAACTTGCGCGCTTCGTCGGCATCGAGCCCTGCCTCGTCGCGGAAGAAGCGCCAGACCTGGGCGAACCCGCGCCGGGCGGCCGCGCCGATCACCGGGTGCCCGCCGAGCAGCCACGCGTGCGACAGCGTCTGATGCAGCCCGCGCACGTTGAGCAGCTCGACGTA
This sequence comes from Microbacterium sp. 4R-513, assembly GCF_011046485.1. NCBI lineage: Bacteria > Bacillati > Actinomycetota > Actinomycetes > Micrococcales > Microbacteriaceae > Microbacterium > Microbacterium sp. 4R-513. The sequence continues at coordinate 598,531 of NZ_CP049256.1, forward strand.
GGCCTCGCCGATCCGCTTCGAGACGGGTCGGTCGGATGCCTCGTCCTCGGCGAGCGCGAGGCGGAAGACGCGCATGAGCTCGTCGAGCGACGCCTGCATCGCGGCGAGGAAGAGGCTCTCCTTCGATCCGAAGAGCCGCACGACGTACGGCTGGCTGACACCTGCGGTCCGAGCGACGTCGTCGGTCGTCGTCCCCTCGTATCCCCGGGCGCCGAACACCGCGATCGCGGCCGTGACGATCTGCTCCCGGCGCTCCTCCGAGCTCATCCGCCGTGCTGTCTCGGGTCGCGACGCCGTCGTCGTCTCCTGATTCGCGCTCATGCTTGACATGTTATCAGTCGATTACTACATTGATCCTCGTCTTAGTAATCATCCGATTACAACCAACCCGAAGGAGCTATCGATGAGCGACGTCCTCACCTCCCCCGCGACGCGGCGGCGAGCCTTCGGGCTCGTCGTGGCCGCGGCATCCGTCCCCATGTTCATGGCCACCCTCGACAACCTCGTGATGACCAACGCGCTGCCGGTCCTGCACACCGAGCTCGGAGCGAGCGTCGAGCAGCTGCAGTGGTTCGTCAACGCGTACACGCTCGCCTTCGCGAGCGCGATCCTCATCGCATCGGCTCTCGGCGACCGGTTCGGCCGTCGCACGGTCTTCATCGCGGGCATCGCGATCTTCGGCGTCGGATCGGTGCTGGCGGCTCTCAGCACCGACCCGACGCAGCTGATCGCGGCGCGGGCCCTTCAGGGCTTCGGCGGGGCGGGGGTCATGCCCCTCTCGCTCGCCCTCATCTCCGGCGGGGTCGCTCCCGAGCGCCGTCCCCTCGCGATCGGCATCTGGGGCGGCATCTCGGGACTCGGAGTCGCCGTCGGCCCGCTCGTCGGCGGAGCCGTCATGGAGGGCTGGAACTGGCAGGCGATCTTCTGGATCAACGTCCCGGTCGCGATCATCGCGATCCCGTTCGCCTTCTTCGCGCTGAACAACGACTTCGGCGCCCGCGCCCGCATCGATGTGGTCGGGGCCGTTCTCGCAGCCGTCGGCGTTCTGGCCCTCGTCCACGCGATCGTCCGCGGCAACGACGACGGCTGGTCGTCGTTCTCCGTCATCGCCGAGATCGTCGCCGGCACGGCGCTGCTCGTCGCGTTCGTGCTCTGGCAGCTGCGGGCGAAGGCTCCGCTGGTGCCGCTGCGGCTCTTCCGCGACCGGTCGTTCACCCTCACCAACATCGTGGGCTTCGGATTCAGCTTCGGCACGTTCGGCGCCGTGTTCATCCTCATCCAGTACATGCAGGTCGTGCAGGGCTCGACGCCGCTCGAGGCCGCCGTGCAGACGACCCCGTGGACGCTCGCGCCCATGTTCGTCGCCCCCATCGCGGGCATCATCGCGCCCCGCGTCGGCACCCGCCTGCTCATGCTCACGGGTCTCGTGCTGCAGGGCGTCGCGCTCGCCTGGATCGGCCTCACGATGTCGGCGACCCTCGACTACGCCCAGCTCGTCGCGCCGTTCATCCTCGCCGGCGTCGGCATGGGGCTGGTCTTCGCGCCGTCCGCCACGGCGCTCCTCGCTACCCTCGGCATGCTCGACCACGCGAAGGCGTCGGGCGTGAACTCCACCGTCCGCGAGATCGGCATCGCCCTCGGCACGGCGGTCATGACCGCGATCTTCCTCGGCGCGGGGGGCGCGCTGCAGCCCGATCTCTACGTCGACGCGGCGCGGCCGGCCGTGCTCACGGGTGCTGTGGTGCTCTTCGCGGCCGCGGTCGCGGCACTCTGGCTCCCGTCGGGCCGAGCGGTCGCCGGCGATGAGAAGGCGACGGATGCCGCGGCATCCGTCCCCTCGGGCAAGGAGCTCGTCGGGGCCTGACTCACAGGCGCGCGAAGGGGCGGGGGCTCAGGCTCCCGCCCCTTCTCGCGCGCCTCCGCGGCGCTGGAGGAAGCGGGTGAACGGCTCGTTGAGCACGAAGACGAGGAACGCCCACGAGCCGACCCAGGGAGCGAGCACGACCGCCACGAGCGCGAAGATGACGGCGCTCAGGCCGCCGAGGCTCTGTCGGCGCGCGTTGTCGCGGGCATCCTCCTCGAGCAGGTGCCCGCCGCGCGCGGCGGCCCAGGCGTAGGACAGATACCCGAGCAGCGCCGCGAAGAAGAAGTTGATCGGGAGCAGCATCCGTCCCGCGTAGAACTCGGAGTACTCCGAGACGAGGCTCGTCGTGAAGGGGATCAGCACGATGAAGAGCAGGCGGAGGTTGTTGAGCCAGAGCATGGGGGAGTCGACCCGCCCGATGTCGCGCCACTGCTGCAGATGGATGGTCCAGAGCATGCTCAGCAGGAGGAAGCTGACCGCGAAGGCGACGAAGTTGTCCGACATGTCGACGAGCGACGCCCACATCTGATCGTCCGTCTTGAGCCTGCCGAAGCCCTTCGTCGTGAGGTCGAGCACGAGCAGGGTCGCCGCGATCGCGAAGACCCCGTCGGTATACGCCTCGACCCGTGTCGTCGCGTACGTGCGCGCCCCCCGACCGTCCGCCATGACGACAGGGTAGCGAGGCGGCGGCTCGGCGCTTGCAGTTCGGCGCCTCGACCCGTCCGAGGTTCGGAGATTCGCGCGAACTTCGCACGCCCTGCGGTAGAACGTCCGAACTTCGTGCGAAACTCCGAGGTTCGTGCAGCCGCTCACCGCGCGGCGTGCAGTCCCAGGGCGAGCGCTCGGCGGATTGTCGCCTCGACAGTCGGCCAGTCGTGGACGATCTGGGCGTAGCTGAAGCGGAGCACGGTGTAGCCGCGCAGTCGGAGCTCGGCGTCGTGAGCGATGTCGCGCGTGCGGTCAGCGCTGGCCGAGTGGAACTCGAACCCGTCGATCTGCAGGACGAGGAGGTCGCCGACGAGCGCGTCGACGAAGCGTCCGGCGATCTTCACCTGTTGCCGCACTCGCAGGCCCGACCGGGCGAGCGGCGCGACGACGAGAGTCTCGAGCCCCGAGTCGGACAGGCCCGTGACGATGTGCGCGAGTTCCCGGGCAG